>NZ_LT906451.1:2820000-2989256 GCF_900187355.1 Legionella lansingensis | reverse complement strand
AAACACTCCTCATGTTCTGAAGGGCTCGCAACAAGATGCAAACACCATAATAAAATATTGCCACTGAATAGACCCAGGTAGCAAGGGAATAGTGCTTAGAATCATCAATAGTAAATATAGAAAGCTAATTATGCGTACAGCGTTAACGATAGTCTTTAAAAAGCATTGTCGGTAATAGTGCGATTATACAAGGAGCTGAGTAAAAAAACAGAGTTATCCACAGTTATCAATGGAATAATTTATAGACTCTGGTTAAGCAACTGATTTTTTCAGGGACTTTACTCCTCAGTGGATAAACATGGGATAAGCTTAATAAAATGAAGAGGATAATTTGTCATTATTCGTTCACTCAAAAAAAAAGGATACCGATTGAAGTGGATTATTACAGGATAAAAAAAGAGCTTATACACAGCAAAAAAATCATCTATCTTTATGTTTTTAAATAATTTATTTTTATTAACCACAATAATGTAAGGCTATATAATAAGAACAAGCTAACAAAATAAAATTATCTAATTTTTGTTACCAACCGCGATTTTGATTCTAATGATGGTCATGGGGGAAGGCTCTTTTTCGCACATCTTATCTATCTGAACGTGTTTACGTTTGAGATCAGTGTCTCGGGGTCCTCCATCGCAGTTTTAATTACACCTCAGCGTTTGACAGCTGATGCAAAGTTTTCTATCATTGCCAACCTTAAAAATTTAATTAACAACAGGTTTATCATGAAACGCACATTCCAACCCAGTAATCTAAAGCGCAAACGCGATCATGGTTTTCGTCAGCGCATGTCAACTCGTGGTGGTCGATTGGTGTTAAAGCGTCGTCGTGCTAAAGGTCGTAAACGTTTATCTGCTTAAGTGAATTGTTTTGATAAAACACGCCGGTTACTGAAAAAGAGTGATTATGATTACGTGTTTGCTCAAGCAAAAAAGGTGGTAACCTCGGAGTTGATTATTCTATATCGTAAAAATTCTCTGGGGTATGCCCGACTCGGATTGGCTTTATCAAAAAAAATAATACCAAAAGCGCATGATCGCAACCGCTTGAAGCGTATACTGCGTGAAACATTCCGCGTGAAACAATTGCCTGCTATCGATGTAGTGATCTTGGCAAGGCCAGGGGTAGTAGAAATAGAAAACAAAACACTTATTGTCAAATTAGGTAAGACATGGGACAAATTAATCGCCTTATTCGCAACTTGATTTGCTTGCCTATTGTTTTGTATCAGTTACTATTACGCCCTATCATGAAACCCTGTTGTCGATATTACCCTAGTTGTTCCCAGTATGCCCTTATGGCAATAAAGCATTTTGGTGTTGTAAAAGGAGGATGGTTAGCTTGTCGCAGACTGTTGCGTTGCCATCCTTGGGCCGCTGGTGGCTATGATCCTGTATTACCTAACGAAGAGAAGCCTTGATGGATATACGACGTGTCATTCTATATGCAGCCTTAGCGCTGGTTGTTTACTCTCTGTGGATGAACTGGCAACAAGATTATCCACCTCCTGCTCAGCCTGTTGCAAGTCAGCCTACTACTGTGTCGGCTAAAAATGGTAGCTTGTTGCCTGATATAAGCACTAAAGCTGTTGACCAGACACAAACCCAACCAGAACAAGTGATTCAAGGCGAGAATGGCCCCGTAAAAACCGCTAAGGTGATTCGAGTCAAGACAGACGTTTTAGATATAGAAATTGATATCGCTCATGGTGATGTGATTGGTGCTCAACTGCTTGACTATCCGGTCAGTGTCGAAGAGAAAAATAAGCCAACAACGATCTTACAAGATCAAGCCAATCAACGTTATGTTGCCAACAGTAGTTTATTTATTCCCGAAGGACAAAACGTAAAAAATGTTAATTTGAACTTCACCAGTCCGAAGCTAAATTATGAGTTGACTGAAGGCGCAAAGAATTTAACAGTTACCTTAACGGGGAAGACCCCAGAAGGCTTGGATGTCAAAAAAGAATTCATATTCACGCGAGGGAGTTATTTAATTCAGGTAAATTACATTATTAACAACCAAAGTTCATCTACGTGGAAAGGGTACATGAATACTCAACTTCTGCGAACCTCCCCACAAGAGGACAAGTCCAGTATATTTCATATCGGTTCTTACACTGGCGCATCTTATTCCAATCCTGGGCAACATCGTTATCAAAAGGTGACCTTCCCTAATATGGTCAAATCCAATTTAAATGTAAATGCCAAAGGTGGTTGGATTGCGATGCAGCAGCATTATTTTCTGACTGCTTGGGTCCCTAACCAAGACAGTGAAAATGTGTTTTATACCAGAGCGTTAAACAATGACTACACCATTGGGACTGTTAGCAAACCCATCATTGTTGCACCTGGTGCGCAAAAAGAAATTGGTTCTAAGCTTTATGTAGGCCCTGAAATTACAAGTGTGCTACAGACCATTGCCCCAGGTCTTGATTTAACTGTTGATTATGGTTGGCTTTGGTTTCTCTCATCACTGTTATTCTCAGTCATGAAAGCGATTTACGCCATTGTTGGTAACTGGGGCTGGGCAATTGTTATTGTAACGATTTTAATCAAACTGGCATTCTACCGTTTATCAGCAAGTAGCTATAAATCCATGGCAGGAATGCGCAAACTCCAGCCCAAACTGCAAGCGTTACGTGAGCGTTATGGCGATGATAAAGCCAAGATGAGTCAAGCAACGATGGAGTTATATCGTCAGGAAAAAGTTAATCCCCTGGGAGGTTGCTTACCTATTCTTATTCAAATTCCTGTTTTTATTGCACTTTATTGGGTGTTACTTGAAAGTGTTGAATTAAGACAAGCTCCTTTTATTTTCTGGATAAAAGATTTAGCTGTGGCTGATCCTTATCATGTATTACCCATTATTATGGGGGGTACGATGCTCATTCAGCAAAGACTAAACCCGGCGCCCCCAGATCCAATGCAGGCCAAGTTGATGATGTTTTTACCTATCCTATTTACTGCATTATTCTGGAATTTCCCGGCGGGTCTGGTGCTATACTGGATAGTAAATAACACCTTGTCCATTTTGCAACAGTGGTATATCACTCGTAAGTACAGTGATGATAAACCCAAGAAGACATTGATACCTGCGAAATAAATGTATAGCGATACGATCATTGCGATTGCTACCCCACCTGGTCGTGGTGGAGTAGGAATTGTTCGTCTTTCTGGCTCTCTTGCTTACACCATTGCTTTAACGTTGAATAGCAACAAGGCATTGCTGCCACGAGTTGCTACCTATTGTGTGTTTAAAAATAGAAAAGCTGAAATTATCGATACAGGATTAGCTATTTTTTTTGCAGCTCCCAACTCATTTACGGGCGAAGATGTCGTTGAACTACAAGTGCACGGCTCGCCTTTGGTTCTCGATAACTTGCTCGTGGAGGCAGTGGCATTGGGAGCACGATTAGCTAGACCTGGTGAGTTCTCTGAACGGGCTTTTCTAAATGATAAAATCGATCTTACACAAGCAGAGGCTATCGCGGATTTAATCCAGGCAAGTTCACAGACAGCCACACGCTTAGCCATACGGTCGTTACAAGGTGATTTTTCCAAAAAAATTCATGAGCTAAATGAGGACATTATTCGTTTACGGCTCTTTGTAGAGGCAGCAATCGATTTTCCTGAGGAGGAAATTGATTTCCTTAGTGATGGTCGTGTAGCAGCCATGTTGGCGGATATTTTGCAGAAGCTAATCGCTATTCGTGCCAGTGCTTCTCAAGGAGCTATTCTACGCGAGGGCTTAGCAATCGTCATTGCTGGTCGGCCAAATGCTGGAAAATCCACTTTGATAAATGCTTTGGCTGGTCGTGATGTTGCTATTGTTACTGACATTGCCGGAACGACTCGTGATGTCATGCGCGAAAACATTTTGCTTGATGATATTCCTTTGCATGTTATTGATACCGCAGGTCTTCGAGACAGTGAGGATTTGGTAGAAAAAGAAGGAATTAAACGCGCTTGGCAGGAAGTTAGCCGCGCTGACTGCGTGCTTATGATTATTGATATTACACAAATGGAAGCCAGTGCTGGTTTAAGTGAAGAGATTCGTAAGGCTTTGCCTGAAGAGGTACCGATCATTCAAGTGTTTAATAAAATAGATTACCTTAATCTACCAGCGAAAATGGAAGAACACGCCGTTTATCTCTCGGCAAAATCGGGAGAAGGACTTAAGTTACTAAAGGAGAAAATAAAGGAGGTTGTGGGTTATCAACCTAATGAAGGACAGTTTTTAGCCAGAAGACGCCATCTACAGGCTTTGGATAGCGCAAAAGAATTATTAATCAGCGGACAAGAACAATTACATCAACATCGGGCGGGAGAACTTTTAGCAGAAGACTTGCGCCTTGCTCATCAAGCCTTGGGCGAAATTACTGGTGAGTTCACTTCGGATGATTTATTAGGTAGGATTTTTTCTAGTTTTTGTATTGGTAAGTAAAATCGATAACGGATCTGTAATTGTTAATTTGTCCCATCGGTGGAAATCATTGTCAAAATGATACAGGGAAAGCAGTAATACAATCGAAAGTTCTACACTCAATAAATTAATCTTTGCTTCCCAAATCTATTAAACCTCAATTAATCCCAAAATTTAACTGGCTCGGCATTAGGCATTGTATAGTAACTACCATCCTTGCGCCTTCCATCAAATGCCAAGTACTCATGTCCTTCATAGTATTGTCCCTTTCCTAAAACGATTAGACAAGCGGCTCCAAAAAGAGTATGTGAAAAAATAATTACTCTTTTTTTCGTAAATGTAGTATTTAATTCGTGTAACACGGAATACGCTCTAAAGATAAGCTCAGCAAAATTTTCTGCATTTGGGTATTGTGCAATAGATTCTGCTTTAATTAGCGCATGTTGATGTTGCGAAAACAAATAACAAGAATGAGAGCGGTGAAAATCGCAAAGCCTTTTGTTTTCCCATGTACCAAAAGATATTTCTCGAACCCCTTTGTAAATGAGGGGAAGCACAGAATAATCCCATAACTGAATAAAAGGTAAGGCGGTTTTTATCGCTCGTGTTGATGGACTCGCTAAAATAACATCGGGTTTCCAATTGTCTATACAAATTTCATTTAACTTTTGGGCTAAAGAAAGTGCTTGCTCCTCACCACGTTTAGTCAATTGATTAATTTCAGTATCGGCACTCCCTTGAAAAACTCGATGCTCTTGATTAATGATATCAGCATTGACCATTTCCCTATCAATTGTTCCATCAGCAGTCACTTGCCCACAATTACCATATGTTTCACCGTGTCGAACAAAAATTACCTCAACACAGAGCTTTAAAGGTTTAAAAGATTTCATGTAGTACAGATGCCCAGTTATTTTATCAACGAGAATACCTAAATCGGCAAGTAAGTTAATAAAAAACTCATTATTTTGTATTAAGGAAGAACAACAATTATCTACCATAACCCAATCTATCAATGCAATCAGATAAAGAATTTTGATCCATATTTATAAGATTAAGTATAGCAAGCGTATTTTTATTAATACGATGACCTTTCAAAAGCCAGTCAATTTTTTAAACAAACACGATATTTTTTAAATAAATATTTGTTAAAATAGGATAATTTAAAAACTTAAGCAAGGCATTGTGCCATGAGAAAGAAACGCGGTGACAAGAACAACAAGACGCTTGAAGAGAATCAAGAGAATAAATTTCGGCTTCCTGAAGAAATTTATTTGCAAATTTTTTCATTCTTGGCACCAAAAAATCTGAGAACTGAAGGTGAAGTTAAGGATTTGGGAAACATAGGTAAAGTTTGTAGAACATTTCATCGTATCAGTTTAGATAATATGCTTTGGCGCTCATTTGGAAGCAAAATGAAATTTGAGCAAGCCTTAGTAAACATCCCGGACTTTAAACCTCAAGAGCGAATCGATATTTTCGTGTGTGGTGATCCTAAGATAGTAGATTATGTAAAAAAATTACCCTTCTCAAATGAGCAATCCCCTTTTTTATTAAACGTCGAATATCCATACGAATCAAACGTAACAACACAAATCAAAGCGTATTATTGGAGGATCCCGCATATTTTTCTTATATGTGAAGGAGAGGATAAAGAGAATATTTGCAAAATTGTTAAACAAATCCACAGGACTTATCACAATCAAAAACCGACAATCGTACTTTTGAAAACAGCGCAAGACAACTTTCTTCCGGAGGGTTGTATTCCATTTTACCGTAAAGGACTAGAATTAAAAACGGAATTCTATAGTCGACTACTTTCAAAACTTATTAATCTAAAACGCTCAATACCGCCCAAAGAAGATACAAGTGTGTCCAAAACGACATGTATTCTAAGTTAACTCATCATCTGCGTTGTGTGAACAATATAGAAGATACCAAATGCCCTCAGTGAATATGGCGTTAAGTGTTGCAGAATGATACCAACTCACTTTCGGCATGGTGTTATTCTTCATTCAAACAAAATGAAAAAAATAAATACAAAAACCGTTGTTTTCATACAGAGACAATGGTAGGTTTGTATTTTTATCTCTTTGTGCATTTTTTTGATGGATTGAAAATCATGGGGCAAACTAAATACGAAAACCAATATAAAGACTTTTTAGACGATAAGAACGCTTTCTTTCGGGGGATGAAAAAGATATCACAAGATTCATCTTCAACGAATAAAAAGGGCGTTCTTAATCTAAGCTCAGAAGGGTTTGATTCAGGTGAGGGCAGAGGGACAGATAAATTTGAGTTTGCCAGACAAATGGCAAGAGAACATGATTACGGTTTTCTTGCTACCAACAAGTTGTTGATTGAGAAAGAATTCAATCAGCTATTTGCAACGCTTAAGCAAAAAGGCATAGAAAACGACGAATTTCGCTTTTATTGTTACTATTGCTGCTTGATGCTAAAGCTATATTATGAGGCTTACAGGCAACAATCTAAGATTGATGAGTATAATGGTTTACTGAACGACTTAGAGATGTTATGCACCGAAGGCAGACTTCCCGTTGCTGCTACTAATCATGATGGTTTTTTCACGGCTTTAGGGAAAAAACTGGCAGCAGATATCGCTGATTTGATTGATACACCTAAAAAACTGTCCAAATTAAGAGATAAGGTAGGGATTTACAATTTAAATCGTATTTATTGGTACTTTTGTCGTACAACAATAAAGAATTCCCTCCTGTTGGCCCGTGATCTGAAGTGGTTGGAAAAACTTGGTAACGTTCTTGGCAAAAACATTGATGTGGACAATGTCATTCATATTCTGGAAAAGCCGAATGGGGTCTTACGCTTTTTAAGTGTGGGCTTCTTTGCGATTCGCTTTATCATGAACGCGGGTATGGTTCTTAAACACGTCAGGTACGCCAGTGAAAAAGAACGGCAATTAGATTGGAAAAAACGTTTTACTAATGAAGTATATAAACGACATGCAAGCTTTTTAAACGATATTGTTTGGGGTACGGTGAATTGTGTAACGAACTATAATGAGTTTTTTGGTATCTCAGCGCCGGTTGCAGGATGGATAGTGGCTGGATTTCTGTTATTTGATGTTTGCTTGATTCTCTGGCGGCAACATTTGGAAAAGCAAGAATATCTAACAAAACGCTCGCAATACCTTAAGGAGATGGGAGATATCGAACATGACCCTGCAGCGCATGAACATTATGTTGTTCTTGTGGAGCAGTTACGGCAACTGGACTTAAGCTGGGATGCCAGCAATGCGACTTATTGGTTTAATGCCAGTGCTGCTTTTTTGTTAATGGCAGGTTTTTCGGCTTCAATGGTGTTTACAGCGCCAGTCATGGTTTTGGCCTGCTATATGGTTTGTACTTTTGCTGTGGCAATGTATTTATCCGATGGAGCATATAAAGAATATAAGGAAAAAAGCCTTATTCTTGAGTACGCACAACTGACAAATCAGGGTGAAGATGCTGCCTTAAAACAATATCAAAACGCGCGTAATGAATTGGCTTTTACCTTGACGAAAAATACAGTGATGCCTGCGCTTCTAATTGGAACGTTTGCTGTTTGCTGGGAGGCTGCTGTATTGCTGGCGGTCGCCTACACTGGTTATGAGCTTTATCGTTCCTATAGCAAACACTGCCAGGCGAGGATGGAGTCTTCACTAGAAGAGAATGAGCTTTCCCTACTAAAAGCGCAATGATACTGCGCTTTTAATTGGAACATTGCTGGTTGTCGCCCAAACTATTGCACGAGAATAGAGTTTACGCTGGGGGTAATGATCTTCTCAGTTTTGATCTTTGTTAATGGATTAAATGCTAATTGACATTTAATCCATTCCAAAATCGGTTAAAGTAGCATCTGCTCCATTTGTGATTAGGATATTTATTCCTTCGGTATTCTTTGCTTCTTCAGCTAAAATTAATGGGGTTTTTCCATAACTATCACGGATATTAATATCGGGAGTTGCATCACAACATAATTGAACCATATCTGGTTTCCCATAACAGGCTGCATAGTGAAGTGCTACCCTACCTTCAACGTCGGTCAATGTTGCCACTTTTTTTATAGCAAGCAATAGCTGAGCGATCTGCGTTTGTTGATTTAAAATAGCAGTATGAATGGGAAAACGGTGATAATTATTTTTGCAAAAAGCAAGTTCGGGATTCTCTTCCAAGAGCTCTTTTGTTAACTCATAAAACCCATTTATTACCGTATGATGCAAAATTGAATTGCCGCTATCGTCTCGATGTGTAATATCTTGGATATAAGGTTTTAATAGGCTGAAAATGTCTTTTTTTCTCTTAAGTAAATCGCTTTCATGAGCAATAGCTACTGTTAATGCACAGTGAATAGGCAATTGAGAATTGTTGTTTTCTTTGTTTGGGTTTGCTCCCTTAGCTAATAGTACTTGAACAGTATGAACATGCCCCTGAAGTGCTGCTAAATGTAAAGGCGTCATTCCTGCTATAGTTGCTTCATCCCATTTATTCTTTGGTAATGATAAAGAATTGAGATAATGGTCATAGCCTCGATAGGCAGCATATTGGATGACATTCAAGTTATCAAATTTAGGAGTTTCAGCACTATTTTTTGGAATGCTTCCTACAAATTCATCTAAATAATATTTTGCTAACGATAAATAAGATTGACGTTTTTCAGCGACATTACCAAAATAACGAATATCACGCGAAATATGCTCATAACACCAATGTTCCAAGGCTTGAAGTTGTTCATTATTGTCATGTTCTACATTCAAATTCAGTTGGGTAGACAATTCTTTAAAACGTATTGACATGATGGCCTCTCTGTAGACGATTATATATCCATTTGATCAATGGGCCTTTCTTCTTGTTCAGATTCAGATCGAGTGTTGTCATTAGTATCAGCAAATTTTCCCTTAAAAAGTTTGTAAGTCTGTGCGGCTTTTTTTTCATCTATAGCTCCATCTTTTGTTAGAGGAGCCTCCTTTTTTCCAAAAAATGTACGATGAGAAGCCATTTCGGTTAATACCTGTTTTGTTGTTGCTATCTTGCCCTGAACAATATTTCCTCTTTCCATGATCGGTACGTTTGCCAGGGCAGCTTCAATTCGACTTGCTTTTGCTTGCATGCCAACAGTAAAAAAGGAGCTCCTTACTCGCAAAGACTTAACTACTTCTTGAATCTCCTTTATGACTGGATTGTCTTTGACGATAGCAAGAGCAGAAAATAAATCATGTTCTATTTCTATAAATGATGCTTCATCGTTTTTCGTTTTTAGTTCTTCTCTTTTTTGTTTTATAAATTGCTTCATTGCAACATCGTTTTTACAGCATTTATATTTTTCAATATCTTGGAGAATCAGCTCACAGTTCGTTTGTAATTCATGCCGTCTTATCTCTTCTTTTATGTCTAGCAGGCTGGATTGTAGTTCTTCCTTAATTTCTGCCAGTTCTGTTTGCGTTGTTGCCGCTTTGATTTGCATCTTTTTTTCACGGATAAGGGCATCTATTTCTCTATCATTATGGCCAAGTTTGTAGAGTTCTAAGCCGTTTAGAAATTGACGGCAATCCTTTCTAGCTGTTTCAGTCACTTCTAATTCAGCTGCCATTTTCTCTTGCTGCAACAAATAGACCTTCTTTTGTTCTTGTTCCAATAATTCAGCCTTTATTTGGTGCAACTTAGAGATCGCCTCCTGCACTGTAATACGGTCTGATGATCGATAAGTTACCATCTCCTGGATGAGTTCTTTCAGTTTTTTTCCAGCTTCAGTTTGAAAGACAGGTGCATTGAAGTCTTCCTCTGTAAACTGGTGCTTAATTTGCCATGTGCCTTGGGATCCCAGTTTAAAGAAGGCTGTATGATCACAGCCAGTTAGAAATTGATACAGATTTTTTCCCAGCATATAGGAATGAATTTTATCCGCATTAAATCCTAATTCCCACATACCAAATTCAGGGGGATCCATATACTTTGAGGATGATAATGTGTGCCAACGATTTTTATCAGCACCAACCTCTACCCTGCCGCTTTTATCCGTAAATAAAAATGACTTGGAATCAGCTATCTTTAATGAGCCAGCTCTGCCTATGAGCCAGTTGGAGTTTTTCATATCAGGAAATACGCAACCGTCAGCCCTTATCCCTTCTATTATCTCACCCATCTGACTATAAATAGTTAACGCGGATTGAGTTCTATCATCGTCTGAGGTCTGTTTTCGGGCATAACTTAGCAGATCGCCACCTTCACAATATTCTGTAACGAGCAAAGTCCTTGTTGTGATCTTCCCTGTGCTCCTGTTTTCCGATCGGATTTGTCGCTCAACGGTAATCGGTGTTAGCACATCCTTTAAGGAGCGCTCTCGCAAATGAATATCGGGGCTTTTGGGTTGCTCCAGACGGTTCTCTACTTTTAAAACAAATCTTTCACTGCTCGTTAGCTTTTTTATTTCAAAGTTCTTAGAGTTTTCTCCACCTAAAAAACTGATGGAATAGCCACTTAAAAAGTTTCTGAATTCCATATAACCAGGTTCTTCAGGGAGGAATAGATTTTCGAATTTCGATTTATTGAAATTGGCACCTTTAGATAAAATTTCAATCATTCTATTGGCTTTCTGAGGTGCCATATTAGCAATGATTCGCTGTATCGTGCCTGAGGGCCATAAATCGGTTGTGATCTCTAAATGCTCTGCTGCTGTCTGAAGGTTAAAATTAAAAAACTGCTCTTTGATGGATGATAATAATTGAACGTTAATTTTTTCTCGGTAATCCTGGCAGGCTTCGATATAAACAGTGGGGAAAAGGCCGTCAATTCGTTTTTGCTCTCGGTATATTTCATTTAATAGGTTTAATTTTTTTTCGGGAATACTTTCCTGATTATAGGCTTCGATTAATTGATTGAGGTTCTTTAAATTTTCATTGACTTGGTTAACGAATCCCAAGAGCTCATAACTGGATACTTGAGTCAGTTCGAAACTGCTAACGGTGATTTCTGCAACGATAGGTATGGGAAAATAAGCGGCAAATGTTTTTTGACGAAAGTCCACACCCTGCTGACTACAAAATTCCTGTAGTTGATGATTATCGGTTCTGATAGCTATCGCTGCGGGAGTCCAGCCTTTACTACCTCGGGTATACACAGAAGCTCCTGCTTCAATGAGTGCTTGAATCACTTTACCGTCGGCTTCACTGCCTCTATCCAATTCTTGTTTTAACAAAATCTCTGAATTGACTATTTGGTTACTAATTAAAACCTGCCATGCTGGTTCACCAGCCTTATTGGTTGCTGAGAGACTGGCTCCTCCTGCAAGCATTAAGTTTACGATTTGCGGCTCAGTCGCATAAAAAAGAGAGGTCTTAGCATTTAAATTAGAGCGTCGATTAAAATCCGCCCCTTTTTCTTGCAGGGTTTGCATGACTGCAAAATTATTTTGTACCGCTGCAACATGCGCTGCTGTCCAACCACTGTGCTCTCCCTGGGTGTTAATTTCTGCTCCCATCTCAAGCAAAATGTTGATTTGAATCAGATCGGCTGCAGTGGTTTTATCAAGCTCTGTTTGTAAAGCTTGGTTTAATGCAAGTTGTCTCTGGGAGGAAAGAGCTTGTTTTGTCCCTGAAGGATTTAAATGAGCTCGCTCTAAGGTACGATCAATCTTGAATATTGCATCAATATCATCTCTGCAACGTTGCGGTATTTTTCCTTTGTAACTGTGATAACCGTCTAAAGCTGAAATCGCAGCTTGCAGGTTGTTATGGTCAGAAAGATTTAATTTTAACTCAGAACAGTTACCTGCCAAATCAAATCCTTCTGTTAGTGTTACCTCTTGTAGAAAAGGAAAGAGCCTTCTAGCGTAGTCTTCTATCTCTTTTTTTGCCGCTATCGAATTCTCCTCAAGTAAGAAGGCAAAACTAACTATCTTATTCTCTGGGTCAACGTCAATTCGTCCCAGTCTTTGCTTCCCTGTTTTTAGCTCGTAGGAGATAACCATGGGGAATTATTGCTAGTAAATATTAGTTTAATTATAGTTAAAGCAACCTTAAGGTTCGCTGAACATTGTGAGCCCTCTCATTTTTGATCACTTGGTCTTCTTGCTGGGACTGGATTTAATGATGAATTGCGATGTTGATGTCCTGATTATTGGTGGTGGTCCCGCCGGTGCAAGCACGGCCTTGTTATTAGCACGAGCGGGCTGGTCAGTTGCTGTCGTTGAGAAAAAAAAATTCCCACGGCCAAAAGTCTGCGGGGAATTCATTTCAGCGACAAGTGCTCCCCTTATGCAAGAACTTGGTATTCTGGATTTCTATGAAAAACATGCCGGTCCTGCAGTGCACAGGGTAGGTTGGCTTGCTGCAGATAAAATGATAACTGCCATAATGCCGCATGCAGATAATCATTTAAGCAAATGGGGAAGAGCACTCGCACGCGACAACCTTGATGCCATCTTGCTTGATGCAGCTCGCAGCGCGGGAGCTCAGGTTTGGCAACCGTGGACTGCTTCCGAATTGATTGATAAGCAAAGTCATTTTGTTTGCAAGATTGCGACGAAAGAAGATTGTACAGAGGTTTCCGCCTCTTTGGTGATTATCGCTCAAGGTTCTTGGGAAAAGCCTCTTATAAAGGGGATAGAGAGAGGACATGAGAATTCGGATTTATTGGCTTTCAAAACGCATTTTCGTCACTGTGCATTAGACCAGGATTTGATGTCACTGATTTCTTTTCCCGGAGGCTATGGGGGACTGGTGCATAGGGATAATCAGTCTGTCACCTTGTCATGCTGTATTCGCCGCGATATTTTACAAACGATTCGATTTGAAAATCCTGGTTTGCAGGCTGGTGATGCGGTTTTAAATTACATGATGTCGACCTGTGTTGGCATACGTTCTCTTTTTTCTTCAGCACAACGCTGTGATCCGTGGCTTTCAGTGGGTCCTTTGCGTCCTGGTATTCGAAGATGCTATCTAAATGGTGTATTTTACGTTGGTAATATTGCAGGAGAAGCTCATCCTATTATTGCTGAGGGAATTAGTATGGCCATGCAATCAGGATGGCTTTTGGCTAACGCTTTAATTAAAAGAGCACCTACCTCCTGCAGAAAGGAGCTGGCGCTGATTGGCGATAACTATACAAAAAGATGGCACAAACAATTTGCAAATCGCATTCGCGCTGCTGCTTGCTTTGCCCAAGTGACTACTCGGTCATGGCCCACAAACTTGCTACTATCTTTAGTCGATCAATTTCCTTCATTATTAAGCTTTGCTGCCACGTTAAGTGGTAAGACGAAAGTGCTGCCATTTAGTTAAGGGTTTTTCTACTCTCGAATTACCGCGGCTTGACCGCGGTATCCATGTCCAGACTGACATGATGGACCCCGCGGGGTCGATGCCGCGGGGATTCGAAATCATTTAACTTAATGGCAGTGCTCTCAGGGCGAAGCACCGTCTCGAAGCCTGTCTTGAGGCGCTCGAAGGACTCAGCTCGAACGGATAAAATAAAATCCGCAATAACCCTATTCTATTGTGGAATGTCGGATCAATTTTTCTTCAAGATAATCTGCCAACGAAAAGGCCAGCACCATTTAATTTGATAATCAGCGATGTTTGCTTTTGCTAGCAATGTCTTCAATTCGGCACGTGTGAAACCACGTTGGATAGAGATTAATCCATCATGGGTAATCAGGCGATTACGAAAAAGTAACGGACTAAAGCAGGCAAAAAGCCAGTAGGCTAACCGATGCCGATGCAAATCATTAATGATCACCATCCAGTTGGTCTTTTGATAAGCTTGTTGAAAGAAGGTTACCAATTCCTCGTCACTTAAATGATGACAGAGCAAGGTGGCTAGTAAAATATCAACATTCTTTATTGCTAACACCTCATGTAACTCTTGTGTTGCAAACGCTACCTTTTGGGCTAGTTCCCGGTTTCGCCAACGATTAAGCTCTGACTGTCCTTCAAGAATAGCATCGGGATTGATGTCAATACCCAGCATGTTCATATGAGGAAAGTAGTTGCTTAAGTGTAATAAAAACAAACCACTACCACAGCCAACGTCAATAAGCGTTGCTGTTTTGGGAGCAGGCTTAAGCAATTTTTGCGTGCTACGGAAAAAGCCAAAATATTTGTTCACCAAGAATAATTTTTTTAAACAATCTTTGTATTCCGTTTTGTCATAAAATTCATGACCAAGGTCTAAGAGCTCTTTTTCCTGGGAACGTTTAGTCATCATAACCTAAGATTATTCACAATGATTTCACCACGCATTCCAAACCATAACATGGAATGATGAGTGCAGATATATTTATATCTCCCAGGTTTGGCAAAGGTATGACTAAAACTTGAACTAGGCGCTATATCTCCGGAATTAAAACCGGCATCGGAGCTTTTAACGTCATGCTCATCGCTGCCTTTGTTTACCCAGGTTACTTTTTCACCGGCTTTGATTGTCAGTGTTTTGGGTGAGAAATAATCGTCCCTCACAATGACTATGTGGTTGGCGGATTTAGCCAGAGAAGGCTGTGATGTTAAAGCAATAAGCATTGCAAGAGCGCAGAAATTAGCACTTGGTAAAAGCGGGTAATCAACATGACAAATTCTCCGTAATATTTAGACGTCAGGGTACATTGCATTAGCTGCGGCGATATCCTTTTCACTTAGATGTTCTCTTTGGCCGATTTCTACACCATCAACTAAAGGGATAATTGTTTTTTGACCATTTTTTGAAAAAGCGTAGGGTCCATAGTGCATGATGGATTGGTAATCATATTCACCGAAATCGTTACCATCAGTTAAATGCTGATCAAAGTTATATTTGTGTTCTTCATCAATGTTTTCCCAAATGATCTGTATATAATTCGCCCTATCCGAGCGAGATTGTTCATGCCACAAGCCTAGCGCATGACCAATTTCATGAACGGTGTTCATTGTCGTACAACGTGGGGCTAAATTAATTTCTTGCCGTCCTCCTTCCCTGCCCACATAAGAAGAGCAGGTGGTACCAGCCGCAGGTATGAATGCAACGTAGTCATGATATTCGTAGCGATTTTTGCTCGTTAATTCAACAAATTTGATATTTGTTTTTTGTTGCCAATGGGCTATGGCTTGCAGCACAGCAAGCTTATTCATAAAAGGTAAATCTTCGGAAATCTCAAAAGGAACAACACCATTTGGCCACCGACTTCCACCCATTTTTAGAGTAATCATTGCTGCCTTTTTTGATAAATTGGCTACCTTTGCGAGAATAATATCGCCTTCACTTATGGCAAATCCGTCGATATTTTCATAAACAACTGGACGGGGACCATAGACTGGATCGGCAATCATCACCTTTCCTAGTGTTGCTGCCATAGAGTTTGCAAAGACAAGAGCATATAACATAAAAGAGATGAGCCGGAAATTAGACATAATCCTCTACCCTCATTAACAATCTCTGAAAGCATTTTATACATACAAAATTATTTTTTTAAAGAGCAATAACTTACTTTTACCAAGAACTAGTATTTTTGCAGTAATGTTTTATGATTAACAAACTTCATTTATGGAAAGTTAGAAGCCAGGAGGCTTAATGACAGAGTTAAATCCCTATCAACGAGCCAGAGAAGCATTTACAATTTGGTACCAGCAGCTTCAAGATAACCTTTTGCCAGAAGATTCTTGCTTAATGCACAGTTATCGACATTATTTTTCCGCGGAGCCTGAGTTTCTGCAGCGCTTAAGAGCGTTTGCTAAACAAGTGGCAACAGAGCTAGAACCGCTCGTTATGGAAAATAATCTTGATGTCAATCTTCCAAAAATTGAACACTATGATGCCATTGGTATTAAGCAGGATAAGGTTATTCACCATCCTTCTTATGTGGCTGCTGGGGATATTATTTACGGCTCAGGTCTTATGCATTATTTATTAAAGCCCGGACAAATGCGTAAGACGCTGAGTTTATTTTTGCTCTCTTCTCATGCTGGGGAAGCAGGGCATAATTGTCCCATCGCTTGTTCAGCTGGGATTATTCGTGTTTTAAGTAACCATTCCGATATAAAAGAAAAAGAAGCTTATATCGACAAATTAAGTCAACCATCCTTCAGCAAAAATTACACTGGAGCTCAATTTCTAACTGAAATTCAAGGTGGCTCTGATGTTGGTGCAAATGCTACATATGCTTATCAAGATGATCATCAGCAATGGCGGATTGTGGGAGAAAAATGGTTTTGTTCAAATGCTAATGCCGACTTAATCTTACTGACCGCACGTTTTGATCAACATTGTTCGGGTACCAAAGGCTTAGGTTTATTTCTGGTGCCAACTCGCTTAGCAAATGGTGAGCACAACCATTTCAAGTTACGACGTTTAAAGCAAAAAATTGGTACTCGCTCAATGGCAACGGGGGAAATCGACTTTGAAGATGCATTCGCCTATCCCGTAGGAGAAGTCAGTGAGGGCATCCATCTGGTAATGGAAAATGTTTTGCATTTATCTCGTCTTTTTAATGCTTTTTCAGTCTTGGGTATGGCAAGACGAGCATACCAGATAGCCTATTTTTATGCACTAAATCGCAAAGCATTTCAGCACCACATCATTGATTATCCGTTAGTTAAAGAGACTTTAGCTCAGATCAAAGCTGAAAATGTTGTGATGCTGGCAAGTGTTTTCTATATGATCGATTGTCAAGATGAACTCGACAAACACCCCCTCAAGGGACAAGAAAAAGAACAACAGCTTTTATTGCGAACATTAGCCAATTTAAATAAGTATTTTACCGCCAAACGCTCTGTGGAAAATATCCATCATTGCATCGATATTTTGGCTGGAAATGGAACGATAGAAAGTTTTTCTTCTTTGCCACGTTTACTGCGTGACTGCATTGTTTGTGAAAATTGGGAAGGCACACATTTCACTTTGTGGATGCAAACCTTAAGAGATATCCACAAATTTAAAGTGGATGAAATCTTCATTACCCATCTGTGGCGATTATGGGAGGATATTCCTGGGGATTTTGATGATAAAGCGCTATTGAAAGACAACATTAATGCCTTGGTTGACAACATTAAATCCATGAAAACCCTTGCTATGGATGAGCAAAGTTTACATGCTCAAACAGTGATCGAGCACATGGCAAGTCTAAATGCGGCGTTGACTTTGGTTCTTGAGTTACATGTTGGTAACCCACCCGCTTCTAAGAAAGCAGCATTAATCCTGTTCATGCAGCGTTATCTTGGTAAGAAGCAGCAAAAAGATAGTAAGTATATTGCATTACTGGACGCAGTATTGGGGTAGATCTTTGTAGTGAATATTGCCATTTTAACTCTTTATTGCCTATTCTTTATTAAAAGGATTGACAAGAAGTGAGTTAGCGTTGCTACATTAAGTCATACCTTTAATTTTGATTATTAGAATTTAAAAAGGGGGAATTAAGTGAACACTTCATCAATGTTCATGCAAAGAGTTAAGGGAATAGTCTTATTTACTGCTTATCTGGTTCTAATAGCATTTGCAAGCGATGTGCTAGCTGGTCAGAAGAGCTTCGGGAACATGGCAAGTAGTGTAACAGACTCTTTTACCAGTGTTGCCAAGTTGATTACTGCCGGTTCTTATCTTGCAGGACTTGCTTTTGCCATTGGTGCTATTATGAAATTCAAACAGCACAAGGATAATCCCACGCAAATTCCAATTGGTACGCCGATCTCATTGGTATTAATTGCTGCTGCTTTGCTTTTCTTGCCTTCGATCTTGGGAGTTACAGGTCAATCCCTGTTTGGAGAATCCGGTAGCGTGGCTGGTCCTACTGGAAGCCTCATTGGCGTTGGTAGTGGTTAGTTCGCGATCAGGAAGTCATTGGACTACTTCTTTAGACTTTCCTATTAGCGAAAGATGCTTCATCATGTCTCTCCTGCTCTGAGACGTGAGAGCTGCTTATGGTTATGGCTACAATACCAGCCTTTGTTGGTATATCATGACCCGCTTATCCATCACGGCATGCCACAACGGTGGAATAAGTGCTAGAAGTATCATACCTAGATAGCCAGAGGGAAGTTGCGGACTTTTCTCAAGATGCTGCAAGATCTGATAAGGATGTGCTCCATGAATGTGATGATCAGAGTGTCTTTGGAGATGAAAGAGAACCATATTACTTAACCAATGATTCGCATTCCAGGAATGGCACTCAGAAACACGCTCATAATGACCATTAGCCAATTTTTTGCGAACCAGGCCATAGTGCTCAATGTAATTAACAATTTCCAAAATGGTGAAAGCGACCAAAGCTTGCGCGAGGAAAAAGAATAAGGCTGCCCAACCACCATACAAGAAACAAGCGGTGGCTAGCGCTAGAGGAGCCAATATGATCCACCAAAAATGATTATGATAACTCCAAGTTGCATAGTCTTTTTGACTTAAACGCTTTTTTTCTAACCGTAAGGCAGATTTAAATGAGCCAATGATAGAGCGAGGCAAAAATCGATAAATGCTTTCACCCAATCGGGCTGAGGCAGGGTCTTCAGGAGTGGCTACCTTCACGTGATGTCCCCTGACATGTTCAATGAAAAAATGACCATAACATACTGTTGATAATAAAACTTTGCTCATCAATTGTTGTAAAGGGTCATTTTTGTGCATCAATTCGTGTGCGAGATTGATGCCGCCGCCACCAGTAATAAGTCCTATAGAAAGAGTAAAACCAAGCCACTCATACCAAGTCAGGGAAGTATGACTGATAAGGGCAACACTGATTAATAGGAGAGTAATTTGCACAGGAACATAAGCGAGAATAATGTTGGTAAAATACTGCTCTTGCAGGAGTTTATTTTTTTGCTCGTTATCGGGATTGTATGAATCTCTGCTTAAAAAATCCACAAGTGGAATACATGCAAACAAGATAATAGGGGTCAAAAGGTTGTAAAAACCGCCTGCCCAAAAACCAATCAAGGGAAGAGGAGTAATGAAGTAGAGCAATAAGAAACTTAATTTCTTTAACCAAGGCATATAACACCTCACTTCTATTAAAAATATTACCAAAATATGATGGAAAAATATTCCATTTTTACGCCTTTTTCTCCTGCAAAGAAAGAGCAAGTTTGTAAAGCTCATTTTTATTCCCTTTGGTTAAGAGAGCGGCTAGTTTGACGGCTTGCTTGAGGGGTAACTCTTCTAGCAAAAGCGTTAAAACCGCTTGTTCATCACCTTTTGCTTTTGTTTGTGGTTTAGCAGGAAGAATGAGGACAAACTCTCCTTTAATATGTGTGCTATTAGCTAGCAGCCAAGCGTTAATCTGGGGGCCTGTCCCGCGAATGAAGCGTTCAAACGTCTTAGTCAATTCTTTCGCTAAAACAAATTCATAGTGGTTGCCAAAAATGACAGTAATATCCTCGATGCAGTCAACGATCCGATGTGTAGATTCATAAAACACTAATGTGTGTTCACCTTGCATGAGCGCTGCAAGTTTACTTCTTCTTGCGGCTTGCTTGGCTGGTAGGAAACCAGCAAAAGTAAAGCTGTCACAGGGGACTCCAGCTGCACTTAATGCGGTGATAAGTGCACAAGGGCCGGGAATAGGAACCACTGGAATATTTTTTTCATGGGCAAGACGAACCAGCGGGAACCCGGGATCGCTAATAAGAGGGGTGCCTGCATCACTGATCAAGGCAAAGGATTTCCCTTTCTCCAAGTCCTCTATGATTTCTTGACTTCTCTCATCCTCGTTATGGGCATGAAGAGAGAGTAATGGTTTTTGAATGCCCAAGACATTAAGTAATTGCAGCGAATGACGAGTATCTTCTGCAAGAATGGTATCAACGGCAGCCAACGTGTGGAGTGCACGGCTCGAAATATCTTCGCGATTGCCAATAGGAGTGGCAACAATATAAAGAGTGCCGCTAGAGGTTGCTGAACTTTTTACCATAGTTTATTCTAATACGTTGCTGCGTTTAGGACCTATCTTCATGTTATCAAATTCGCTTTTTAAAATAATTTCTTTGCTTGTTTCAGTCATTTTGCTTTCCCAATGTACTAAAGTGGCTGAGAATCAAGCGCAAGCACGGGTAAAGCAACAGCCAACAACACCTTACACCATGCCAGCATCAGCCTATCTCGCTCTCGCAAAAAATCAGGTTGGTGATGAGCAACAAAATCTTTTACTCATGGCTGCAGGCCGTCAAATCTATGATGGTCAATGGCGCGATGGTTTGGATACGCTATCCCAAATCGGCGATAATTTATCTTCCACACAGGCTGCTGAGAAAAGCATTTTACTGGCAAAAATTGATCTGATGCGTGCACAAGCAAAAGCGGCCATAACCAAGCTTTCGGCAGTACGTGACGCTAACAGTTTACCTGCTTTTTATCAACTGCAATACCATAACATTTTAGCAAATGCTTATGAGTCTGTTGGTAATGCCACCGAATCAGTCATAGAAAGAATAAAGTTAGAACGTTTGATTCCAGATGAAGAGGGTCGTGCTAATAACAGTCGCATCTTATGGCTCACTCTGACGAAATTACCAGTGGAGGAACTGAATACGCTTGCCGTGGAAGCGAAAGATGGCTCGGATATTCAGGGCTGGATGAAGTTAGCGCTTATCGCCAGAGAGCACTCTGGCAGCACCGATGCTAGCTTGCAACGTGTCGAAGAATGGCAAAATCAGTATCCTGGTCATCCCGCGAATGCCATTTTGCCTGCATCTTTATCAGCCGTGAAACCTTATTTAAATCGTGCTCCCCGCCAAATGGCTTTATTGCTGCCATTGAGTGGTCCATTGGCAGGACCTGGTGGTGCCATTCGTGATGGCTTCATGGCGGCTGCTAATAGCAATAACAATGCCGCTAATGTACGTTTGTATGATACCGCAAACGGGAACGTTGCTGAGTTATATGAGCAGGCTTTATCAGAAGGAGCAGATTATGTCGTTGGACCGTTAAGTAAGCCTGATGTGGCTGCTGTGGCTGCTCTTGATCATCCTGTACCAACCTTACTACTTAATGATATGGAGACAGGTTTAAATAACAATGCTTATCGCTTTGGGCTTTCGCCAAGTAATGAAGCGAGACAAGTGGCGATTAGGGCCAGCAAAGGTGGTTATACGAAAGCCTTGATTATTGCTCCGGCTGGGCCATGGGGAGATGAAATTGTCGCCGCCTTTACTTCGCAATGGCAAACGATGGGTGGGGCTGTGGTGGATAAATTAAGTTATGCCAATAACAGTGATCTTAATATCTCTATACGTGCTTTGTTGCGTGTAACAGATAGCCAGGCTAGAGAAAAACGGATTAAACAATTGTTAGGGCAGAAGATTCAAGTTACCCCTAGTCGTCGTCAGGATTTTGACATGATATTTTTGCTTGCTTATCCTTCAAAAGCGCGGCAAATCATGCCTTTATTAAAATATTATTTTGCCGGCAATGTCCCTGTTTTTGCTACGTCGACTGTTTACAGTGGAAGCATTAATGCCATGAAGGACAAAGATTTAGATGGTATCATCTTTTGTGATATGCCATGGGTTTTTAATCATCAAATGGGAAGCAGGAACTGGCCAGAACAACTAAACAGCTACAATCGCTTATATGCTTTAGGTATGGACAGTTATGCTTTAGCTACACAGTTAAACCAGCTATTGCTCTTCCCCGCCATGGGTATTCATGATAAAAGTGGCGTGCTCTATCTAAATCGAGCCCAACAACTGGCAAGGATTCCTGCGTGGGGACAATTTAAAGGTGGTGTAGCGGTACAGTTGACGGACCATTCCTAAAACAGAGCCGCGACTATTAGTGATTTCGAATAGAAATAATCCTTAACTTAATGATAGTGTTGGTTGTACTGGGGTAGTTTGTTCTCGCTTTTAAAGGAAAATCATGTCAAAACGGATAGGAATTGCGGCTGAAAAGCAAGCACAAGCTTATCTCATTGCCCAGGGCCTACAGTGGGTAACCAGTAATTATCGCTGTCGTTGGGGCGAAATTGATTTAATTATGCGAGATGGGGTTTGCTTGATATTTGTTGAAGTGCGTGCGCGGTCCTCTATCGCTTTTGGCGGTGCAGCAGCAAGTGTTACCCATAGGAAACAGCAAAAATTGCTCAAAACAGCATCGTATTATTTGCTAAAACATGGGCTCGGCAATAAACAAGCAACCCGTTTTGATGTTTTGAGTTTAGAGGGCAGCGGGCCACGGATTAATTGGATTAAAAATGCCTTTGGTCTTGATTTTTAGGGTTATCTCGTAAGGTTGGAATAAATACCATGACACAGATGGAAGAGAGAGTCAGACAGCTTTTTGGCAATAGTATTGAAGGACAGATCGCGGTCGCTGATGCTTTATCCTCGGGGATAGCGAAAGCCGGTACGCGATTGGTCAATTGTTTGCTTAATGATGGCAAAATACTTTTATGCGGTAACGGTGGTTCGGCTGCGAATTGTTTGCATTTTTCTACTGCCATGATTAACCATTTTGAGGTTGAGCGACCTTCTCTGCCAGTGATTGCTTTAACCAGCGATATTTCATCTCTAACTTCTGTTGCAAATGATAGCCGTTATGACCAGGTCTTTGCTCGTCAAATTCACGCTCTTGGGCATGAAGGGGATGTGTTACTCGTTTTATCCACTTCAGGTAATGCGGATAATCTCTTACAAGCCGTAAGTGCTGCAAATGATCGTGGTATGGATACTATCGCTTTAAATGGACGTGATGGTGGTTTGCTAGCCAACCATCTGGGACCGGAAGACATTGAATTAAGAGTGCAAGTTGACAATGCTGCACGCATTCGAGAAACCCATTTATTCATTTTGCATTGTTTTTGCGATTTAATCGATCAATCTTTATTTGGTCAAATGTTGGGGTAGCCATGAAAATTCGTGCAATTATTTCTTTATTGATTAGTACATTACTTACAGGTTGTGTGGCTGCAGTGGTAGCTGGTGCTGCTGCGGGCCTTGTAGTCTATGACAGACGCAGTCTACCCATGATTGAAAGCGATGCTCGCATCTTTCACTTAATCCATACACGAATAGTAACTGATCCAGCGTTTAGTGATTCACGGATCCTGGTTAGCAGTTTTAATCAGGTTGTTCTTCTGGTGGGGCAAGCACCGACGGCATCCTTAAGAGTTATGGCTGAAAAAATTGCCCGTAGCACCCCCAACGTTCGTCGTGTTTATGACGAAGTGACAGTAAATTATCCTATTCCTCTTTCACAAAGAACCAAAGATACCTGGATAACAAGCCAGGTAAGAAGCTTGATGCTTACGAAAAAAGGATTGGAATCAGGATCAATTCGCGTGGTTACCGAGGATGCGGTTGTTTATTTGATGGGAATCGCAACGCACGAGCAGGCAGATCTAGCAGTAAGTGTTGCAAGACAAGTAGATGGTGTGCGCAAGGTCGTTAAAATCTTTCAATATATCGTGTGATTAAAATAGGGCGTATGAAAAAGCAAGGAAGTATGATTTTAGCCCTGAGCATAAGTGTCATGTTGCTTACTGGCTGCCTCAGTAATGTTTGGACTGGGGCGATGCTTGTATATGATCGTCACAATGTCTATAAAAAGGTCAATGATTATCAGCTATCTGCAAATGCTCATCATGAATTGTTTGAAGATAACCTTTTTGAACAAGAAGGTTGTGCTCTTGAAGTAGCGATTTTTAATGGTGATATTCTACTTGCTGGTCATGTCCCAACTCTTAAGCTAAGGGAAGAAGCCATTAAGCGAATAAGTAAGCTTTCCGGTTATCGGCGTATTTTTAACCAAATAGATATCCGTCATGATCCGAGTCATAATGTCGAGGATACTTGGATCACAACCAAAATTCGTAGCAAAATCTTCGCCGACTCCTCAATTGATCCTAAGATTTTTAAAATCGTCACCGCAGATCGTATTGTTTATCTTATGGGCGATGTTACCCCAGAACAAGGTCGACGGGTAATTGACATTGCTAGAAATACGAGTGGGGTGATTCGCGTTGTTAAGTTATTGCAGTACTATGTTCTAACTAACAAGGATCCCCATGAGCACAGATCATTGTACAAATAAGAGGAAATGAAAACATTAAGTCGTTGAAAATTAAACGTAAATGGTAAGTTGTGGTCTGAGAAAATTCTCTCAGACCACGGCGTGCTGCTCCAACCCAGGAAGTGGCTAACCTGGAGGATTACATTACTTTATCAATGGAATCGTCCTTTATCCAGTCGTTTACGTATTTTTCTTAAATTAAAAGCACGAGATAGCCCTGTAGAGCCAGTTGATTCGTCTTCTTCTACATGACCATTTAATTGAGCTGGATGAGATCGGCAGTGTTTTCGGTAGGGGAGGTGATTTTTATTATGTTTGTGGTAAAGGTTATCGCCGTAGCGATTGGACATCTTTTCCCGCATACTAGCAGCGGTGCGTTGTTGCTTTTCAGACATACGAACTTCCTTTATTTGCAAGGTTAAGATAAGGTAAAAAAACAAAACCCCTCTATTCAAAATATATACAATTGTTGATTAATGTGCCAGATAGCTTGGAAGAACTTGCAATATTTTAACAAAAACGGTATCGGCTTAGGGATGTAGAAAATAAGCAATTTCATCAATAAATTCACAGAGTTCAAATAAATGTGATAAAATTCAAATTGAATATCTTCATCAAAAGTGAAATGCTGCGAAGCGTTTCACTTGACGGGTTAATAATTCATTTAACAAAAAATCAAATGTTCATTCAGGTAAAAAAATGAAATATGTTGTTGCCGCTTTTTATAAATTCACGCCATTTCCTAACTATGAAGCGATGAAAGAACCTCTACTTTGCTTTATGAAACAAAAAGAGATCAAAGGCACAATCATTCTTGCTTCTGAGGGGATCAATGGAACAATTTGTGGTGAGCAAGAGAATTTATCCTTTTTTACTGGTCAGTTGCAACAATATCCTGGCTTGGAAACACTTGGCCTCAAAATCAGTTACAGTGAATTTAATCCTTTTGATAAATCCAAGGTTAAATTACGCAAAGAAATTGTCACCTTGGGGATAGGAGATATTGATCCCAACAGTATCCATAATACTCATGTGGAGCCTAAGGAATGGAATCAACTGATTTCTGACCCTAAAGTCCTAGTGATTGATACAAGAAACGATTATGAAGTGAAATTGGGGTCGTTCAAAGGAGCTATTAACCCGCAAACTGAAAATTTCAGAGACTTTCCCGAATTTGTAGAACAGTATTTAAGTCAACATAAAGATAAAAAAATCGCCATGTTCTGTACTGGTGGAATTCGTTGTGAGAAATCAACTGCTTATCTGAAAAAGATCGGCTTTGAGAATGTTTTTCAATTAAACGGTGGCATCTTAAATTATTTGGAAACCATACCCAAAGAAGAATCTTTATGGGAAGGAACCTGCTTTGTCTTTGATAACAGAGTTGCAGTAGACAGTGATTTACATGGTTTGGAAGTGGGCAGTATTGATCGTGAATGGAAAAACAAAAACAGAAAGGGGCATACGGTGTCTGAGGAGAGCAATGTAGAATAAATCCTGCTATGAGTTAATCTTATTTCTTTCTACTCGTACCCATTGTTGACCCAATGAACATTCCTAGCAAAAAAATAACAATAAGTAAGCCAATTAAGGGCATGATAAAGTCCGAACTACGAAGTAGGCTAAAGGAACTAATTTGGGTCATTTGAGAAATATCTTTGATGCCGTAAATGCATAATTCGCCTTTGGGCAAAGAGCAGAATTTGTCTGGGGGGCAGGTTTTGAGAATGTTTTGTTTTTCGCCCACCCCACATTTAATATTCGCCTGTTTAAGTAAGCCAAGCACAATCTCAGGGTGTTTGGTAACAATTTCGGGCATTATTATCTCCTATTATGCTTGACTCTCAAAGATGTCATTCTGAACTAGTTAAGATTCAGGAGATTCTTCGCTACGCTCAGAATGACTAAATATCAACGATATTGCTTATTCATAAAAATCTATTTATTTTTTGTTGCCAGAACTTTTTTGTCCGCCTTGAAAACTCTCGTGTAGGCCTCTGACTTGCTCTGATCTATCTCTAACCTCTTTTGATATAAACATTAAGCTGTCTTCAAAAATAGCAAAGCTTTTTTGCATGTAATCCAAAGCCTTATGTCCATTTTCTACAAAGACATTAATTTGTTTTTCCAATAATTCTTCTGGCTTACGTATTTTTGAGAGCTCTTCTGGCTTGAGATAACTAATACTCTGCAAAGTTCGCGCATTTAATTCCATCATGGCTTGTAGGGGTCTTTGTATACGATTCATAATAGAAGTCCAATTCGACATATAATCTTGTGGCATGATAATCTCCCTTTATGTTGCGGCGCACAATAAAAAAATAGTCTTTGTTCACATGCTTGTCAACTATCTTAAAAACGGCATGGAATGTTCGAGTATAAGTATAGGCGAATTTAAGGGGCTCTCTAACTAATTGACTTTATTTGAATAAGAGAAACTTCTTAACTACACTTTTTGTGTGTTGAATCTTAAAAATGGATAGGAAATTATTAGGGGCAGCGGATGAGCTTCAGCAAAAGAATAGAACGTCTTTCAACACATTTGCTAAAATTGCATCTATTATTCCTTCTATTTCTTGCCTTAGAATTTTGCTGGGCGAGTACGTTAATATGTAAAAGCCCTTACCGAGGTCAGACCATTACTGATACACAACTCAAGGCCATCATAAATATGCACCAAGAATGGCTACAATCGGATAAAAAAGACACTACAAAGCGAGCTAATTTATGTGATACCACGTTGGCAGGTTTAGATCTAAGCAAGGTTAATCTAAGTTTTAGTAATCTTTCTGGAGCCGATCTTAGCCGAGCCCTATTAAATGGCATTGATCTTTCTAATAGTCAGCTAGTCAAAACCTTTCTCCATGGGACGAATTTGACTAAGGCTGATTTGCACTCTTCCGATATGGCTCATGCTATCTTGGAGCATGCAAACCTGTCTAGCGCCAATTTAGCACATGTCAATTTACAGCAAGCTAACCTCACGCAGGCAAATTTAAACAAAGCCAATTTGTTACTTGTCAACTTAAGGGGTGCCAATTTAAGCGGCGCGGATTTAAGTGGTGCCGATTTGCAGTGGGCAATTTTAGATAATGCGGATTTATCTGGGGCTAATTTAACAAATGCTAATTTGGAGAATGCTAGTCTACAAGGGGCCAATCTGAAACATTCTCATGTTGAGAATACTAATTTCGCTAATGCCAATCTGAGAAATGCGATATATCAGCCGCAACTAAAAGGCCTTCCTAATTTGGATACCTTCCATATGGTAAAAAACTTCAAAGATATTCAATTTGCCGATCTTGCGGGTGGAAAAGCCACATTAACGAAACTTAAATTGGCATACATGGGGCTTGGACTGCGCTCTATGGAACGGACTATCGCGGCGACCATGATGTATCATGAAATGGTAGACTCGTGGCGCAGAGGAGGTTTAGGTTATCTGGAGGCTGCTTTTAATTATATTTTACTTTACATTACTTGTGATTTTGGTGCCGCACCAGGTAGACCGTTAAAAATTTTATTCATCAGCATTTTTCTATATGCCATCCTTTATCGTATTGCACTGTCTTTCCCCAGTCGGTTTTCTGGTATTGTTACTATCTGGAGCACAAAGCGATTTGTTAATTGGGACAAAACGAAAGCGTTTCATACTCGTCCACCGCAACTTACGAGATTAATAAGAATCTCAACACATAGAAAGAAAGAATTCCTCTATCAATTGCAACTGATTCGTCTTGCCTTATTTTTTAGTTTTATGAGCTCCTTCAGCATAGGCTGGCGAGGTGTTAATATTAGTAATTGGATTTCGCACTTGCAAGCCCGTGAATACACCCTAGAAGGATTAGGGTGGGTGCGAGTGGTGGCAGGTATTCAAGCGGTAATGAGTGCTTATCTAATCATTTTATGGCTCTTTGCTTATTTTGGTCTATCCTATTAGGGAACGTCCCTAGTGGAAGTGAGCAATATGTTGGTAGTGTTTTTTTAAAACAAGGAGTGGACGATGAAAAACATGAACAAAGTTGTAAGCTCTGCAATCAAAGGAGCGTTAGCATTGGCGGCAGTGAGTGCTACAGTGATTGCACCAAATGCCATAGCAGCTCAAAATTTAGAGAAATGCTTTGGTATTGCTAAAGCCGGAAAAAATGATTGCCAAACGTCTACACATTCTTGTGCGGGTACAGCAACCCAAGATAGACAAAAGGATGCATTTATTCTAGTACCGAAGGGTGTTTGCTCTAAAATAGCAGGCGGCAGCACTACCATGCCTAGTAGCTAAGAAGAAGGGTTAATTCTTTGAGCTATCATTTTACCCCCAAAAATCCTATCCCAGTGAAAGCTGGGATAGGGCTACGCGGACAGCATTATCAAGAGATCCTAGCAAAAGACCCTCAAATCGCATGGTTTGAGGTCCATAGCGAGAATTATTACGGTGAGGGAGGTTCCCCTCTACACTATCTACGAGCCATCCGTAGGAATTATCCTTTAAGTCTGCATGGTGTTGGGCTGTCATTAGGTTCTGTGGACAATTTAAATATTACACATCTTGAAAAGCTGAAAAGATTAGTTGATGAGTTTGAGCCGGGTCTTATTTCGGAGCATCTGTGCTGGTCATCTGTTGGTGGGTATTATCTCAATGATTTGTTACCACTTCCCTATACGGAAGAGGCGATGGCAAATGTTACAGATCATGTGAATCAGGCGCAAGATTATCTAAAACGACAGCTTTTGCTTGAGAACATTTCAACTTACTTGCAGTTTGCTCACTCCACTATTCCTGAATATGAATTCATGATGGAAGTGGTTAGGCGCACCGGTTGTGGCATTCTGCTTGATATCAATAACCTCTATGTCAATAGCATTAATCATGGCTGGAATCCACAAACTTATTTAGAACATCTTCTATCGCCCTCTATATTTGAGATTCATTTGGCGGGATTTACCAAGAATGAATTTGAGGATGATGCAATTTTAATTGATAGTCATAACCAGCGCGTTGCAAAAGAAGTCTGGAGCCTGTATGCGTATGCCATAAAGATTATAGGCCCAAGACCAACACTGATTGAGTGGGACAAAGATATACCCGCTTTGGAGGTCCTCATGGAAGAGGCACGGAAGGCTAATGAGATTTTGGAGAGCGCTCATGTCTATTCCTCTATCTAAATTACAATCTGATTTTAGAGATATAATCTTTCATGATGAGGAAACGGAAATCTATTCCTTTGTAAATGAAAATGGATTAACTGCAAAACGTCGCTTGCAAATTTATCAGAACAATATCTTTGAAACATTAACAGACACGCTTAAAAGCATTTACCCAACGATATTAAAATTAGTAGGCGATAATTTTTTTATCGCCACAGCGCATGAATATATTCACAATTATCCTTCCGAATCGGGAGATCTAGCGCAATTTGGTCGTATGTTCGATCATTTTTTAGCTGAGTTTTCACCGGCACAAAGATTAATTTATCTCCCTGAGGTTGCCCAATTTGATTGGGCCTGTCATGAAGTTTTTCATGCAGCTTTTCATGAGCCATTTATTTTAGCGAAATTAGAAGCAATCCCGGAGGAATGTTACGGTCAGATCAAATTTCAATTACATCCTGCTAGCCGTGTACTCTTTTTTCAATTTCCGATTCTGAGAATTTGGCAAATTTGTCAAGATGAAGAGAGTAATGATGAAGTGCGTTTAGAAGAAGGGGGAAATGATATTTTAGTGATAAGGAGACAATTGGGAATTGAATTTGAAAAACTGAGCAAGGGAGAGGCGGTTTTTTTGCATGCTTTACTGCAAGGAGCAATTTTTGCAGACGCTTGTGCTTTAGCATTGAGAGCAGACCCAGAGTACAACGTTAATACCTATTTACAAAACTGTTTAAGCAATGGGACCATTGTAGATGTCAGCGTATAAAAGGAGTTTTCTTATGGAGAGAGTGATCAATTTTTTTGAAGCGCTTATGCGAGGGCTAACGTTTTTATCGCCATTGGTTAATCTAGCAGTTCGCATTTACGTAGGATGTATATTTTGGCGGTCAGGGCTGGTAAAGATTGCCAGCATCGATTCTACGATCTGGCTATTTGAAAACGAGTATCACGTGCCAGTTTTATCGCCAGTGTTTGCAGCTTATTTAAGTACCTGGACGGAGTTAATTTTTTCTGCGCTGTTGATCATTGGTCTTTTTGGTCGATTTAGTGCTTTTGTTTTGTTTATCGTCAATTTAATTGCCGTGTTGTCTTACCCCTCATTAATGGCGGCAGGAGTAGAGTGGCATCTGGTTTGGGGATTGCTGCTACTGGTCATTATTTTTCATGGGCCTGGAAAAATTTCCTGCGATCATTTCATTTGGGGACAATTGAAAAAGAGATTTGGTAAAGAATCAGTAGAACATCATGGACGTCGGTAATTTTTACAACGATCTAACAAGCATAGCAGGTTGGGTCATTTTTGACCCAACACAATGCAGTCAATTAATCGGTTTGGGGATCATGGATAAGATTGCCATGAACAACCTGATGGATTTTATTTTCTAATGAGCTGATGAATTGTGTGACTTGCAGTCTTTGTTGTTCGTGCTGGCGCTGACAAGTAATCAATTCATGGCTGACATTGAGCGCTGCAAGCAGTAGTGTCTGGAATTCATCAAGTTGCTTAAATTTCTTTTTAGTTTGCAATAATTGCTGATTTAATTTTTCAGCTGCCTGTTGGAGATTTTCCATCTCACTGTCAGGACATTTTATTTCATAGATTTTATTCATTAATTTGATAGAGCATGATTTTGAAATGGTCATTTTTCTTCAGCCTATGCAGAGTGACAGTGTTTCTTAAATAGTAGCAAATTTTGGCTTATTGCAGCAAATGAGTCTATTTGCCCCTCAGATCCTGAGGACCGATGATACTAATGTATTAGGGACGTTCCCGAGTAAATAAGTGAATTTTTGGCTTGCTATAGTAAATCAGTTATTATTAACTATTTTTAATAATGAGTTGATTATGCCTATGGAAAATCAGGGCTTACACCTTCCTTCTTACCAGACGTTTATGGATAACATCTCTATCTTGAGCTTACCAATTTCTGGAAGTGAACTGCATGGTGTTATGTGTGGGTATATTTGCGCCGGGGCCTCCACTGCAGGCGAAGACTATTTGCGCGCTTTAATCGTCAAGAAGAAAAAAGATGATGCGACGCGTGCTGCAGCTCTTGCCATGTTTGATGTGTTTTCAATTAGCCAACAACAGCTTGCTAATTTTGATTTTGAATTTCAGCTCTTATTGCCTGATGAGGAAGAATCGCTAGCTACGCGTGCACAAGCATTTAGTGAATGGTGTGAAGGATTTACTCAAGGTATGACCTTGGCGGGTATTAGCTATGAGCAACTGCAAGAAGAGGAATCACAAGAGGCTTTGCAGCATATGCTTGAATTTGCCCAGCTGGATTATGAATCTTTGGAAGTTGGCGAAGAAGATGAGAAGGCTTTGACAGAGGTCAGTGAGTATGCTCGCATGGCCGTTTTGCGTATCTATGGGGACTTGCTCGATGATGCAAAGCAGCGGGGAGGCTCTTCCTCCAAAACGGCTCACTAAAATGGAAAGGCTAGCAATTTGTTTTGTGCAGAGGAAATAGTCGCAAGCGAGAAGGATATAACATGATCACCAAACAAGAGTACCAGCTAAGACGTAAGCAATTAGCAGCAAAATTACCACAAGGAGCGATTGCTATTATTCCTGCTGCGAGTGAAATTTTGCGTAATGGTGATGCGCACTACCGTTTTCGCCAGGACAGTGATTTTTATTATTTAACTGGTTTTAATGAGCCAGATGCGTTGCTATATATCCTTGCTGGGGAAAAAGGTGAAAGTTATTTATTCAATCGTCCGCGCAATGCTGCTCAGGAACAATGGACAGGCAAACGACTTGGTCAAGAGAACGCTTGTGACGTTCTTGGGGTTAGTGACGCTTATTCGATTGACGATCTAGATTCTCACTTACCTAATTTATTAAGCGATAGAACGGCGATTTATTATGCCATAGGACGCCACCCTGCTTATGAAAAAAAGATTTTGCAGGCTTTGCAAATTGTAAAAGGAAAAATAAGACGAGGTATTAAGGCACCTGAAATCGTTCATGATCTGGACTCCCTGGTGAGTGAAATGCGTCTCTTTAAAAGCGAGGCGGAGCTTGCATTGATGCGCAAAGCGGCTGAGATTTCTGTGCAAGCTCATAAACGAGCTATGAAAGCTTGTCGTCATGTGCAAACGGAATATCAACTTGAGGCTGAGTTAGTTTATGAATTCGCTCGGGGTGGTTGTCGCAGTGTCGCTTATGACCCCATTGTTGGTGGCGGAGCCAACAGTTGCATCCTTCATTATACCGAGAACAATCAGCCGCTAAGAGAAGGTGACCTGGTACTGATTGATGCTGGCGGTGAGTATCAGAATTATGCTGCAGATATCACCAGAACGTTTCCAGTGAATGGCAAGTTTAGCCCAGAGCAACGAGCCATTTATGAATTGGTGCTCAAAGCGCAAACAGCAGGCATCGCTGCCATTAAGCCTGGATTAGCCTGGAACGAGATTCAGAACATCATAGTGCGCATACTGACTACAGGTTTATGCGAGCTAGGTTTATTAAAAGGGGAAATCGATTCCCTTATCGCCAATGAAGCCTATAAACCATTTTATATGCATAATTCAGGACATTGGTTAGGTCTTGATGTCCATGATGCCGGGCGTTACAAAATCCATGGCGAATGGCGTTTCCTTGAACCCGGCATGGTAGTTACAGTAGAGCCTGGTTTATATATCAGTGCTGGTATGGAAGGTGTGGACAAGCGCTGGTGGAATATTGGAGTACGTATCGAGGATGACATTCTAGTTACTCGAGAGGGTCATGAAAATTTAACGGCTGCATTACCCGTCGATATTGCAGACATTGAGGCATTAATGCGTGATTGAGAAACAGGTAGATATTCTTATTATTGGGGGTGGGCTCACAGGGGCAATTTTGCAACTCGCTTTAGTTGGCAAGGGCTATAGCATATTGCTTATCGATTCGAATCGCTTTAGTGACAAGATTGATGCTAATTTTGATGCTCGCACGCTGGCGCTGTCTCCGGCAAGTGCAAAAATATTGGACATGCTGCAAGTGTGGCCTTTATTAGAACAAGACGCCACGCCAATTCACGCCATTCACGTTTCAGATCAGCATTATTTTGGGGCAACCCGCCTTCATGCGCAAATGGATAAACCCCTAGGTTATGTCGTGGAAATGCAATACATCAACCGTGCTCTCTATCAGCTTATTGAACAAGAAAACGTTTTGGCACCAGCGCAATTAATTGAGCTTGATAAACATAGCGGGCTGGCTATGGTTACCACGCAAGATGAAGAAGTTAGAATTCAAGCAAAATTGGTTGTAGCAGCTGATGGTGCGGATTCCACAGTGCGTCGACTTGTGGGATTAAGTGCTAAAAATAAAGACTATAATCAACATGCTCTTGTGGCCAATATAGAATTGGCACGCTCCCATAATTATCAAGCCTATGAACGATTTACCTCTGCCGGTCCATTGGCTCTTTTGCCTATGACCAAAAACCGGGTATCTTTAGTATGGGCCCAGGGATTTGAGGCAGCTAAACGGTTGACAACAATAACTGAGAAGGAGTTTTTGCGGGCGTTGCACCAAACTTTTGGTTATCGGTTAGGCCGTTTTTTAAGAGCCGGACAACGGACGCTTTTCCCCTTACGTCAAGTGGTGATGCAACAACAAACGAGATGGCCTTTCGTCTTTGTGGGTAATGCTGCCCATGCCTTACACCCAGTGGCAGGACAGGGTTTTAACCTCGGCTTGCGTGATGTGGCAACCTTAGCTCAATGCATCGTTCACAAGGGTCTTGATGAGGGTATGCTAAGGCAATATGAAGCGATGCGTCAGCATGATCAGCGCTCTATTATTGCTCTAACGGATGGGCTGGTTAAAATTTTTACAAGCCGGTTGCCTGGTATGGCCTTTGCTCGCAATTTGGGACTGATTGCCATGGATAATTTTTCTGTACTAAAAAAAGGCTTGAGTTATTACACACGTGGGTTTGCAGGCATAACCCCAGACTTGGTTTGTGGTATTGACCTTCATGTTGAGGAAGCAAAATGACTGGGCACTTTGATATCATGGTCGCTGGTGGTGGTATCGTTGGCTTAACCGCTGCCCTTGCAATGGCATCACGGGGATTTAAAGTGGCTGTGCTCGATGGCAGTCCACTTACAACGGACTGTAAAGAGTTCGACCCTCGTGTTTATGCCATCAATCTTGCCTCACAAGAACTGCTAGAAAAACTAGGAGTTTGGCAGCAGTTAGACAAATCTCGTCGCTCACCTTACAGGCACATGCATGTTTGGGATGCTATGAACAAGGCATCCATTGATTTTGACGCGCGCATGATCGTAGCTAATGCTTTAGGTCATATACTTGAAGAGTCCATCCTCAAAACCGCGTTATTAAAACAAGTAGAAGCACAAGAAAAAATCACTGTTTTTGCTAGAACTAAAGTCGAAAAGGTAGAGCAGAAAGAAGAAAATATTGCCATTGAAAGTACTAGCCATACATGGACAGCTCAATTATTAATGATCGCTGATGGTGCTAATTCTTTCTGCCGTCAGCTTCTCAAAGTGCCTTTAATCACCTGGCCTTATCATCAAGAAGCGATTGTTGCTTTGGTGAACACGGAAAAACCCCATCAACAGACCGCTTATCAAGTCTTTAATCCAGATGGTCCTTTGGCATTTCTCCCGCTTGCGGATGACCATTTATGTTCGATTGTCTGGTCAACGACACCTGCTCACGCAAAACGCTTAATGCATGCTGCCGAACATGATTTTAGTGAAGAGTTAACTATTGCTTTTGCTCATCGATTAGGACAGGTGAGCGTGCGAAGCACCCGTTATTGTTTCCCATTAACAATGCGGCATGCCAAGAACTATAGTGGAAAAAGCTGGATCTTGTTAGGTGATGCTGCCCATACCATTCACCCTTTGGCAGGTCTTGGTCTTAATGTGGGTTTGGCTGATGTTGCTACTTGGCTTGGCTGTCTTGACAACACGGCCAATAAAATAAGCAATAGAGCCTTAGGATCTTATCAACGCCAGCGTAAATCTGCCGTTTGGCAAATTATCGCGTTGATGGGAGGATTAAAGACGCTGTTTAGTAACCCGCTCTCACCGGTAATCGCGCTTAGGGGTGCTGGTTTACGGATTTGTAATAACATAAACGCCTTAAAAAAATTCTTTATTGCTCAAGCTGCTGGAAAATCCGTTGAACCCTAATAGACCTCTTTCGAAACTCTACTTGCAGAGCAAGTGCTAGGAGGTTACCGAATTACCGTGGCTTGACCACGGTATCCAGCGAGCTTCAATGAACTATGGATACCGTGGTCAAGCCACGGTAATTCGGTGACTGACGACGCAATACTTTCTGCAGCGAGTTTCGAAAGAGGTCTAATGATTAAAACGCTTCAGTCTTGAGGAATTATGTGGTTTAATTTTAAACACGAATTTTGATAAGGTTTTGGGCTTGGTTTCATTTGTAATGAATGCACGCGGGAGGCAATGGCTTACTCTTCTCTTAAGCTTGAACTTCGCGACTAACATGGCTGTAGCCGCGTCTTCCAAGCCTTCTAGTATCGACGAAGGCCTCTCTCTCTATTCTTGGACGGATGCGTCTAAAGCGGAGGCATCGCGTGTTATTGAAGCTTATGATCGTCTACAGCAGGCTATCAGCAATCCCGAGTATTTGCTTGACCACTGGGTGGATTTGCCCACAGCTCCAGACTCGCGCAATAAAAAACCACAACGTTTAAGTCTGCGAGAGGCAATCCTTTTGGCCTTGCGCTATAACCCTAATATTCAAAATGCTGAATTAGATAGAATTATTCAGCGTTATCAATTGCGCTTAGCTCATAATGAATTCGAATTACAATTCGCGCTTGCTGGTTCAGCAGTCGCCGAAAGAACCCGTTTTAGTGGAGTAGGAAGCACGAATAACAGTAGCGCTTTAGCAACCCCTGAGCTTAATCTCAAAACCAAACTAGGGACACAGCTAGGGTTAAATTTAGATAACAACGTGTCTAATTATAACAGCTTTACGCCCGTGCTTAATTTTTCTATTACCCAACCGTTACTCCGGGGATTCGGTAAAGATGTCAATGAGGCAGGTCTTTTGGATGCCATGGACAATGAATGGCTTAACAAACTCAGCCTGCAGCAGTCTATTAGTGATCAAATCACCCAAGTGATCATCGCTTACCGTGCTTTGATTTTAAGTGGTAATAATTTGGAAAACCAACGCCTGCAACTAAAAGAAGCGCGCAAGACCTACGAGATTAATGAGAAGAAAATTAAAGCCGGCCAACTTGAGCCCACAGCAAATGTTCAGCAGTCCTATCAAATTGAATCGTTAAGCTTAATGGTGGAGCAAGCTGAAAATGACTTTAAAACAGCAGCACAGGATCTTCTACAAGCCATTGGTCTTGATCCACAAATGCGTTTGTCCGTTCCCAGCGATGTGGCGCTGGATAATCTTGTTATCCCTGATCTGAAGGAATCTATTAACATTGCGCTCAATCACAACACGCAATTTTTAGCACAAAAAATGCTTTTACGTGCCGATGAAAGAGCTTATAAGGTGGCTAAAAATCAACAGCTTTGGCAGCTTGATGTTGGCGCCAACGTTCAAACTGGTCGCGTTAGTGATGTTGATGGCAACAATGGTTTCAACAATATTTATAATGGGCATAACCTTACTGAGGCCGCGCGCGTGACGTTAACTATTCCCATGAATGACATCAGCAGAAAGAGCCAACTCATTAATGCCAAGGTCAAATTGGAGAAAGACCGTTTAAATTTGATAGCGACTAAACGTGCCTTGGAAACCAACATTACCAATATTATTAATAACATTAAAAGTTTGGCCAAACGTTATCAATTGGCACAGAAGCAGGTCAAATTGGCAGCACAATCCTACGCTTTGGAGAAGAAAAAATTAGCAGCCGGTATCTCTACAGCATTGGATGTCAACAATACTCAAAATCAGTTAATTCAGGCGCAAGCTGGTTTAATTAATGCGAAAATTGCTTATCTCAATCAGTTGTCAGCGCTTCAGCGTCTTCTTGGAACAACGCTTGATTCCTGGCAAATCAAACTCAGGTACGGAAAATGAAAATAAAATTAACTTTTTTACTTAACCTCTTGTTGGCTAGCTTATTAACCGCCTGTGGCAGTGATCACCAGCAGCAAAAAAAAGAATTACAGACATATACTGTAAAGCCAGAAACGGTACATAAGACCCTGTTTTTCACAGGAACGATTCAGCCTTTGCATGAGAGTGCTATCACGAGTCCTTTGGATGCAGTGATTGAAACGATGCACTATCATTATGGACAATTTGTAAAAAAAGGTGATGTGGTGATGACCTTAAATTCCAGCGAATTACAAAAACAATACAACGACACGCTGACGGATTACCTTAAATCGAAGGACAATTACAGTGTCACTAAAGCGAGATTTGCTGGTACCCAGGAACTTTGGGATGCAGGTTTGCTATCCAAGAACAATTATTTAAGCGAAAAATCAGGTCTTGATACGGCGCGCATGACTTTAATGCAAGCTACTCGCAAGCTCGGCGAAATGTTAGAGAGAATGGATGATGGCTCAAATCAAAAGTTATCTTCCCTAAGCATCGCGGAGTTTGATAAGGTCAGGCAAGCCCTGGCAACCAATCATCATCTCATCCGTCTTAAAGCGCCTGCTGATGGAATCCTACTTTATCCTCCCAAAGCAAGTGATGATAAATCCAGTAAGCTTAATGTAGGTACTGCTGTTAAGCCAAATCAAGTCATTGCCTTGGTTGGCGATTTAACAGGCATTAGTGTAGAAATTGATGTGCCAGAGGTCGATATTGATAAGATTCATACTGGTATGCCGGCAACAATCACCGGGATAGCGCTTGGCAGGCAAGCTCTCAAGGGCGAGTTGGTTGCTGTCAATGCCCAGGCTACTGATACCGGCAGCGGGGGGCTGCCTTCTTTTAGTGCCGTGGTTGAAGTGAAGAGTTTGACGCCTGAGCAGCGCAATTGGATTAAAGTGGGTATGAGTGCTTCTATCGCTATTGACATTGATACCAGCAATCAATTGCTCATCCCCATTGCCGCGGTCAAACAGGAAAAAGGAAAGAGTGTCGTTAAATTACGCGCCAATGACGGTTCCTTAAGTACAAGGATTGTTTCTACAGGGGCTGCCCAAGCCGATAAAGTCATTGTTGCCTCTGGTTTAAAATCGGGGGATGTGGTGGCTTATGACTAAGAAGTCATTAATTCAATTAAAAAATATAAGCAAGACTTACGACGTGGGTGGACTTCGTTCCAAGGTTCTGAAAGATGTCTCATTAAATGTTGATGAAGGGGAGCTTTTGGCTATTGTTGGTGCCTCTGGTTCCGGGAAGTCAACGTTGATGAATATCATTGGTTTACTGGATAAGGCGGATACTGGGGAATATTTGTTAAGAGAGCACAGGGTCGCCGCTTTAAACGAAGATGAATTAGCAGCGTTGCGTAACCAAAGCATTGGTTTCGTCTTTCAGCAATTTAACTTGTTACCGCGTTTTACTGCTGAACAAAATGTCGCTTTACCGTTAACGTATCGCCATATGCCAAAGGCAGAGATTAAAGAACGTGTGCGGGTATCTCTGGAGCGTGTAGGTATGGCTACCTTCATGCATCATCGACCAACACAATTATCTGGTGGCCAGCAACAACGGGTAGCCATTGCCCGATCCTTGGTTGGGGAGCCACGCGTTATTTTAGCTGATGAACCAACAGGTGCTCTTGATTCTCGGACAGGTACAGAAGTCATGAACCTCTTTCATCATTTGCATACTGAAGGATGTACCATCATTTTAGTGACTCATGATGAACAAGTTGCAGCGCAATGTGCTCGCCGGATAACGCTGGCCGATGGTGAAATTATTGCTGAGAGGTATCAATGAGCTGGTGGCACCATCTTCCCCAAGCTTTAGTGAACTTGACTGCAGCAAAATTACGATCATTGCTGGCTGTATTAGGTATTCTTGTGGGCACGGCGGCAGTTGTTGCTCTGCTTTGCTGTGGAGAGTTAGCTACGGAAAAGGCTTTAGAACAATTTAAAGCTTTGGGGACTGATCTCCTTGCTGTTTCGGTTTTTCAGCAGACTCCAGGAAAATCAAGTGGTGGGGATGACTTATCCCTTAGTTTATGGCGACAACTGCCCGAAAGAATTCCTGCGATTAAAAAAATTGCCCCTTATAGCACGACGTATCAGCCTATGAGTTTCGAAGGTAAGATTTTACAAGGTGCGGTGATTGGTGCTGATGAATCGTTGGCCAATATCATCCATATTCAATTGGCGCGAGGTCATTTTGTTTCTTTTGTTGAATCCTTCGAGCATTTTTGTGTTATCGGCGATGGCTTGGCTAAGCAGTTACAAGACATTCATTTTGATGATCCCATTGGTAAACAATTACGAATCGGCCAAGCACTCTATACGATTATTGGTGTCGCTCAGCCCTGGAAAGAAAACGGTTTTTTTAATGAGGATATAAACCAGGCAGTCATTATTCCCATTGCAGGGGTAGCTTTGATTAGCAAAGAGAACAAAATCAATAATGCCATTTTGCAACTGGAGGAGGATAGTCCAATTGATGACATCATTGAGCAGGTTAAGCAGCTCATCATAGCGCAAAATCCCAAATTAAATGTCTTTTCGCGTAGTGCCAAACAAATCATCGCAGGCATGGAAAGTCAAGGTCATATCTTTACTTTGTTATTGGCGGTTATTGGTGGTATTTCCTTGCTCGTGGGAGGCATTGGGGTTATGAATGTCATGTTGGTTTCTGTCAGTGAGCGTAAAAAAGAAATTGGTATACGCAAGGCTGTAGGGGCAAAGAATCATGAAATCCAAATCCTGTTTCTTATCGAATCAGTGATGCTATCATTTTTAGGAGGCGTTCTCGGTGTGATTTTAGGTCTGATTTTTACCTGGGTAGTTGCTTATTTCAGTCATTGGACCTTTACCTTATTGCTCACACCTCCTCTTGCAGGTTTTGCTGTTTCCGTTGCAACAGGCATCTTTTTTGGTTTCTACCCTGCAAGAAGGGCTGCAAAATTAGAGCCAGTGGTCTCTTTGCGCAGCGAATAAGAAGTCTATTGTGCAGCCTTGATCGTCTGCGTCGTGATCTTGAATGAGATTTGTTATTGATGGCTTTAAAGGATAGTCTATAAATAACTTATTTATCTTGTGGTTAAGATGCCAAATAATACGAAAAAGACTTTGCCATTGTCACTAGGCGCTCTTGGTGTTGTCTATGGCGATCTTGGGACTAGCCCGCTTTACGCGCTTCAGCAAGTCTTTCCTAACATGCCGCTGACTTTTGAAAACATTCTTGGTGTTTTATCCTTAGTCTTCTGGTCCCTCATTTTAGTGATTTCAATCTGCTATATGACGGTTTTCTTACGTGCCGATAATGAAGGCGAAGGTGGTATATTGGCTTTGCTATCTTTACTTAAGAGACATGAGCGATCATACCCGCAATTGCTTTTTCTTATTGGTATTGTTGGTGCAGGACTACTTTTGGGAGATGGCATGCTTACCCCTGCCATTTCAGTAATCAGTGCCATTGAAGGCTTGAAAGTCATTTCCCCCTATTTTAGTTATCTCATTGTTCCACTTTCATTCTTTCTTCTTCTTTGTTTATTCCTTTTTCAGCGTTTTGGTACAGGTAAAATTGGTTCTACTTTTGGGCCTATTTTATTTTGCTGGTTTATTACCATAGGAATATTAGGTGGTGTTGCATTATTTCACAATCCAGTCGTCCTCTATGCCATTAACCCTTATTATGCCTTTAAATTTTTTTATCATGGTGGCTGGCATGCCTATATTTTATTAAGTGGTGTTTTTCTTGTTATCACGGGAGCAGAAGCAATGTATGCTGATTTAGGGCATTTCGGTAGAACGCCAATCCGTGTAGCCTGGTTTGTTGTTGTGTTTCCCGCCTTGTTCTTGAATTATTTTGGACAGGGTGCTTATTTATTGGAGAATCCGCAAGCAATATCAAATTCATTTTATGCCCTTGCGCCTTCCTGGTTCTCTTATCCGTTAATTATCATCGCAACGATTGCTACCATCATTGCATCACAAGGAATCATTTCAGCCAGCTTTTCACTCGCCAAACAAGCCATCTTACTTAATGTGTGTCCGCGGCTATCGATCATTCATACCTCTAGAGATGAAAAAGGTCAGGTCTATGTTCCACAAATCAATTTCATTCTTGCTTTTGGCACCCTTTTATTGGTTGTCATTTTAAGAAGCTCCGGGGCATTGGCTGCAGCCTTTGGTATGGCTGTTAACCTAGTGATGATTATTGTGACGATACTCGTCATTTTTGTGGCTCGATTATTTTGGAATTGGTCGCTTTTCAAAATAATCTGGGTTTTTAGTCTGTTTATGTTGATTGATTTAATGTTTTTAGGGGCGAATTTGCACAAGATAAATCAAGGTGCCTGGATCCCTCTGGTGTTTGCTTCATTAACGGGGGTGATTATGATCACCTGGAATAAGGGGATGAAACTTCTACGTTCCTCTTACTACATGAACAAAATGGCATTGCCTGAAATTATCAAAAAATTTGAGCATGAGAAATTGAATCATATTGAAGACTTAACTGCCATTTTTATAACCGATCCCTACGATAAAAGCGGAGGAACTTTTCTGCATTATCTCGATTTGAATCATATGGTCCCTAGAACAGTATTAATTGTAAGTATTGTCATCGAAAATTATCCCTATCTTCCGATAAAAAAACGATATGAACTTGAAACATTGACCTCGGAAATTTATGATTTGAAGCTGCATTACGGCTTTATGCAGAGAATTAATGTCCCTTACGCACTATCGCTGTGTGATGAACATGATGTCTTACCTTTCTCCCTGGATGTGGATAAGGCTACATTTTTAGTAGAGAGGATCAACATCACCAAGAAGAAACGCCCGCGTTTATTTTATTGGCAGAAAAAAATGTTTGTTTTTCTCTTAAACAATTCTGCTTTTGACATTGATTTTTTTCACTTGCCGCACGATAGAACCATAACTATTGGTACTTATTGTGAAATATAAAACCGTAGGGATGATTAATGATGGAATATGTTAATATTGTTCTAAAAACACTCGATGGTTTCGCGAAAGAGTTTGCTTCTCGCTCACCCTATATCCTCATTGCCATCCTTTTTTTAATCATTACCCATTTCGTTGCCAAAACGAGCGCTTTTTTGTTCAGAAAATATCTAAGGCGCATGTGGATTCGTTCGAATTTAGTGATTGTTCTCCAAAAAATGATGACGATTCTGATTTGGTTGGTTGGTATTCTAATCGTAGCAACCATTCTTTTCCCATCGGTAACTCCAGCAAACGTTTTGACGGCATTAGGTATTTCATCGATCGCCATCGGTTTTGCCTTTAAAGATATTATTGAAAATTTCCTGGCTGGAATTTTAATTCTGCTGCGCGAGCCGTTTCATATAGGCGATTACATCGAGACAACTCAGCAGGATGGCACAGTAGAACATGTGTCTGTGCGTAATACGCATATTCGTCGCACGGATGGTGTACGCATTGTCATCCCAAATGCATTATTATTTACTAACTCAGTTCGTGTGCTGACAGATCAAAAATTCAGAAGAATACAGGCAATTTGTGGTTTTAATTATAATGATGACCTGGAAAAAATACGCAACGTGCTCAAAGATGCCGTCACTCAATGTGAATCGGTTAATAAAGATCAGTACATTCAAATTTATGTACAGGAGTTAAGTGCTTCAGGTGTTAACTTCGAAATTACATGGTGGACAAAGCCCAAACCCGGTGATATTCGCTATTCACGTGATGAAGTATTATCAGGTATCAAAAAAGCCTTAGATAGCGAGGGAATTGAAATCTCTCATGCCTATACTGTGGATCTTTTTCAAGACAAACTAATTCAGTTCATTGAACAGAAATCAGAAGAACCAAAGAATAAAGAAGAACCAGAGAATAAGCATGGAAATGAAAATCAAGACAGATGAACTAAATATTATTCGAGTTAAGCATCACTGCCATTGAGTTAAGGATGGGTGTTGAGTTATTCCAAAGCTAGCCCCTAAGTACGCGCTTGATAAAAACGATATCCATTAAATCCTTAAGCGTAATCATTCCATAGAGCTTGCCATGTTGCGTGACAATCAAACGATTTACATTGTGAGCCTGCATGATCTCAAGAACCTTTGCGACGTCTGTTTCAACGTCGACGACATTCTTTTCTGAGCAGTCAGACATTACTTGCTTGACTCTAACACTAGGCCATTCTTTCTTTTCTATTTCGCCTACAGTATCAAAGGAAATACTGCCTACCAATCTACCATTTCGCATAACCGGATAGAGTTTGTGGTAGTACTGATAGAAATAATTATCCACTAATTCTTGCAGCGTCATATCAGATTCCACCCAGATTGGGTTCGTTTTGACGTATTTCTTTATAGCCTCCCCACGAAACATTTCTTTAATAAAGAGCTCTTTATAGGACATCTTCGAAAGGGATTGCAGAAAGAAACCAATTAAGACCATCCAGAGCCCAGCGATGAGTGCTCCTTGAATAAATTGGATGATCCCAAAGAAAATCATGCTGAAGCCTAGCCAGGTTCCGCCTTTGGAAGCAATGCGGGTAGCCCATTTCAGATCATTAGACCACCACCATAGGATGGAACGCAGTATCCGCCCACCATCCAGAGGGAACCCAGGTAGCAAATTAAAGACCGCCAGAACAAAATTGATCATGCTCAGATAGCTTATTACGCCATTGAACAAAATAGGCCAGTTCGCCTGAGTACCGATTTGCAAAAGAATATAAAAAGCTACTCCTAAACCAATACTAAGCAAGGGGCCAGCACCGGCCATTAAGAACTCTGACTTAGGGCTCGGTGGCTCGGCGCTCATTTTCGCTATTCCGCCGAAAACAAACAGTTTAATTCCTGAAATAGGGATATCATATAGCCGTCCGACTAAGGAATGACATAACTCATGCAATATAATTGATAAAAAAAGTCCTATTGCTCCAGCGATCCCCATAATCCAATAATGGCTTACACTAAAACCCGGAAATCTTAGGGGGAAATAACCAGCAGCAAGTGTCCACGTAATAAGAATGGCTGGGAAAAACCATGTCCAATCAAGTCTTACCTCAAAACCAAATAATTTGAATAAGTAAAGGCCATCTTCCTTTATATTAGAGTCCATCTTATTCGCTCATAAGATAATTGAATGTTCTCTAGCAAAATTTGATCCAGGACGGTGATTTTGCTTTGACGATGTATAGGGAGAATGGATATAGTTAAATTCATTATGCAAGTGCATGGACTAGTAAGAATAAGATTTGGAGATCACCATGGTGCAACAATATGACGCTATTATTTTAGGGGGCGGTAAAGGCGGAAAAACCCTGGCAATGGATCTCGCGAAAAGCGGACAGCGAGTAGCAATGATTGAAGATAATCAGATTGGTGGTACTTGTATTAATGTGGCTTGTATCCCTACTAAAACACTCGTCCAATCCGCAAAAGTTGCTCATTATTGTCGGATAGCACAAAACTATGGTGTGCGGGCCAAGTTAGAGCCTATTGATTTTAAAGCAGTACGGGCTCGCAAAGATAGCGTTGTTAATGCTATGCGTGAAGCTAACCTTAAGCAGTTTTTAGATTCAGGCATGGATTTGATGCTTGGTAGAGCTCGTTTTATTGGTCATAAACGGATCGAAGTTAATCTTTCTTCACCTCGCCAAGGACAAAGTAAACTGGAGATCACGGCGAATAACATTTTTCTCAACACAGGTGCATTGCCTTTTATTCCTCTAATCCCTGGGATCGATAAAATCAAGTATTTCACTAATGAAAGCTTAATGAAATTGGATGAAGTACCCAAACATTTGTTAATTATTGGTGGAGGCTACATTGGCTTGGAATTTGCGCAAATGTTTCGCCGGTTTGGTGCTGATGTCACGGTTATCGAAGCCAGTCCAGAGTTTTTAAATCGTGAAGATAAAGATATTGCTGAACAAGTCCTTAATCTGTTAACCCAGGAGGGCATCCGTTTTGCTTTGAATACCAAGATCAATCATATCCGCGAGGCAAATGGTGATGTAGTCATTGAGATCAGTCACCAAAACAAAACGGACATTGTTAAGGGTAGCCATGTTTTAGTTGCTGTGGGACGGGTGGCTAATACAGAAGGATTGGATTTGCAGCAAACCAATGTGACTTTGGATGAGCGAGGATTTATTAAGGTTAATCAATTCCTTGAAACTTCCGTGCCTGGTATTTGGGCAATTGGGGATGTTAAAGGTGGGCCGCAATTTACCCACTTATCTTTGGACGATTATCGTCTTTTAAAACATAATTTGAATAACCCCACACAAAAACTATCTTCTCAGGACCGATTAATTCCTTATACCGTATTTCTTGATCCTGAGTTGGCTCGTATAGGGTTAACAGAAACCCAAGCTATAGCCCAGGGCTATACAGTGAAAATTGCCAAGATTCCTGCGGCTGTTATTCCTCGGGCTAAAACGCAAGGGGAAACTGCGGGGGTACTAAAAGCGGTGATCGATGCAAAGACGGATTTGATTATTGGGGTTTCTATCTTTTGTGCAGAAGCGGGTGAAGTTTTAGGAGTGATACAGTTGGCCATGGAATTAGAGATGCCCTATCAAAAGCTACGTGATGTCATGTTTGCTCATCCAACCTTGGTTGAAGGTATTAATCTATGGTTTGCGCAAGTTTCTTGAGCTTGAGAAATCAGAACAAGATTTAAGAACTAGCTGGGATGGACGATTCATCGTCCATCCGGCTGAACCATTTCTTGCCTTCAACTAAACGGGTGATCATCATACTACTCACACTATCCCCAGTCACATTAAGCATGGTTGCTAAGGGATCGATGACGATGCTGATGGTGGCAATGGCAAGTAAAACAGAAGGTGGGAATCCGTAGACAGTTAAAATTAATAATTCGCCAAGCATCCCGCCACTGGGGATTGCCCCCATCACTGTACCAACCAGTAAGGAAACACCAAGAGCAGTGAGTAAAACCGAAGCGCCTGTAAAATTTAAATGAAAAATCCCAAACAGAAATGCTATTTTAATCATGCCGCCAATGACTGATCCATCTTTATGGATAATAGCCCCAAGGGGAATGGTGGTTTCATAAATGTCTGGAGTAACACGCATTTTTTTCGTTACGACTAAATTTGCTGGAATACTTGCGGCACTGCTGCATGTGGCGATGGCAGTAACCATGGAAAGAAATACATTATTCCAATATAACTTAACTCCCTCCATTTTTCCGGCCAAATAGGCATAGCAGGTAAATGCGCAGATGAAATAAATGAGTGCAGCAACATAATAAATGATCGTCAGGCGAACATAGCTTTCTATGAGCTGAGGTCCAAGTTCGCTCACGGTTACAGCGAAGTAGGCAAAAAAGCCTATCGGAGCATAATACATAATCAACGAAAAAACCCTCATAAAAACCTCTTCACCCGCTTGAAGAAATGAGGTAAATACTCTGGTTTTTTCATTACCAGCAGTTACAGCAAGACCAACCAAAATTGAAAATAGGATTAAAGCTAATATATGTTCATGTGAAAACAACTTTGAAAAATCAGGCAATGTGAAGATGCCCACAATTTGACTAGAGAAGTTAACGGTTGATAGTTTTTCTGGAGTGGTTAATTGTAAATAAACACTATCTGCCGGCGGGAAAAGCTTCACAATAAAAAGCATATAAATTCCAGCTACCAATCCTGTAAACAGAAAGACAACAATCATATAAAAAATAATTCTCCCCAGTTTTCCTAATGAGCCAGTGCGTGCAATCGCTGATGACACACTGAAAAAAATGAGAGGAACGATTGCTGTGAGGATCAAATTTAGAAAGATATCACCAAAAGGTTTTAACCATTTGGCTGCTTGAGCGAAGAAATAACCAGTTAACCCGCCTAGCAGAATAGACAAAAACAAGATAATGGGAAAAAGGTAGTTTCTTAATGTCTTATATTGAGTCACTGGGGGGAATTTCCTTTAGCAATTTCACGTACTAGTATTTTGATTCAAGCTTGATTTTTAAACAACAAATATGCATGATACCTGCATTTTAAATGCAGAAACAATTATTATGAGTCTTTTCCCAATCAAATGGCTATCTTCACTGGTCGTTATTGCAATCTCTTTTAGTGTCTGTGCACCATTATTTGCAGAAGTACAAAAAATTAGCCAACCAATTTCCATTGATAAAAAACTGGCGGAGCTTGAAGCGTCTTTTGGCGGGAGAATTGGTGTCTATGCAATCAATACAGCAAATAATACACATCTGCAATATCGTGCAAATGAACGCTTTCCTATGGGGTGTACTTCAAAGGTTATTGGTGTTGCGGCTATCCTCAAAAAGAGCATGAATGATAGGACACTTCTCTCGCAAAAAGTAACTTACACAAAAAGTGATTTAACAAACTGGAATCCTATTACTGAAAAACACTTGGCCGATGGAATGACGGTCGCTGAATTATGCGCCGCTGCTATCCGCTATAGCGACAATACGGCCATGAATCTTCTGGTGAGAATATTGGGAGGGGTGGAAGGCATGAATGCTTTTGCACGCAGTATTCGGGACCATTCTTTTCGTCAAGACCATGAGTGGCCAACCGAGGCTATGTCAGGTGGTCAGGGTGATTTGCACGATAGCTCCACACCTTCAGCGATGGCAAACAGTTTAAAACGATTGGCTTTGACGAATACCCTGGCCAAGCCACAACGTGAACTATTGTTGTCTTGGTTAAAAACCAATACAACAGGTGATAATCGTATCAGGGCAGGTGTACCTAAAGGTTGGACAGTTGGAGATAAAACGGGAACCGGCTTTTATTATGGGACGACCAATGATATTGGAATTATTTGGCCACCAAAATGTGCTCCAATTGTCGTGGCAATTTATTACACAAGTAATGATAAAAAAGCGGTTAAACGAGAAGATATTGTTGCAGCAACTATACGTATATTGATTAATGAATTCGCGCAAGGTGATAAGTGCATTAGAAGTGGCTTACCCATTTAATGGAAAAGTTTTCATTAATCTAGGGAACGCTCCCTAACGAAATCTCTTCCCAAGGGAATGCTATGAGACTCTACTATTTATTTCGCTGCTTGGTACTGGCTGTTCTTGGAAAAAAAACAGTTGGTGTCAGGATCCTGCTTATCGATAATGATCATGTTCTACTGGTAAAACATACCTATCAACAAGGCTTTTGGTATACCATAGGGGGTGGTGTTGAGCGAGGAGAAACACCACGGCAAGCGATGGAGCGAGAGCTACAAGAAGAAGTAGGTGTCACTTTAACTTCCCCCTTAGAGCTATTTTCTGTTTATCATCATAGGGAGCAGAAAAGAGACGATTATGTTATCTTCTACATAGGGCGTGGTTGTATCCAGAAAACAGTTACTTCTGATGAAATCGCACAGCAACAATGGTTTCCATTGGATCAATTACCGGATGATCTTTCACCAGCAACGCGTCGGCGCATTCAAGAATATCTAGGAGAAAGAGAGATAAGTGAATGTTGGTGAATTATCCATCCTGTAGTTGCTCCCAACGAAAGCAACAGCGAAGATGGTCATTGACCATACCCACTGCTTGCATAAAGGCGTAACAGGTTGTTGGACCCATAAAAGAAAAGCCATCCTTCTTTAGCTGCTTTGCCATGGCTATTGATTCAGTGGTAACGGCTGGCACATCGGCCAATCGCTGCCATTTATTTTGCATAACTTTGCCACCGGTAAATTGCCAGAAATAATCAACAATGTTTTCTCTTTCAGCAACATTTAAAAAATGTCTGGCATTGTTACGCACCGCATTAATTTTTAATTTGTTACGAATGATGCCTTCATTGGTTAGTAATTTTGCGATATCTTCATCGGTTAAACGAGCTAATTTTTCTGGTACAAAATGTAAAAAGGCCTGCCGCATGGCTTCTCTTTTCTTTAAAATCGTTAACCAATTTAATCCTGCTTGCATGCTTTCAAGAATAAGCATTTCAAACAATTTTTTAAAGTGTCTTACTGGCACTCCCCATTCTTCATCATGGTAAGAAATATAAAGAGGATCTGTTGTAGCCCAACTGCACCGTTCCTGCATCTCTAGACTCGCAGAGAGCACGGAAAATTTTTCCGTGCTGTTTAGGTCTGTTGACAATGGCAACAGACCACAATGAATTAACGTTTTTTAGAAAAATAATGCTTCATTCTATAGGGTGAAGGTAGGTTATCAGATTGTAGGGCTACAGCAAAATGATCACCCATCTCATAGAGGCATACCCAGCCGCCTTGATCGGGTTCAGCAGCTGGACTGCCGGACAAATAGCGAAGCGCTTTGTTACCTTCTTCCAAGGCTTCTTCCTCGGAATCTCCTTCAAAAGGACCAGCAGCAAAGATCCATGTCATGTCACTCTTATAATTACTAATTTGATACCCAAAATAGAGGTGTTCCATTAACTTTTCCGCATTGGATAAGCCTTCAACCTTGATGTCAGCAATGCTTGGACAAGTTGGAGGTGTTTTAAAGGCAAAAGAGGATCCAGCAATTACCAAAGCGCCTGCAAAGGCGATAAGCTTGGATTCAAACTTCATATAATACTCCCTGTTTATGCTTAGTGAAAATTTCCTTGCCAGACTAGCAAGCGATTATGCTTCTTGCAAGAAATAATTTCTGATAAAAGGAAAACTTAAATCCCATTAAAAAGTCCACTTTGCCAGTAAGAAAAGTACATTGCCTGCTCCTTTTGAGCCGGGGATATAGGTTCCGGAAACAGTTAAGCTGCGGTAATTTAATGAAAGCCATGGTAGGGCGCCAGGAAAGGGGATTCCATCGTAAATATCGGGACGTTGTGTCACCAGAACCGTAAAACCAGCACCCAGACGCGTGTTTATACCCAGGTGCGCAACTTTAAGAAAGGCATAACCCACAGCTGGTTCAACATTTTTGTGTGAATCAAGGAAAGCCAAGGCATAAATTCCATGCCAATCACCATCTTCATCATATAGTCCTTTGCCCAACCCCCCACCCCAGGCCAGCTCATTGTAGCTATCGATTTTATGTTTCTCGTAGGTATAGCGATTGTGCCAAGCATAGCCTGTCATATAGAGTTCATTACTCCCCTCATTCCAGAGTTGATGCATTCTGTGACATATCGGCTTAAGCAATGAACCCCAGGTAGAGCAAGCTTCAGAATATTGCCCTGAGATAGCAGAATTTAAGTGGAGTAATAAAAGCAAGCTAATAAGATTTTTCTTCATCAGTTTGTCAACATACTCTGTCTCTGGCATGCTTCATGCAGAGTGAATGCATATTAATGATGGGCTATGGATTATGTATAGTCATCTATCTGAGAGCATACTATCATGGACTTATTCCGCAAAAAAGCCGTCACCGATATTCAACCAGTAGATGACCGCTTATTAAAATGCCTTTCTGCTTTTGATCTAATTTTTTTAGGTGTGGGAGCAATTATCGGCGCGGGTATTTTTGTACTAACAGGTATTGTTGCTGCGACTCAGGCTGGGCCTGCCATTATTCTATCTTATGTGATAGCTGGTTTCGCTTGTGCCTTTGCGGCCTTGTCCTATGCTGAATTGGCCGCATCAGTGGGTGGTTGCGGTAGTGCCTATGGTTATGCCTATGCTGGTTTTGGTGAAGTTATTGCCTGGATCGTGGGTTGGGATTTGTTACTTGAATATGCGGTTGCTGTTTCCGCGGTTTCCGTAGGATGGAGCGGTTATTTCAATGATTTTCTTCGGGCGATGCATCTTGGGTTGCCGCAATATTTATTACATGGACCGGCTGGAGGTGGTGTTTTTAATTTATCGGCTTTTAGCATCATTGTTGTTTTGGGGCTGCTTTTGTGTTGGGGCGTTAAGTCAAGCTCTCGCTTCAATAATACAATGGTTCTTATTAAATTGGCGGTTATTCTTCTGTTCATTATCATCGCGATCATTGAGGTTAAGCCATACAATTGGTCTCCTTTTATGCCTTTTGGATGGACAGGGGTTGTTGAAGGAGCCTCACTCATCTTCTTTGCCTATATTGGGTTTGATGCTGTATCAACCGCAGCGGAAGAAGCAATCAATCCCGAACGTGATTTGCCGATAGGCATTGTTGGTTCACTGTTGATTTGTACGGTCTTGTATATGATCGTATCAGGATTATTAACCGGAATAACGAATTACAGTACGCTCAATGTGGCTTCTCCGATAAGCCATGCTCTGTTGCTATTAGGACATCGAATCGTTGCTGGCTTGGTTGGCGTTGGCGCTATTGCAGGTTTAACAACGGTCATGCTGGTTTTATACTATGGTTTGACCAGAGTATTTCTTGCTATGTCTCGTGATGGTCTGTTACCAGCCTTTTTCGGAATGACAAATCCATATACAAAAACCCCCATTAGAGTCATCGTGTTATGTGGTATTATCATGTCGTTAGCGGCAGGCTTCGTGCACATTGATGCTTTGGCAGAATTAGTTAATGTAGGCACTCTGTTTGCTTTTATTGTTGTTTGTGTAGGTGTACTTATTTTTCGCTATACTCACCCTGAGATGCCAAGGCCATTTAAGACTCCTTTTTCGCCGTTGATCCCAGCCTTGGGTGTGCTTAGCTGTTTATATTTGATCGTGCATTTGCCTTGGATAACGTTGGTGCGCTTTACGGTGTGGATGATTGTCGGGCTTATTATTTATTGGGTATATAGCCGATTCCATAGCGCGCTGAATGTACAAGACAAGCCTGGACGCTAATTTGTGAGGGTGGCAATTGGACAAAATCAACAACAAAAAGCGCACAAGCATATGTGATCTCTTACTGAAAACGGTAGAAACTCATCAGGGTGATGCCACCATAAGTTTTGGGGAATTGGTTAAGACGTTTGGTGATCGAGCATTTGGGTTGATTATCATTCTTTTTGCTTTACCCAGCGCTTTGCCTATTTCTGCTATTCCTGGATTTTCCTTCATTACTGGATTACCCATTGTCTTCATCGCGATTCATATCATTATTGCCAGGCGCGCCTTGTGGTTGCCAAAAAGCTTGGCCAACCGACGTTTTGAATTTGCTAAATTTGCCAAAGTTGTCGAACAAACAGTCCCTTATCTGAGATCCATAGAAAAATTGCTGAAACCTAGATGGCTTTTCTTTACTCATCCTGCCATGGAGAGGCTGCATGGTTTGGTGATGTTGAGTTTAAGTCTTCTATTACTCCTACCCATCCCTTTTAGTAACTTTATTTTTGCCTCGTTAATCATTTTGTTTGGATTGGGTTTAGCGGAAAAAGATGGTGTGATCTTATTCTTGGCTTATGTGGGGGCTGGCTTATATGGATTATTTCTGACAACGATGGCGCAGGGGTTAATACACTATATCAATGAATTGTTAATATAGGGACGTCCCCTAATTGCTGTTGCGTCTCGCTAGACACGTTGTTTGTATTGTTGGTTGTGATGGTTTCTAGCCAGGAGTAAACTATTTACGATTTTCAATGTTATCTGGGAAGCATAGTGAAAACTTCAACATTTAAAATGATTCTGATTTATTCTCTGGTTTTATTCGCCCTCCCAACACTTGGTCTTGCTGAGGCGATATCACAGTCAGAATCAGATGCGGCTCGAATTTTAATGCTAGAAAAAGCGTTGGCCCCCAAAACACCAGATGCTGTGGCGTCTATGTTTGCAGAGGCAAATAAAGATCGTAATGGGGCGGTGCAATTTATGTTGTTTTCTGATCAATTAAAAAATAAATATAAAGATAATTGGCCCTATTGGGTTTCAGGAGCTTCTAGCCCATGGATAACCTCTTATAAAATAAAAAAAACGGCTCAGAAAAAGAATTCTTGGCAATTTCAGATAACTTATGAATGGGCAACATCAGCTGGTCCTTTTCAGCCTGCGCTATTACAAACCATCGTTGTGGAGCCTGTGCCTAAAAACATACACGCTTCACAACAATGGTGGATAACCCAATTTAGCGAAGGCTAAAAACAATTTTAAGTTGGCTTGTGCTCTTAAAAGAATTTGTCAACAAGACCCTAATGGATGGTTAACATAATTGCTGCTGCCACAACCCCTGCTGACGGAATGGTAAATAGCCAGGAAAGAAAAATACGTCTCAGGATGGGCCAATATGTTCCTCTCATTCCATTGATAAGGCCCACGCCTGCAATGGATCCAGTTACGGTGTGAGTGGTAGAAACAGGGATACCGTATTGCGTAGCAACAAAAATCATAACGGCGGCCCCCGTTTCTGCCGCGCAGCCGCGCATGGTATTAAGTTCAGTGATCTTGTATCCCATTGTCTGTACAATGCGCCATCCACCAGCCAGGGTGCCTAAGCTAATAACTAAATGACAGGAAATCACTACCCAAAAGGGGACATAAAAAGATTCTCCTAGCCAGCCAATTGAAAATAGTAGCACGGCAATAATGCCCATGGTTTTCTGCGCATCATTACCTCCATGGGTTAGGCTCAATAACGCTGAAGAAGCCAATTGAAATCCTCTAAAGGACTGATTAAGTTTTTCCTCACCGTAATATTTCAATAAGCGACTGAAGACGAAGGTCAGAAGGAGCCCTAGGATTAAGCCCATAGACGGGGAAACAAAAATCCCGATGATAACTTTTATAAAGCCGGAAATTTTAAGTGATGTTATGCCACCTTTAGCTACTGCAGCCCCCGCAAGACCACCAATTAATGCATGGGAAGAGCTTGAAGGCAGGCCATAGTACCAAGTAACAATATTCCAAAAAATGGCTCCGATTAACGCAGAAAAAATAAGTTTAGTATCAACAATATCCGTATCGATGAGACCGCTGCCAATGGTTTTTGCTACCATCAAATTAAAGACCATAAAAGCGATAAAATTGAAAAATGCAGCCCAAATAACTGCTTGATGAGGAGTTAGAACACCAGTGGTAACTATGGTTGCTATTGAATTCGCCGCATCATGAAAACCATTAATAAAATCAAACAGAAAGGCTACCATTATAACTGACAAGATAAACAAAATGTCTGAAGTCATGATAATCCTTACTGAATGATGTTTATGGGTTCTCTATGTTACTTCTCCGATGATAGGCATAACGCGAACCTGTCTAATCCGAGCGCCCTCTATACGTTCTATAGTGGCAAAAAAATCAGGGAATGCAATGGTTTCACCTGGTTTGGGTGCGCGACCCAGTTTATGAATGATTAAACCGGCAATTGTCGCCATTTCTTCCTCTTCTTCCGTAGTAAATGTTAGTTCACGCTGTAACGCTCTTTCTATAGTGTACAGTGGACAATCTCCTTTTACAGTGATACTGCCGTCATCATGAGTTATCCACTCATCCTGTGTTTTGTGAAATTCATCTTTAATAACGCCAATAACCAAATGCAATAAATTATCCAGCGTCAAGAAGCCTACAGTAGCGCCACGCCGCCCATAAACCAAGGCAAAATGTGGCATCCCTGCTTGAAATTGTCGTAACAATGCGAGTGCAGGAAGTCGATATGAAATTTTAGGCACAGGTCTTGTAATCTCACTCAAGGATAATTCAGATTCTGCTTTCGCTTCATGTAACAAAGGCTGTAAGTCTTTCACGTGCACAATGCCAATGATTTGCTTTTTTGCTTTATCGTAAACTGGATAACGACTGTAGCGATAATGGTTTAAGGTTTCAACCAATTCGCTATTGCGAATAGGTGTTTCTAACATGACCATATCGTCATAAGAGCGCATGACGTCCATCGCGCGTACATCGCCTAGCTCTAAGGTATGTGCAAGGATACTGCGTTCTTGTTGTGTTAATTCCCCGTGTACTTCACTGGAACGTAAGATCAATTTGATTTCTTCACTAGAGAAGAATTGCTCCGCTTCATGAACCATATCAATCCCTAATTGCCTTAAAAGAAAATTGGAACAGCTATTTAGGAGCCAAATGACAGGGTACATGAACCAATAGAATAGATATAAGGGCACGGCGGTCCATAAGGAGATAGGTTCACTTTGGCGAATGGCTAGCGATTTAGGCATTAATTCGCCAACGACAATATGCAAGAAAGACAATAAAGAAAAAGCAATGATAAAACTGATGAATTCATTTAATGTCGGATTGACTAAACCAAGCTGGTGGAAAACTGGAGCAAGCAAGCGCGTAAAGGCAGGCTCTCCAATCCAGCCTAAACCAAGAGAGGCCAGGGTGATGCCTAATTGGCAAGCAGATAAATAGGCATCAAGTTGTTGATGAACTTTAGCCAGGATCCCACCACGCCAGGGATATTCTTCTTTAATGAGGGCGACCCGTGTTTGCCGTAATTTTACCATGCCAAATTCGGCAGCAACGAAAAAGGCATTCAATAATACCAGTGCGAAACCTGCGAGAATGAGCAGAAAGTTAATCATAATTAAAAGTAATAACTAGAACGAGTCATTATTTTAGACACCTTGCGCATTAAATTTTTAATAAAATCAGGTAAGTCTACTGCTCCGGCCCTGATCGCAACATCGGCATGATGAGCTTCATCTTCATGCATTTGCTCTAGGATGCGTTTTGTTTTGCGATCTTGCTTAGGTAATCTTGCAATATGTTTTTGCAAATGCTGAGAAACCTGCTGTTCCGTTTCAGCCAAAAAACCTAAGCTTAAGCGATCACCTGCCAAGCCAGCGGCCATCCCAAGTACAAGAGAGCCAAAATACCACACAGGATTTAATAGGCTGGGCTGACTATTTAAATCGTGTAATCGCTCCTCACACCAGGCCAAATGATCAACTTCTTCAGCTGCAGCCTTGTCCATTTGATTTCTCACTTCGGCAAGGCGAGCGGTTAATGCTTGACCGCGATAGAGTGCCTGGGCGCAAACTTCACCTGCAAGATTGACGCGCATGAGGCCCGCAACATGGCGCTTTTCTTCATTGGTTAAAGGATTTTCAGGGATATCATGCGCTGGGGTCAGCCGCTTACTTACACGTGGCCGAGGCGGCATTAACGTGCGTAAAGCAGTATCGAGTTCACCTAATAGACTCTCAAAAAAAGGACGTCTGCGCATGCATCTTTTCTCAATGACATGATCTAGGCCTTAATAGTATCCTGAATAAGTCCATGATTAAAGCATCGAACGGTTTATAAAAATGCTATGCTATAAAGATGAGCTTTAATAAGGAGTGTTAGATGACTTTCCTATCCAAAGAAGCATTGGAAAAAATAAAACAAGAACGTGCCGCTCGCAATGAAGAAGAGCCAGAGGATATCAATGCATTGTTCAGAGAGTTGGATGTTAAGATCCAGGAAAAGAAACAAGAAGATATAGAAGCTGAGGAAGAATACAATCCTTTTGCTGAGGGGGACTTCAAAACTTTCGATCCCGAAAAGAAATGAGGTTTTTGTAAATCTGTTTAAGAGGTTGCAATAATCCCATAAAAAGAATTTCAACAACCTCTTAAGTGAAAACGCGTTAGCTTGAACAAACCATATCTTGGCCACAGCAAACGGGTGATTTAATCATCCCACAGCCATGCGGACATTTTGCGACCTGCACTTTGTTATTATTGCTGGTTGTGACTGTATCTTTAACCAATGCTGTATCGCACTTACCACAGGACAATCCTTTAACACTCATCCCACATTTATTGCATTTGCATTCCATTACAGTTTCTCCTATTAAATTTAGCAATTTGAGTATAGGCAATCTTTTCACAAAAACAAATAGGGTGAGAAAGAACCCATGCCGCAAGCGTAGGCTGGACTGTCAAGCCCAGCCTACGCTTGCTTCATGGTCTAAAAGTTTCTTCAGTTCTCGGTAAAATCTCAAAAAAAACACCCATAGTTTTTCTCTCTTTTTCAAGAAAATCCATAAAGCCATTATATATTTTTTTATCTCCAAATTGAGGGTCGATAACTTCAAACTGTCCGTCGCATTTCTTTCCTAACAATGTATGAAGTACCCCGGTATTTATAACAATAAGTGTAGTTGTTCCTTGAGGAAAATCCGTTTCGCTTAAGGTGGTCAGGGTTAATTTTTTTCTTATGGGTACATCTTTCCTGAAAAGTGAATAAAGTGAAGTAATCACTGTGTCTCTAGAGTACTTATTTAGCGCAGATTTAGATAATTCTTTAATTTCAATACCAATTACATTGAGTTGATGTTTTTGGAAGTAGGATACGATCTTTTCTGGCGACGCAACTTTGCCAGGCTCTAGCCAAATTTCTCTATATATTTCTAATTCTTTGCTTGGAGTATAGTTGCTTTGATCAATATACCCTCTTTCAAGAAGTATTCTCATTATCGCTCTTGCAGTACAAGAGTTTTTAAATTTTTGCTTATCTATCAAGGGTTCAATATTATCAAGTTTGGCTTTTAGTTTCGGATTGTTTAGCGCAAAATCTGCAATTTCGTCGGAAGTTACGATTAATTTTAAGAAACTTTGAGGATCAAGCATGTTAATAAAGTCTTCTGAAGAAAGAAGCAATTTTATGGTCTTTGAGGAAAGATGTTTCATTGAACCTAATGTAACAATCCCTTCAATAGGCTTATCATGAGTACTATGAATTTTTTTAAATTTATTGACAAACTTCTCTAAACTGGCTTTATTTATTGCGATATTTGCATCTTTACCAAAATTAAAGTCAATACTTCGATAGATATTTTGGCTATATTTAATATCTTTGAGCGTCTCATCTGGAAATTGAGCTACTGTAATATTTAAAATCATAATAGACATCAAGGTTCTTCATTTGCTTCATTATAGAACAAAAGTCGAACAAAAAATTGATTTTATCGCAACAGATTCGTTTACTGTAGGTCATCAACAGATGTAAATGATCAGCAAACGTAGGCTGGGCTGTTAAGCCCAGCGGATGTCGAACTGATTTACTCTCCAAAATGCCCATCATGAAACTCATCATTACAAGCCCAATTGACAGGAAGTATTCCCGATTGAATGAATCGATGAATACTTGAATAAGGCCATCTAGATGGACTAGAGACATAGTGATGTTTTACGGGATTGTAATGAATATAATTGATATGCTGTTCATAATCTGCATTATTTCGAATACAGTGTTCCCAAAACCGTCTTTGCCAAATCTCCCGTTCGCGCTTTTTCTGACGAGATAGTGAAATTGATTCATAAGGCGCAATTTGCCTTGAAAACATGCCTTTTATTAAATTCAATCGTTTTGAGTAGTCAACATCCCCTATAGGCAAGGTCATCATCAGATGTAAATGATCAGGAAGAATAATAATCGCATCAATTTTAAACGGGTGATTAACTTGGACTTTTTTAAAAGCAAAACGTAATTTATCAATATGATTGATTAGGATGGTACTTTTTCTATTTTGTAAATTTAAAGTGAAAAAATAAGTTGCTCCTGCAACAGTAGAGCGTCTGTATCGTCGCATTGGTTTGAACTTGCTGTTATGTTTCCATTTGATAATTTTTATATTTTATCTGTATGGTGTTTGCAAGAAGGGTACTTTAGAAGTGTTGACATGTTAAATGCTGGGCTTGTCAGCCCAGCCTACGCTTGCTTGCTGAGTATAAGGAAAATAAATTATGAGTAGTCCACGACAATTTAATACAAATTATTTTTTAGAACAGTATGAAAGAGTAAAGCGGTGGTATGATAGATGTAATAATATCTCTCGTAATGACAAAGGTAGTGCGGAGCATTGTGATGATTATCTTGCATTTTTTATTAACATCAATCATTTAAAGGACTGGGTTGATGAGTGGCTAAAAAAAGAAAAAAAGAATAAATTGCTGAAACAATTAGAGTCACAAATAAAAGGGGATATTAATTTTGAGATAATTAGAGTTATTTGCAACGGGAGTAAGCATTTTAATTTGACTAGGAAAAATTATTCCATTCCTCGAAGATTCTCAATTTTTCGAGAATATAATATCCTTAATAAAACTCATGAACATTGTGCAATGTTTTTGGTAAACAATGATTTTGTAAAATATCGGTTATCTGATTTGGCATATCATGCCATTAACTTTTGGAATTGTTGGTTTCTTCAAAATAATTTCGAGAAATTAAGAAATAAAATATCAAGTCATCCTTATGAAGGCAATGGATATATTGACGATTTGACAGTAGAGGATAAAGTTAGAAAGGAATTAATTGAATTTTCCAAATATGCACCTAAACGTTTCCATGTTCACATTGAAAAAGATGTAAAAAAATTAATTTTAACGGCTTTTGAGAATAAGTATATTAAGGTAGCGCAGTATTTATGGAACAAGTTTTCTGATGAAGAAAAACGAGATTTTTCCGAGACAGTAAAGGATAATGAAAAATTAATAGAATTTCTTAACAATCTTTAATACAGAAAATTTGTTGCTAAGTGTACCCAAGAATATAGATAAGAATTGAATTTCGCCAAAACCCAGACTGGATTTGGCTCCCCGGACAGGACTCGAACCTGTGACCTAATGATTAACAGTCCTGTGCGAATTATATACCACAATAAATAGCAATCAATAAAAGAAATTAAATCAAAAGGTTAATGAAATTTATGTATTGCTATTTATCGTGATTTATTGGAGTTATTTTTTTCTGAGTGTCCCACCAGTGCCCCATGGAAATTTCATTTTAACCACGATGCAATCTAAGTTTATGTTGTGTTGATAGATATTTTATCATAGCCTCATGTACCCGTTGCTTTTAGGATTGATGGTATGAGCGCAACCCCCAAAAACAAAACAGGTCGGCCAACCGATTACACCCCCGAGTTAGCAAAAGAAATCTGTGACACCATTGCCTCGAATAGCGCAGGGGTTAAAAGGCTTTGTAAAGAAAACCCTGACTGGCCTAGCCACAATACTATATATCGTTGGTTGGCCAATTTTCCTGAATTTCGTGACCAATACGCACAAGCAAAAAAATGCCAAATTGACCTATTAGTAGATGAAATATTAGAAATTGCTGATGACTCATCTAATGATTATCTAGTTTATGAACAAGGCAATGTAAGTTGTAATAGTGAATGGATTGCTCGTTCTCGATTGCGGATTGATACTCGCAAATGGTTGGCATCTAAACTTGTACCTAAGGTATATGGAACTTTAAAACAGATTGATAATCCTCCTCCCCTAAGCGTAATTGAAAGATTGTTATTTAATGACATCAAACATAGCTCGGATTAGACGAAGATTGTAGACCTGTTTGATTAAACCAACTTCTCATGTAGCCGCAAATTCAATCATATTACAATCGAATTTATTGCTAAACAATTGTCAAAGAAGGTTCTGGATTTGAATCTAACAGGTTTATGCTTGCTTAAATTGCTTCTGTTAATTCAAGCTCACACAGACGAAGTTAACAAAGCAATAGCTCTGCCAACCAATAATAAAGTAATTCCTATTATAAAACATACCCAGTAATGAATGTTTAAATTAAACAAAAAATACAAAGGAACATATTTAAATTTGTCGAAGATTTTCAACTTTGAAAAGTCACTCAAAGGTGTTTTAATTTTGACTCCACTTAAATTGAATAAAAGAAGCAAACCTGAAATTAAAATAAAAGCTAGAGCCACTATTTCAATAATTTTAATGTATTTTAATGACGTAGAAACAGGGTGTGAACCTATAAAAGAGAGAATAGCAAAAGCTAGGCCTGTAAAAAACATTTTAAACTTTCTATAAAATTCTATATCTGCTTGATTTCGTTCATGTTCCATTCTTTCCCGCTCAATAACCAGTGGATTATGATCTCTTGTCATCCCTTTTTTCCTTGTTTTTGAGAATATTTACATACTAAATATAGGACTATACAAATTATCAAAAAGTCAGCAAACATAGTCCAGGTTAGACAACATCGAAATCCGCGATTTTTTCTCATTGGACGAATAATCATCTTTTTGATGGTAGCTACAATACATGAAAATGCTCTTACAAAAAACATACAATAGAGTTAATTTTGTATAGAGCGAATCATTTAGTATTTCAGTCATCCTATCGGTTCGAATTACTTTAATAAGCACTTAAGATCAACTTCTGTTTTTGTTGAATAATCCACCATTCTTATGGGTTTGGAATCAGGCTGACTTAAATATTGTAATGAGGCAGCATGAAACCAAAACCCAAATTTACCTTCCCAATCCCCATTACGTTGCTTATCACAGCTCCATAAGCAGTCTGAACCCTTCAATTTCTCCAATTCCTTATCAGATAACCTGATGCCATTTGCTTGTTTCTGGCTGAGCTGTTCTTTTTCCTTATTTCGCCAAACGCTAAAACAGTTATCTGCTAAATCACTGATTGCGCCTGTGCCTTTATTATCAAGTTTACCTGGAGGTAGTAATTCGTTAGCACCTTTTCGGGGATGAATCACAATATGAATATGGCAATTGTGTTGATTCTTAAAGTCGCACAGTTGCTCCATAAAAGCTTTCTGCGTTTTATAGTCGTCCTCCGCTATATCCAACTTCATCAATGAATCAATAACAAATACATCAATACCATATCGCTGCCGAGCATAGAGAAAGACCTCTAGTAATCGTTGAGATTTTGCAGTTCCAACTAAATCAAATAACCATAACTTATCTTCATACCATTCGTGAATAGCGCTTATATATCCTGTTGACGGCTCAGCAAGGGCACTAGCTTGGCGAGTTAAGCGCATTAATAGCCGCTTTGGTTTGATCTCCAAGCTTGCAATACAAACTCGGGCATCTTGTTTCATTGCATGAAGAATGATTTGACCTAAAAATTGGCTTTTTCCATGGCCATTTATGCCTGTCCATACGGAGAGCTCATCTGGACGAAAAATAATTTTACCGTGAGTTTTATTCCATGGAGCTTCGTAACCAAGATGAACACCAAGAGGCGGGTAAAACTCCTCTATTACTTGTTCAGTAAATTCTTTAGCAGACTTTAGTTCTTCTGGATCAAGTGTTTTTGCTTCAACAAAACAACGCTTAATTTCATCTGCAGAAATCCCTGCCTGCAAACATGCATTAGCATCTTTAAGAGGTAATTTAACTACGCGACAACGATGCCGCCCTAAACGGTTAACTAATTCATTCGTAGCAAGTCTGCCTTCTTCATCATCGTCCATACATAAAAAAATTTCATCAAAAATTGCCAATCTATCAAATTCATACTCAAGCCATTTTTGCTTATTCCCCCCACCTCCACCAAAAGGAACAGAAAGGGCAGGTAATCCATATTGATACAAGCTCATTGCATCAATTTCGCCTTCACAAATAATGACTGTTCTGGAGTTATCTGGAAGCATGTGCCAGCCAAATAGGCAAGGCTCACAACCCGCCTCAGTCCTCATTGATTTTTTATTGTTCACTCTTTCTAGTTTCAGGTACTTAATAAAAACCAGTTCTTCATTTCGCCAATAAGGGAAGATGATTTCTTGACCATGCTGTCCAATCTTGTAAGCCAATAGGGTTTCTTTGGTTAATTTTCGATCATTTATTAGGTAAAGCATTACAGGCGATAAGTTATTTTCCTCAATGGCTATTGGAAGATCTGGTTTAACGAATTTTGGAGATCTATACGCCTCGAAATGAGGCGAGGATATATCTAGGTAGCGGGTAGCTTCTTTAATTGCTTCAGAGATCTTTAAATTGCGTGATTTTGCCCATAAATCAAGAAGATCTCCTTTGTCCCCTGTTGCAAAATCACACCATAATCCAGCCTTCTCGCCAGTTAGATGAACTCCAAGTGATTGGCCGGACTGCCCATAGATATTACCAGCACGCCATTCATTGCCTACTTTCTTGCCTTGGGATAATAAATACTGAGCCACGTCTTCCGCTCTCTGTGCTAAGTTTCTTGCAATTTCCTTTGCCATCATCGTTAAATCACCCCCGCCATTAAATCATTGCTAGCGATATATGTGCTTTCCGTGTTCTTCCTAACACCATTATTTATAAATCGCTCAATGTGTTCAGCATCACGGAGGATGAGGCAAATATCATCGTAAACTTGGCCACTGTCGTTTTTGCCCATGTTATAGGGAGTATTTTTACAGCCATCAATCGCTTGCTTTAGCTCGGATGTTGAGTAATTGCGCAATGCTGTAGTAATGACACGCTGTCTCTTGCGATCAAACTTAGCACGTGGATGATTCATGGTAGTTTGCCAATACTCAAAGATTTGTTTGCTGGCGAAAGAATTAGCCTCTAAAACACCAACAGGTGAAGTTTCAACTTCACGTATGTGTTTTTCTTTTCCTTTTCTCTTTTCTTTCTTTTCTATTTCGTCGCAACCCTTCAATAAGTTCTCACTGACTGGTGATGTAGGAGTTGTTGAATAGTCACTAATGCTTTCGTTAGTGTTCATTAAATGATTATGAATTAGTTTAGTAGGAATCAGACTGGCCTCTACTGGATATCGGTACGTTGGCTTGTTAATTTTTTGATGCCTACTCCAGCCTGTAACTATCCAGTAGGCTTGTCCATCAACAGTGTACTCATGTAAAAGCTTCTGTTGTATAAGCTCAGAAATCCAATTTTGAATATCGTCCAACGAGTAATCATCATAAGGAAAAACTTCAGCTTTGAGTTTTTTATATGAAGCTTTGTGAATGCCTCGGTCATCAGCATAATTCCAAAGCCCAATAAACATCAGTCTAGCTAGAGGCGAACAGGACATGACCTGTTCGCTAGTCCAGAATTCACTTTTAATCATTCTATTTCTAGCCATGTTAATTAGCCTCCATTACTTCTTTTTTGAATTGCTCTAACAGTTCTAGTGCCCTTGATAAACATCGTTCGCATGAGGCTACACCTTGCTCATACAATTCTGGAGGAAGCGATGCCAGTGTCGTTACAGCATCGCAAAAACACTCTTCAGTCATGTCTAAAGCTCTGTGCAAGTCGCCCAAATTAGCATTAATCTCCATAACTCCCTCCGCTTTTCTTTTTAAAAACGTCCTTCTCAGTACTACAGTACAGTTTTTAAGCAATTTAATACCTGGGCTTTTAGTAGTGAACGGATATTTTTTCGTTAATTTAATAGCGTCGTCGACGCCTTGAATGGCATCTAATAGAAAATCGAATGGCTTACTATTTACCATCATGGCAAGCCTCCTATTTTCCCTGATAAACATACAACCCTACACGATGTAATACACCATTTGCGTCAGGCTCTTCTACCCAGTGAGTATCGATGCGGTAGCCTTTTTTGCGCAACTCCATGATCCGCCCCCCAGGGTGTAATATGCCTAACACCTCACGTGCTTCTATAGTTGAGATCCGAGGAATCGATTCAAAAAACTTCAAAAGTCTTGCTCTTTGTGAGGAAGCTGAATTACCATACAAATGATTTTTGGATTTAGGATTGCCCAGTAATCCGACTGGGCGATTTTTTTCTGTATCTTTAATCATTTTGTACCTCCTTGTGCAAGCCATACATCCAATTTATCAAGATCAAAGATTAATTTTTTTCCAAGGCGAGAAATCACTTTCTCTAGACCATTTGTTGTTGAATGAAAGACATAATGTCTAAGTGAGCTGCTACTAGAAAATACATGGTTGTATAACTTCACTGTATTATTAAAATCAGCGAAGCGTTTTCCAGAGACGAGATTATTGTTTAAATCAGATTCAGCTGTCATAACTTCTCCTTCAATGTTAGGCACCGCAGACATTTGCGTAATGCTGTAGTAAACATTGAATCATTGTTATAACTTATTGAAAATAAAGAGAATTACATACTAAATACGTACTATGCATCTAGTATGTACTTAGTATGTATTAGTGTTAAGCGATGGAAATCAACTTATTAACGCAAAAGAATCATCAAGCAGTTGTTCAATAACATTTAGCTCAAAAGTGCAGCCAATTATTTCCCGTTTCTCAAATATTTTTTTGGCTATTGTTACTGTAGCAGTGGAGCGGTTACTTATTTTTGTTTCTTCTTTGCTAAAAATAATAGATAGAGCGGACCCGAATAATTTTTCTTCCTGAGATTGCTCATAGTCTTTTCTGTTAAAGTCACATTCCTCAAGTGGTCGAAGATAATCATTAATAAGGTCAATGTTGGTTCGATCGCTGCGCGGTATTTCACTTTGCTCAAATAAAAAATTTTTGTTGCTCTTTATTAGTGCTAAAATGGCTTTTCCAGATGAAACATCAGAGGGAAATCTATAGGCAATTGCAGAGGCTGCTCTTAAAATTGCTGCACGCTTACTAGCATGATGAAATACATGGTTTATTTTTTTATCATTATTTGAGCCACTCTGCTGACTATCCAATTTATTACCTGTAACCTCATCTAGAGAACGAGTGCTATCTAACACATTTAAATCTTCTTCTGAAATAGCAATATTTCCTATGTGAATATAAAACGGACTTTTTGGAGGAAACATAAATCCTGTGATTGCCAAATCGTTAGAAAATGGCTTGGGGTAAAGGTGTTCCAAAGGCACTCCTTCAAAATGACGCAATTCGGTCATCCAAGAAGTTATCCTTATTTGTGTTAATTCTTCTTTATTAATACCGCATAGCGTTGCTTGTTGTCCCCGTAATAAGTTATCGCAAAGAGCAATGATCTTATCCTCACTTATATGCCAATATGCTGACAAATAACAAAAGCCTATGACTAAAGCCTGTTCTACATTTATTGTTTCATGCGCATGTGCTGGAATTGAATCAATATAAACAACTGGATGAATAATACACTTGCGTACGTAGCCACCGATGTCTGCAAAATCAATAGGGCGTCCCTTTTTTTCAAAATATTTTATTACTTCGTTAACACTAAAATATTTTTGATCCATAGTAATATTATGATCCAAAAATTGCTTCATTCATTCTGGCCACCACCTTGCTTGTATGTGCCTCGGATAAATGCGCATATCGCTTAACCATTTGCAGAGTTTTATGACCAAGGATCTCGGCTATTTCGGCAAGACTGGCTCCATTCATGGCTAAGTACGATGCACAGCTATGACGAAGATCATGCCATCGGAAGTCAGTGATTCCAGCACGCTTTAAAGCATTTTCAAAGGGGGTGCGTAAGTCTATTGGTGATTTGAAATTTTTTCCTGGGAAAACTAAATCGCAATGTACATGACGGATTTTTGAGTGTTGTTTCATTAACTCCAAGGCATGTCCAGTTAAAGGCAAGACACGACGTTCGCCGTTTTTTGTTTCGTGCAAAGTAATAATGCCTCGGTGAAGATCTACGTCTTTCCATTTTAATCCGAGTATCTCCATTCTCCTGCCACCTGTTGACAAAGCTAATACGACAGCCATGTAGAGATATTGGCTCTCACTATTTTTACATTCAGCTAGCAATTGTGTGCGTTCCTCATCAGACAGAAAACGAACGCGTCCACGCGACTCTTTGGGTTTTGTTACTTTGCGTAAAGGATTTTCTTCTACCCATCCCCATTCTTTGATTGTCACGGTAAATAAATGGCTTAATACAGCAAGGTATCGATTAACAGTCGCAGGACTTCGAGTTTCACTTCGTTGTGACGGCGTTTTTGCAAGTTTGTCACGGTATTGTGCAATTAGTGCTGGGGTTACATCAGCAAGCAGGTAATCACCTAAATATTGTTTCCACCATTTAAGTTGCCCAACTTGGTTAATTGTATTTTTTGGTTTTGTGGGAATGACATCACTTATGTAGCGATCAATAGCTTCACCTAAAGTATGACGTTTAGATTCTGTTGTTTTAAAGTGACGTCCGTCACGAATAGCTGATTCAGTTTGCTGTACCCATTTTTGCGCATCTGTTTTTCGTTCAAATGTGGCTGTTTGGGTGGGATAACCTTTGAGTCTTATTTTAACTCGGTAAGAAACTTTGCCATCACTGGAGATTCTTTTTTCGATACTTGCCATCTTTTGATATTCCCTACATCTACAACGGACAAGAGAGTACAACAAATACAAAAAAATGACAACATATGACAATCAATCATTTGCATATATTAATGAATTGCATTAATTATCAAGGATAATTTGCTTATTCAAACTCGCTATGGGGCACTCATGGGGCATTTTAAAATAAAAATGCCCGAATTTGATCATGTTTTTGTCCGCTTGTAAGAAGGAGGGATATAAACAATTTTGCCATTTTTCTTTTTAATCATTTCTGGTAGTAAACTTGTTTTGATATGCCCTTCTGTCAGTTTGGTAGCATGTCCTGGATTAATCGCCTCCAACAATGAATCGTGCGTTTCTAAAGTGGGAGGCGTAAGTAATTTGAATTGAATTTCATTATTTTCATAGCGCGCCATTTTGACTGCTGGAACCATGTCGGTATCGTTGGTGATGAGTATGATTTTATCGAAGCTTCTTTTAATGGCATCTCTCACCATATAAATAGACAGGTTAACGTCGGTTTCCTTTTCCTCATGCTTAAGCCATTTCAGATTAATTTGTTTATTTTTATAATCCCACAATTTTTTCTTAAAATTTCCGCCGACAAAATCAATACTAATTGTTTCTAAAGCTTCAATGTAGGTTCGGTGACGTTGGACGGTTTCTTTATCCAGGTGAGTTGCTATGGCGGAGAAATAATAAACTTTCTCAATCTGCTCTGTTTTCTGATCAATAAATTTTTCGGCCAGAGATCGAAGGTTCAACCATTTTAAATAAGGCTTATTTAAGTTTTTAATACCGTGATAAAGGTTAAATCCATCAACGTAAGCAACGACTTTCTTTTTATTATTCATTAAAACTACATCCCTAAAACAAAAAACCCCGGGATATACCCAGGGTGTCTCTCGTACCCTGCTAAGTGAATAGCAGAAGTAACGAGCGTGTACATGTAACTATTATAGTGATTCTCTTTATTATTTTCAAACGAATAATAGTTGAGGTGTATTGCTGCTGATGGCGGTTTGTTATTTTGAACTGTCCCACCAGTGTCCCACGGTGAGGTTAATTTGATTCCTGATTTCGCCAAAACCCAGACTGGATTTGGCTCCCCGGACAGGACTCGAACCTGTGACCTAATGATTAACAGTCATCCGCTCTACCGACTGAGCTACCGGGGAATGAAGGGGGCATCTTAAATCTATTTTATTAAAGGATCAAGTGCAAAAAGGAGATTTTTATTGGGCACTATGCATGACCTCAGGCCAAAGGGGGCCCAACCTACTTGCAAAATCGTTGTAGGCGATCCATCGCGTCGCGCAAAATATCCATGCTGGTTGCAAAGGACAGACGTATACACCCCTCATTACCAAAAGCGGAGCCTGGAACCAAAGCCACCCCTACTTCTTGCAGTAATTTGTCTGCGAATTCGAGATCGTTGGCAAAGCCACGTTTTTCAATGATCGCTTTTACACTAGGGAAGCTGTAGAATGTGCCATCAGCGGGTATGACATCGATGCCTGGGATGTTTGATAAGCGCTCTACCAAAAAGTCATGGCGTTGTTGGAAAGCAGCAACCATGTTTCTTACGGTCTCATCCCCACCATTCAAGGCAGCCACGGCTGCTTTTTGGGCAATTGAACAGGGATTAGAGGTGGATTGTGATTGAATGGTGTTCATTGCTGCGATGAGAGGAGCGGGTCCACCAGCATAACCAATTCGCCAGCCGGTCATAGCATATGCTTTTGAAACACCATTTAGCACGATAGTGCGTGGATACAAAGCTGGACAGGCATTTAATATGTTAGCGAAAGGCTGTGTCCATAGAATGTGTTCGTACATGTCATCTGTGGCAATAAAAACGTGTGGGTGTTTCATCAGTACATCGGCCAATGCTTTTAGCTCTTCCAGGGTGTAAGCAACACCAGAAGGATTTGAAGGACTGTTCAAAATAAACAGTTTAGTTTTGGGGGTAATCGCTTTCTCCAGTTGCGAGGCACTGATCTTATAGCGCTCCTCAGGTGTTGAGGGAATGATGACGGGAGTTGCTTCAGCCAACAAAACCATATCGGGATAGGAGACCCAGTAAGGCGCTGGAATAAGTACCTCATCGCCTTTCTGGAGTAAAGCTTGACATAAATTATAAAAGCTTTGTTTACCACCAACAGAAACAAGAATTTGAGAGGGCTGATAGTCAAGACCATTATCACGCTTAAATTTATTAATAACAGCTTGTTTTAATTCCGGGATACCATCTACTGCAGTATATTTAGTAAAACCTGCTTCAATGGCTGCAATAGCGGCATTTTTGATATGCTGCGGCGTATCAAAATCAGGTTCCCCAGTTCCCAAGCTAATAATATCTAAGCCTTCAGCCCGCATTTTTGCGGCTTTGGCAGCCACGGCAAGGGTGGGCGAGGGTCTTACTGATTGCACACGTGTTGCCAGTGTGATATCCATCATTAAACTCCTGTGATATATTTCTGACCAATGAATTGTGCAAAAGCCACAAAACTCAAACTGATCGATTATAGTTTATAATATGAAAAATGTATTCAAAATTTACGCAGATTACCAACCTGCTGGTGATCAACCTACCGCAATTGCTTCACTTATCGATGGAATAGAATCCGGATTATCCCGTCAAATTCTTTTAGGCGTCACCGGTTCAGGTAAAACTTATACCATTGCTCACGTGATTCAGGCTTTGAAAAGGCCAACGCTCGTCATGGCGCCCAATAAAACCTTGGCAGCCCAACTGTACGGTGAATTTAAAACGTTCTTTCCTGATAACGCCGTGGAGTATTTCGTCTCTTACTATGATTACTATCAGCCTGAAGCCTATGTTCCGGCCTCTGATACCTTCATAGAAAAAGACGCATCCATTAATGAACATATTGAACAAATGCGTTTATCAGCTACCAAAGCTTTGATTGAACGCAACGATGCCATTATTGTCGCCACGGTCTCAGCCATCTATGGATTAGGCGATCCTGACTCATACCTGCGTATGTTATTACATCTTTCAAGGGGAGAACAATCTGATCAGCGCAAAATTTTAAGACGACTTGCTGAAATGCAATACATCCGTAGTCAGCAATCACTTGATAGGGGACAATTCCGCGTTCACGGTGATGTTATTGATATTTTCCCTGCCGACTCTGAGAAAGATGCTATACGGATTGAGTTATTTGATGAGGAGGTTGAAAATATCGCTTGTTTCGACCCTCTAACTGGTGAAATCTTAAAACGTCTGCCGCGTGTTACCATTTTTCCTAAAACGCACTACGTGACTCCACGTGAACGAATTTTAGAAACCGTCGATTTGGTTAAAGAGGAATTACAACAACGTCTAGAAGAATTAACAAAACAAAATAAGTTACTGGAAGTACAACGTTTGCAGCAACGCACCTGTTTTGACATTGAGATGATGCTTGAGCTTGGCTATTGTTCAGGAATTGAAAATTACTCCCGCTACTTATCAGGACGAAAAGCTGGAGAGCCTCCCCCCACGCTATTTGATTATTTACCACCTAATGCCTTACTTGTCATTGATGAATCTCACGTGACTGTTCCACAAATTGGCGGTATGTATCGCGGTGATAGAGCGCGCAAGGAAACGCTAGTGGAGTATGGCTTTCGCCTTCCTTCAGCATTGGATAATCGACCACTTCGGTTTGAGGAGTTCGAGGCACGTTCGCCGCAAACAATTTATGTTTCGGCAACCCCGGGACCTTACGAGCGTGACAACGCAGATAACATTGCTGAGCAGGTGGTCCGCCCTACTGGCTTGATCGACCCACAGGTTTTTGTGCACCCAGTAAAAAATCAGGTGGATGATTTGCTGTCAGAGATTCACCAGGTTGTTGCCCAAGGTGAACGTGTATTGGTTACTACCCTTACCAAGCGTATGGCCGAGGATTTAACGGACTATTTGCATGAGCATGGGATTAAAGTTCGTTATCTGCATTCAGACATTGATACCGTCGAGAGAGTAGAAATTATCAGAGATTTACGTTTGGGCGAATTTGACGTGCTGGTCGGTATTAATCTTTTGCGTGAAGGTCTGGATATGCCTGAAGTTGCCTTAGTGGCCATTCTTGATGCCGATAAAGAAGGATTTCTACGTTCAGATCGCTCATTAATTCAGACCATTGGCCGTGCCGCACGAAACATCAATGGCCGCGCTATTCTTTATGCCGACTATGTGACGGGCTCCATGCAGCGTGCACTGGATGAAACAGAACGTCGTCGCAATAAGCAAATTGAATTTAATCATAAACATGGGATTACACCACAAGGTATTCGTAAAGCCGTTGAAGATATTATGGAAGGTGCTTACAGTACCAAACGTAAACCACAAATTGCTGAGCGCAAGGCATTCTATCTACCACTCTCGCCTGAACAACTGGCAAAAGAAATCAAAAATTTGGAGAGGCAAATGCATCTCCACGCCAAAAACATGGAATTTGAACAAGCCGCTAAAGTTCGAGACAAATTATTAGCTCTGAAAGAACAATTAAAAGCCAGCTAGGGGCTCTCCATACATTCTCTGACTAAAAACATTTTGAACTTGCGAAATTTGCTGTTAAGTTAAGATCACTTGGTTCTATTCTAAGTCTTTTGTAGCAAAAGTTAATCTATCTGTAGGCAGTTTTCAGGGAGTGGAAAATGAAAGTTAGCGAATTAAATGATGCTATTCAAATTCTAGTGAAGGCTTTAAAGAAACCGCATGTCGAGAGAGGAGCAAAGTTATTGAATTTACTTGCAGAACTTGGTCCCAATGATTCAGTCTGCAGTAGTTTAAAAAGGGATGTGTATATCGTTCTCAATGAATTTTGGCGGTGGGTGGCCACGAATTTACCTAGTGAAGAATGGATTACAGCGAGCGAAGTTCAACCATGGATTGATTTTCAGAAAAAATTAATAGAGCACGGTTTGCAGGATGCTAATGAACCCCAGAAATATCAACTATTAGTGAAAACAGCTTGCGGAAATGGCCAACTGGACATCGCAAGGCTAGTGACTTTACTGATGATGTGCGCGCGTATGTTGGGTTATGCACAGGAGGGCAAGCTTGCTGATTATCCTTTAGGCAAAATTAGGGAGATCATTGCAACTTACCTACCTCCACACGAAAAGGATAAGTACAAAAACATAATTACCATGCTTGTATCTCTCTTTCTTCTACTTAATCAGCACTGTTCCGATGATCAACTTGACATACTGCCGCAACTCATTGACTCTCGTCCGTTGACTACGGATGAGGAGAGACGATCGGAGTTGGCTATTGTTCAATGTTTGACTAAGCGAGTTCTACTGAGTAGAAGTTTTTTTAAGCAGCACAGGGATTATATTGATAGTCGAGAGACAAGAGTCAATCCCGATCTCAAAGCTTTCCAAGCTCTTCTTCCCAAATTAGAGGTTAATTTTTTGCTTGCCTTAGATAGATTTTCTTGGAGTGAAATTTTTGTCATAGAGAGCAAGAGCTTTACGTCTGAGGGAGAAAGGTTCAAGTTGACTGTGCAAGCCTTGCTGGATGATTTTGCTTGTTCAAAAGATCATTCCTATTTAGCATGTTTGCCCTTCGCGCGTAAAATTAAAAAAGATGTGGCTGCTTTGCCTGAGAAAGAAAAGGATTTTATTCACCAAGCATTACATGTGTTTTGTCTTCATGTTTATGAAAATGATCGCAGAAATGATCCGCGTTCTGGTGGTTTTTTTTCCGGAGAGACGAAGCGTAGTGCAGCTCTGAAAAAGATACAAGAGGCAATAGGTGAATCTGTGTCACTGAGCTTCATGGAGTTTTTAGCTACAAAACAAGGTCGCTTGAGTCAGGTTATTGCCGAATTTGAGGATAAAAAACACTCCTCCTTACGACAAACCTGAGGAGATTAAGAGAAGAGGAGCCCGACAGTCCAGATTTTGAACCCTGAGGTTCAAGTGGGTGGCAGATGAGACGGTTCAGGCTTCCCACTTCAAGGTGGGCTTGCTCAACGCCGGCTACAGGACGCCTCCCTATATGCGAGTATTGGTTCAAAAAATCACTCGCTGTCGGGTTAAATGCATTATAACACTAAGCCTCGCAAGATCACTAGCACTGTCGTAGATTTACATTTCTTTTGCATTTGAATTAGGGATGTTCCCTATTAGTTGCTCAAGAAGTTAGATCATCCTACAAGCAATGTCCCAGATATAACCAAAAGGATCGATCACCCGTGCCTTTTTGTCACCCCAAAACTCACTATGGGGTTCTTCAACTGATTTACAATCCTTTTCTAGTGCTTGGGAATAGACGCTATCGACATCATCGACATAGATATAGAAAACAAATGGTGGAACGGTATTGGTGGCATCAGGAGCTTTGCCATCAAAATTAAATGCTCCTTCTTGAGTTAAGGTAAAATTGCATCCTCTATAACGCATGCGCGCAAAAAGTATACGGCCGTTTTCATCCGGCAGTTCGAATATTGGCACAATGCTGAATACTTCTTCATAAAAATTCACGGCTTTTTTGACATCGGAAACGACTAACATGGCTGTTAACCAATTTAATCCCGGCCATGGATGGGGTCTTTCTTCTACATTGTCAAACCAATCAAGGCGGGAAAATGAAACAGTTGTCATAATATGTCCTACAAATAATAAATCATTATGGGGAAGGGATTAGGGACGTTCCCTAGTGCCCGGAATTCAGGCTGAACTTATAGACAGGGCATTATAAAGAATGTCAACGCTTCTTTTCCAGAAGCCGTTTAATTTTTTGAAATTTGTCTTTGTATTTTTTAGAGGGTGATATTTTTAGCGATTTCACTATGTCTTGAATGGTTTGAATAACAATTGAGCATTCTTCTGGTGATTTTAATAAATGAGGTAGGGTAGTAAAAGCTAGTTCGGGATCATGCTCTATCATTATTGTTTGTGTATGCACAATTTGTTTGATCCCGTTTCTGTCTAAATGTTTAAGCGCCTCACATTCGCGTAATTTTTGAATGATATCAGGAAAATTCGATGCAATAATATAGCCTTGCGTTTTGATTAATAAGAGTAATGTTCGCAATATGGCTTCCGGAACCCCGCCATCACTAATGTGAGCAATGATTGATTGCGTTATTTTTTCTTTATAATCTTTTTCTGTATAGTGAACAATCAGATCTCTTTTAGGATCAAATGGCGCTAATAAATGAATGTAGCCATACATTGCATAAAACATTATCTCAACCACATTATCACGAGATGTGCCTACGAAATCCCACAGTGAATCAATGAATTTTGAGAAATAAAGTTGTTGCAACAAAAAAGGGTTATCTTCAGAAATTTTAACGCGATTTTGGCGAATAAAAGGTGTAATCCATGATGCAAGATATAATAAAGGATTAAGATCACTTAATAAATACTGATTTTGCCTCAACGGGTGTAATTTTCGAATGAGTTCTGCTGTGTATTCATTACTGAGATTGCGAATGATTGGTCCCACAAATAAGTCATAGCTCATCGCGTTGTATTCGGACACCGTTCGCACAAGATTGAAAATCGCAACACTATCCTCTTGTTTTTTACCAATATCTGCAATAGAGCGTTCTTCAATATGAACCAGGTAATGAGCAGGCGCTCTAGAACTCTTCTTTATGTCGTGCAATTTCATTTCATATAAACCTGGAGCAAGATGTTCGATGTAATTTAATAAATCAATAATCTGGTTATGCTCCTTTTTAGCTACTTCACTGGAGACAAAAATGCCTAAATGGCCAATGCTTTTGTGGATAAGATAGACAATAATCTGTCCTTCTAATTTTATTTCCATTGTGTTGGAGTAAAGATCAGCGATCCAGTTTAAAGCTTGTTGCGGTGGTGTGATGGTATCGCCTTCAGAACAGAAAATAATGATAGGTACGCTGATATCTCTTAAATCCAGATTGTAACCTGACTCACCTAAGGGGATTTTGCCGTGGACCAATTTATTACCAATGAACAAATTATCAACTATTCCCCTCATTTCGTTCGCATTCATGAGAGAAAAGCCACCCCACCATCGTTCAAAATTTAAAAAGCGGGTTTCTTCTTTATCAAGATTGGCAAAGAGATTGTAATATTTTTTCCAGTAAGTCACTTTTGGATTAGCCATCTCAAAATTCATGACTAAATTGGCTCCATCAAATATACCGTTACCCAAATCACTAGCCAGTTGAGCAATCCAGCTCCCTCCTAAAATTCCCCCAATGTAACGCATGGGATTTTTTCCTTTTTTGCCACCCCAATAAGAAAGGGGAGCACCGTTGATTACAGCAACACCAGCCACCTCCGGATTTGCGGCCATAAGCGTTAAGATTGCCCATCCTCCCTGACAATTACCAATCACACATGGCTTAGGACTTTGGGGGTGACGTAAGGCGACCTCGTTTAAAAATTTTTCGTGGGCTGCCGTTACATCAACGAGAGTTTGGTTTGGTTCAGGTGTGGGGAAAAAGATAACAACATAAACCGGATGCCCTGATCTTAAAGCAATGCCTACTTGTGATTCGTCTTTAAACCCGCTAATTCCCGCTCCATGACCAGCTCGAGGATCAACAATTACATAAGGTCTTTTAGTAGGATCAATCTCCGTGCCTTCAGGAGGAATGATTTCGACCAGAGCGTAATTGACTGGTCTCTCAAAATCTCTGCCATCCATGAGCATCTTATAGGAAAAAATGAGGACTGGAGGTTGCCCCTCTTGTTTATGCTTGAGGTACTGATTGCCTCGCTTGCGCATGATATCCCAGAATAAAACACTTCGCTGCATGAAATCGGTGGTGTATTCAACAGCGTCATTTAATATCGTGGGATATGGATACACCTGTTGCTGATTCAATTCCATTAAAGATGTGGTCGTACGACTTGCGTGTTCGAGGCTTTTATCAATACATTGTAACCACAGAGAAGCCATGGATTGAGAGTATTCAAAAATCCCTTGAAACTGTTCTTGAATTTTGTCTACTTCAAAAAACATCGTTTTCTCTTTCGCCTCAGTTGATAATACTTTAATTCTATACCATTAACAGACTTTGGAAATGCGCTGAATACAGATTCGAGCCCTGATCGTTGTTATCGTCATCCCCGCTCCTAGAGGGTGAATTATTAAGCCAATTAAATCATTTTGATAGACTGACGTTGCTTATCCAAGTTGATTACTTTATAATCCGCGCGTTGAAAGATGGGTGAAAATTTGTGAAAGATAAGCGTGGCGTTGGCGGTGTTAAGCTTTTGCTTGCAACTCAGCTGATCCTTAGTTTGTTGCTAGCGCTAGGGTTACTGCTATTTTTTGGTGAAAAAGAAGCCATATCAGCAGTCTTGGGAGGCATGGTAGCGATTATACCTTCCGCGCTGTTTGCAAGAAAACTTTTTCAGTACCAGGGCGCCAGGGCTGCGCGACAGATAGTCAGAAGTTTCTATCTAGGAGAGGCTTTAAAGCTGTTGTCGACAATTGCTTTATTTACATTGGTGTTTATCTCATTCAAAATAGCCCCTCTTGCGTTTTTTTTCACCTACATTGTGGTGTTAATGAGCCATTGGTTCGCACCGTTGTTTTTTGTTAACAAGCAGAATAGGCCTAAAAAGTGACTGAAATGGTATCAAGCACAGAATATATCAAACATCATCTGACTTACCTTTCGTTTAACGTTAAAACGATGAGCTTTGGTTCAGGTGGGTTTTGGACAATAAACTTGGATACTTTATTTTTCTCAGTGACGTTAGGCATTATTATTCTCGGCGTCCTTTATTTCGGGGCACGTAAAGTTACGACAGGCGTTCCGAGTAAATTGCAAAATTTTGCAGAAATCATGTTGGAATTTGCCGATAATCAGGTCAAAGATTGTTTCCATGGTAAAAATAAGCTCATTGGTCCTCTGGCGCTCACCATCTTTGTTTGGGTTTTCTTGATGAACTTCATGGATATTGTGCCAGTTGATATGCTTCCTCTTGCCGCTCAAGCTATAGGTATTCATTATTTGAAAGTTGTGCCAACCAATGATCTGAATCTGACTTTTGCACTCTCATTGTCAGTGTTTATGCTTATTCTTTTCTATAGTATTAAAATTAAAGGGGTAAAAGGTTTTGTGAAAGAGTTAACGTTGCAACCGTTTAACCACGTGGCCTTTATTCCATTTAATTTGCTGTTAGAGTTGGTCGGTTTAATTGCAAAACCAATTTCATTGGCACTTCGTTTGTTTGGAAATTTATACGCTGGTGAATTAATCTTTATTTTAATAGCCTTGCTAACTTTACATGCTTCTGTAACCTCCGTATTAAGCACAACAACGTTAGGTATTGCACAGTTCTTATTAGCAATGGCATGGTCTATTTTTCATATTTTGGTGATCACATTGCAAGCGTTTATTTTCATGGTTCTAACGGTTGTGTACCTCAGTTTGGCTCATGAAGATCATTAAACCGTTTTTTTAATTTAAACATTGTCCATTAAGGGGATTTATATGCAAGCTGCAAGTTTAATAGCACAAATTCAAGGTATGACTGTTATAGCAGTCGCACTACTCATTGGCTTAGGTGCCTTAGGAACGGCGATTGGATTTGGTTTGTTAGGTGGAAAATTCCTTGAAGGTTCTGCTCGCCAACCTGAAATGGTTCCTATGCTTCAAGTAAAAATGTTCATTGTTGCCGGTCTTCTCGATGCTGTAACCATGATCGGCGTGGGTATTGCGCTGTTCTTTACATTCGCCAACCCCTTCCTGAGCGGCTTAGGTTCTTGATAACACCTAATGGGGCGTAATATCGCCCCCAAAATGTTACAGGAGAATTACCTTGGATATTAATTTAACGTTAGTCGTGCAAATGCTTGTTTTTGCAGCATTTGTTTGGTTTACCATGAAATTTGTTTGGCCACCGTTGGCTAGGGCAATGGAAGAGCGTCAAGACAAGATTGCCGATGGTTTGGCTGCGGCAGAACGTGGACACAAAGAGTTGGAATTGGCTCAGCATCGTGTTAAAGATGAGCTTAAGCAGGCAAAAGCACAGGCTTCAGAAATTATTGAAAAAGCCAATCGTCGCGCTGCACAATTGATTGAAGCAGCAAAAGAGGAAGCCAAGTTGGCAGCTCAGCAGCAAGCTAAAATTGTACAAGAGCAATTGCAGCAAGAGTTTAATCGTGCACGCGATAACTTACGCAAAGAAGTGGCTCATTTGGCTGTTGCTGGTGCACAAAAAATTCTTATGCGGGAAATTGATGAGAAAGCTAACAGCGCATTACTGGATGATCTGATTAAAGAGATTTGATATGCCAGATACTACAACTATCGCCAGGCCCTATGCAAAAGCAATCTTTGAGCATGCTCTGGCTGTTAATAAGCTTGGCCAATGGTCTGAGATATTACATATCTTGGCCTTGTCTGTGATGAATGAAGACGCATTGCCATTCATTACTAATCCGGCGACAACAGAAGCACAGCAAATTGAGTTGTTGCTGGCTCCTTTTGCCAAAGTGGCTCGTGATGAAATTAAGGCAATTGAAAATCTAGTTTCCTTATTGGCTACCAACAAGCGACTCACGTCATTACCTGATATCAAGGCTTTATTTGAAGCATTACGTGCTGAGCAAGAAAAGACACTTGTGGTAAAAGTCCGAAGCTTTTCAGAGCTTTCAGCCGCGCAAGAGGAACAACTTAAAAAATCATTAAGTGAGCGTCTTAAGCGTGCGGTAACCCTTAAGGTAATTATTGACAAGTCACTATTGGGCGGAGCGGTTATTCAAGCTGGTGATTTAGTTATTGATCGTTCAGTACGCGAACAATTAGACAGACTTGGTGCCGGCTTAGCCGCATAACAGAAGAGGATAGATTTCATGTCAGAACAAATAGCGTTAAACCCATCTGAAATCAGTGAATTGATTAAAAAAAGAATTGAGCAATTTAATGTTGTAGCTGAAGCAAGAAATGAGGGCACAATTGTCAGCCTGAAAGACGGTATTGTGCGTCTTCATGGTCTGGCTGATGCAATGCAAGGGGAAATGATTGAATTTCCTGATGGCATTTTTGGCTTGGCATTGAACCTTGAACGCGATTCTGTCGGTGCTGTAATTCTTGGAGATTACTCAAGTCTTGCCGAGGGCCAGAAAGGAAAATGCACGGGCCGTATTCTTGAAGTTCCTGTTGGTCCAAATCTGTTAGGTCGTGTGGTCGATGCTTTAGGGAACCCGCTTGATGGTAAAGGTCCGATTGATGCAGCAAAAATGTCTCCCATCGAAAAAGTGGCTCCCGGGGTCATTACTCGTCAATCAGTCGATCAGCCTGTACAAACAGGATTAAAAGCCATTGATGCAATGACGCCTGTGGGTCGAGGCCAACGTGAATTGATCATTGGTGACCGCCAGACAGGTAAGACAGCGATTGCTATTGATACCATCATTAACCAAAAAGGCAAGGGCGTTAAATGTATTTATGTGGCTGTAGGCCAGAAAGCCTCTTCTGTAGCAGCAATCGTTCGCAAACTAGAAGAGCATGGTGCGATGGAGCATACCATTGTGGTTGTGGCTGGTGCCTCTGACTCGGCTGCTCTGCAATTTATTGCCCCTTATGCCGGCTGTGCGATGGGTGAATATTTCATGGAGCGTGGTGAGGATGCCCTGATTGTTTATGATGATTTAACCAAGCAAGCCTGGGCTTATCGCCAAATTTCCTTATTGCTCCGCCGCCCACCAGGACGAGAAGCCTATCCTGGAGATATTTTCTACTTGCATTCTCGTTTGTTGGAGCGAGCTGCAAGAATTAATGCTAAAGAAGTTGAGAAATTAACAAAGGGTGAAGTCAAAGGCAAAACAGGTTCATTAACCGCCTTGCCAATCATTGAGACGCAAGCAGGTGACGTTTCTGCATTCGTACCAACTAACGTTATTTCGATTACCGATGGTCAGATTTTCCTTGACGTTGATCTATTTAACTCAGGGGTTCGTCCCGCGATTAATTCTGGTCTTTCTGTATCACGGGTAGGGGGTGCTGCACAAACGAAGATCATGAAAAAATTGGGAGGCGGTACTCGCTTGGCACTTGCACAATATCGTGAGTTGGAAGCATTCTCGCAATTTGCTTCAGACTTGGATGATGCAACTCGTAAACAATTAGAGCGTGGTCAGCGTATTACAGAGTTAATGAAACAGAAGCAATATTCTCCACTCTCAGTGGCTGAGATGGCGGTTTCTCTCTTTATCGTTGATAGAGGCTACCTGGATGATATTCCTGTTTCAGAGGTGAGTGCATTTGAAGCAGCAATACATGGTTATATGAAGGCTTCACACGCAGCTCTTCTACAAAAAATTAACGAAACCGGTGCTTATGATAACGAGATTGAAGCGCAATTGAAGGCTGCGGTAGAAGAGTTTAAACGTACTGGTAGTTGGTAAACCTTGTTGTCTTATGTTGAGACAGCATGATTTGATTAAGCAGTTTGTGGTTTGTGCTACAAACTGCTAGTGAAAGGCGAAGCAAGATATGGCTGGAGCGAAAGAGATCCGTTCAAAAATTGCGAGTATAAAAAACACGCAAAAAATAACTCGAGCAATGGAAATGGTTGCGGCAAGTAAAATGCGTAAAACGCAGGATAGAATGCGCGCATCCAAACCCTACGCAACAAAAATATATGATGTTGTTAAACACATCGCTCGGGCAACCTCTGAATATCACCACCCTTTTATGGTTCAGCGAGACATTAAAAGAGTAGGTGTTATTGTCGTCACCTCTGACCGCGGGTTATGTGGTGGCTTGAATGCCAATTTATTGCGAGAAACAATTCGCATCACGCGCCAATGGCAACACGAAGGCAAAGAAGTGGATCTTTGTGTTATTGGACGCAAAGGACAAGCTTTTTTCAAGCGTGTGGGTGGTCGAGTATTGGCTGCAGTTGATCAGCTGGGTGATAGACCAGGCATCAAAGATCTGATTGGTGCCATTAAAGTGATGTTAGATGCATTTTACAATGGCACGATTGATGCCCTACACATTGTTTATAACGAATTTATCAACACAATGACACAAAAGCCAATCGTCAAGCAGCTATTGCCATTACCAGTATCAGAAGAAGATAGTAAGGCATTGGGTCATCATTGGGATTATATTTATGAGCCTGATGCCAAAGAATTATTGGATGGTTTGCTGGAGCGCTATATTGAATTACAGTGTTATCAAGGCGTTATTGAAAACATTGCATGTGAACAAGCGGCAAAGATGATTGCAATGAAGAGTGCTACTGATAATGCAGGCGAATTAATTAAAGAATTTCAATTGGCTTATAACAAAGCCCGACAAGCTGCTATTACGCAAGAATTGGCAGAAATTGTCGGTGGTGCAGAGGCTTTATAAGAGGGTATATGATGAATCTAGGTACAGTAGTTGAAGTTATTGGAGCAGTTGTAGACGTTGAGTTTCCCCGCGACGACGTCCCCAAAGTAAACGATGCCCTCAAGCTGGTTGAGGGAGATTTAGTATTTGAAGTTCAACAACAATTGGGCGATGGGGTTGTGCGCACAATTGCTATGGGCTCTACTGACGGGTTAAAACGCGGTGTTAAAGCTAAAAATACGGGAGAGCCGATTCGTGTCCCTGTCGGTAAAAAAACGTTGGGACGGATCATGGACGTTTTAGGTCGTCCTGTAGATGATGCTGGTCCTATTGAGTCTGATGAGCACTGGGCTATTCATCGTCTCGCACCAAGTTACGAAGAGCAGGCTGGTAGCCAGGAATTATTAGAGACAGGTATTAAGGTTATTGACCTACTCTGTCCATTTGCCAAAGGAGGTAAAGTAGGTCTCTTTGGTGGTGCTGGTGTAGGTAAGACAGTTAATATGATGGAATTGATTCGTAATATCGCCATCGAACATAGCGGGTACTCAGTGTTTGCAGGCGTAGGAGAACGTACTCGTGAGGGTAATGATTTCTACCATGAAATGAAAGATTCTAATGTACTTGATAAAGTATCTCTTGTTTATGGTCAGATGAATGAGCCACCCGGAAACCGTCTACGCGTAGCCTTGACTGGGTTGACAATGGCTGAAAAATTCCGTGATGAAGGCCGCGATGTGCTGTTATTCATCGACAATATTTATCGTTACACCTTGGCTGGTGTAGAAGTTTCTGCATTACTTGGTCGTATGCCATCCGCTGTAGGATATCAGCCGACTTTGGCGGAAGAAATGGGTATGTTACAGGAGCGTATTACGTCAACAAAAACGGGATCGATTACGTCTATTCAAGCTGTATACGTTCCAGCTGACGACTTGACGGATCCATCACCTGCCACAACCTTTGCTCACTTGGATGCTACTGTCGTATTATCTCGGCAAATTGCTGAATTAGGTATTTATCCAGCTGTGGATCCTCTGGATTCAACCTCTCGTCAATTGGATCCGCTTATCGTGGGTCAAGAGCATTATGATACTGCTCGTCGGGTACAACAAACCTTACAACGCTATAAAGAATTGAAAGATATCATTGCTATTCTAGGTATGGATGAGTTGTCTGAGGAAGATAAGCGCGTAGTTTCCCGAGCACGTAAGATTCAACGCTTTTTGTCTCAGCCATTTTTCGTTGCTGAAGTATTCACAGGTGCACCTGGGAAATATGTGTCATTAAAAGACACAATTAAAGGATTCCAAGGAATTCTCGCTGGAGAATATGATGATTTACCTGAGCAAGCATTCTACATGGTTGGTAGCATTGAGGAAGCCATTGCTAAAGCTAAAACTCTATGAGGCAAACAAACATGTCAATAACAACGCACTTAGATATCGTTAGTGCCGAACAGGAAATCTTCTCTGGGGTCGTTGAGATGGTCGTCGCCACTGGTGAACTCGGAGAAATAGGCATTATCCCTGGACATGCTCCTTTGCTAACCCTCCTTAAACCTGGAGAAGTCCGTGTTACGCTGCCAGGTGGAGCACACGAAGTTTATTATGTTTCAGGTGGGATGCTTGAAGTACAGCCTTATTATGTGACTGTTTTGGCCGATGCCGTTGAGCGAGCAGAGGATCTGGACGAGGCTCAAGCACTGGCTGCCAAAGCTCGTGCCGAAGAAGCAATGGCAAGCAAAGGCGCCGATATTGATTATTCCAAAGCGGCAGCAGAGTTAGCACGTGCAGTAGCACAAATACGTGCCATTCAAAAAATCCGCAAACATATAAAATAAATGTCTTAGGAGCTTAGGATATTTATTTATAATTCGATTTAGAACATCGAATTACCGTGGCTTGACCACGGTATCCATAGTGCACTAAAGATCGCTGGATACCGTGGTCAAGCCACGGTAATTCGCTTTTTTGATTTGCCAAATTAAAAAGATCGAGGATCGAGTAAGCATATTTTTGCTTTTTAACAAAGGCTTAACTAAACTATCCACTGGTTAATCCACATAGTTATTCACAGGCTGATTCAATTACACTAACTGCTCTTTGAATTAAATGATTATAAATGAATAGCTTATGTTAAATTCCTCTGAAATCCAGATGATTTCATTTAAAGTTATTCACAGGTTGACCAAATAAACTGCAAGGCATTGCAAAATGGCGATAAGTACTTGCCGGTACTTCATTTTCATCACGGAATTGCTGATAAAATGCTTTGCTTTATTAACTTAATGTGCAATAGGATATAATTATTGTCATTTCAGTATGAATCATAACGTTATGAATGATCTAATTGAGCGTAAACCCTTGACAGAGTTTACTGAAAAAGCCTACCTTGATTATTCGATGTACGTCATTCTTGATAGGGCATTGCCTCATATTGCTGATGGTTTAAAACCCGTGCAACGCCGTATTATTTATGCCATGTCTGAATTGGGGTTAAAGGCTACGGCCAAGCATAAGAAATCAGCGAGAACAGTTGGGGATGTTTTAGGTAAATTTCATCCGCATGGTGATTCTGCATGTTACGAAGCAATGGTGTTGATGGCGCAGCCTTTCTCTTACCGCTATCCCTTTGTAGATGGTCAAGGAAACTGGGGTTCTCCTGATGATCCGAAATCATTTGCGGCAATGCGTTATACGGAAGCACGTTTATCAGGCTATGCCGATTTGCTTTTATCAGAGTTGCAGCAAGGGACAGTTACATGGGTAGACAATTTTGATGGCACGCTGCAAGAGCCGGCTTTATTACCTGCCAGGTTACCGAACGTTTTACTTAATGGGGCTACTGGAATCGCGGTCGGTATGGCCTCTGACATCTTACCTCATAATTTGACAGAGATAGCTGACGCTTGTATTCATTTACTGGACAATCCACAAGCCGGTTTGGATGATGTTTGTGCTTTTGTTAAAGGCCCGGACTTTCCAACGGAAGCTGAAATTATCACCCCAGAATCAGTCATCCGCAATATCTATGAAACTGGAAGCGGTTCTGTGAAAATGCGAGCCATCTATCGACAAGAAAAGCATGATATTGTCATTACGGCGCTTCCCTATCAGGTTTCAGGGGCAAAAGTAATAGAACAGATTGCCTTGCAGATGCAACAAAAAAAATTGCCCATGGTTGAAGATCTGCGTGATGAGTCGGATCATGAGAATCCAACGCGCCTGGTTATTGTGCCCCGATCAAATCGCATCGGCACTGAGGGATTAATGTCCCACTTATTCGCGACCACTGATCTTGAACGAAGTTATCGGGTCAATTTCAATATGATAGGTTTGGATGGCAAACCACGAGTGAAGGGCCTGATTACCATTCTTAAAGAATGGCTTACTTATCGTCTAGAAACTGTGAAAAAACGATTGCACTATCGTTTGCAGAAAGTAGTCGATCGTATCCATGTTCTAGAAGGTCTCATCATCGCTTTTTTGAATATCGATGAAGTCATTACGATTATCCGTGAACACAATAATCCCAAAGAAGGTTTAATGGCTCGCTTTAAATTAAGTGAAAGACAAGCCGAAGCTATTCTTGAAATGAAATTGCGGCATTTGGCCAAACTTGAGGAAATGAAGTTACGAGCAGAATTGGATGACCTATGTGCTGAGCGAGATTCTTTGCAAGCTATTCTAGCGAGTGAAAAGCGCTTAAGAACGTTGGTTAAAAATGAAATTGTCGCCGATAAAAAACAATTTGGTGACTTAAGACGCTCACCGCTAATAGAGCGTCAGGATTCACAAGCGTTAAAAGAAGAAGACATCCTACCCAATGAACCTATTACTGTGGTTTTATCGCAAAAAGGATGGGTACGTGCGGCTAAGGGCTATGATATCGATGGGCACGAGCTTAGTTATAAAGCTGGCGATGATTTTAAAGCGCAAGCAAATGCTAGAACCAATCAACAGGTTTTATTTTTTGATAGTGAAGGAAAAGTTTATACCTTGCCTGGCTATAGTTTGCCCTCTGCTCGCGGACAGGGTGAACCACTTACTGGGAAATTGAATCCTTCTGATGGCATGTTGTTCGAGGCTTTGGTTAGTGGGGAGCCTGAGGATTGGGTGCTTTTAGCAAGTGATGCTGGATATGGATTTATTTCTCAATTAAAAGAACTATATGTTAAAAATCGCAATGGCAAAGCCTGCATCAAACTTCCAGAAAACAGTCGAGTATTACCACCACGTTTAATTTTTTCTAAAGAGGCAAGTTACGTTGCTTGTGTTACCAATGTTGGACGCTTACTGATTTTTTCAGCAAGTGAGCTTCCAGAACTTAGCCGGGGTAAAGGGAACAAATTGATTCATATTCCTGCAAGCAAATCGCAGCTGCGCGAAGAGTTTATTGTCGACATACAAGTGTTCTCTTTGGGTGATGCATTAATCGTTCATGCTGGAAAACGACACTTCACGCTAAAGACAGCTGATTTGGAACATTATCAAGGGGAAAGAGGGCGTCGAGGCAACCACTTGCCGCGAGGTCTGCAAAATGTTACTTCATTAGAACTGCTACTTTCTAATTCAGCAGCTAAATAATATGAAATTATCTGCTGCAGCTCTACGCCTTATTTTAAATTGCTACCCTCCTTTTTGGGGGGCTGGTATTCATGTTGAGGTTATTACTAAAGACTTTTCTTTTGCTCGTGTCTCGATGGTATTTCGTTGGTATAACAAAAATTATATGCGAACCCAATTTGGCGGCAGCTTGTATTCCATGACCGATCCATTTTTTGCTCTTATGCTAATTCATAGATTGGGACCAGATTATGTGGTTTGGGATAAGCATGGTGAAATTAATTATATTAAACCAGGTAAGACACGCGTTTATGCTGATTTCTCTATTAGCGAAGAAGAACTGCAGACTGTCAAACAAGTGGTGGCAGAGAATGGCAAACATTTGCCTGTTTTCCATACCAAAATTTATGACAGCTCCAAAGAAGTCATTGCGACAATCAAAAAGACACTTTATGTGAAACGGATTCAAGGATGAATGTGGATCAACACAAATCATAAACAGCATGTACATTTAAACAGACAAATGTTGATCAACGACGCAGCCAAAAAAATAAACCATGCTGCTCCTTCAATTTACAAGGTATTTTATGACAATACAGCATTGCTTTTAAAAAATACTATTGAACTGATCAACATTTTCTGCTTAATATGAATATTCTGCGAGGGAAAGAAAAATAAGGAATGAGCCATGCCACTGCCAGCGAAGGCGCTACGTTATGGCCAGTTAAGAAAGAAAACAGAAGGGTTAGCGGTACCTACATCAGGACACCAGGTCGTGAAAATGGAGTTCGTGGACTCTGATGGTCAGGTAAAAACTGGATTCTATAAAGAATTGATCCCCGAAGGAGTGGGTGATGGAAGCTACCCTGAAATACTAGCTAAATATTCAGTGGCTGCAAGTGTCTTAATTAGATTAGCATTGGGAGATAGGGCTGCTGAAGATAGGCTCGTTTTTGACGAAGAAGGTCGGATCAAGGGCACTCTTTCTGTCAACTTAGAAAAGTATAAGCCCCTTTACTCTTCCAGCCAAAGCTTACCGCTAGATCCTCAGGAAAAAGAACTCGTTTGTCCTTCTGTAGAGACATTATTACAGCATAATGTTGCTGAACTTTTAGTCAGCGCTTGGCGGATAAAATGTGATGATCGGCATCCGGGGAATTTTAGCCTTTTTGGTCTGATTGATTGGGATATGGCTTTATATCCTTACACTTATATCATGAAAGGGAAGCGTCTCGTTGATGGTCTTACCAAAGAGCTGCCTGAGAAAGGCATGAAATTGTTATCCAAAGAATTGGATGATTACCCAAACATCGAGGGACGGACTCATACACCTACGAATAGTTGGCCGGGAAATGCCAACATGTGGAAACGTTATAAATCCTATGCAGAATTCCAAGCCCTATCTAGTAATCCAGCATTAAAAACAGAAGACGGAACGACCTCCTGGCAGGAGCAATTTTTTGCAGCGCTTTTAAAAGAACTGCTTTCTTTCGATCCAGAGATGTTGCGTGCACGCTTGAAAGAATATCTTGGAGAAGAACTTATTTTAGACTACCGTTCATTACCAAGATACAAAAGTGAGCAATTAGAGAAAACGCATCCAACACTGTTTAATGAAAAAACTGACCAAACGCCATTTATTGATCACATGATGAACGTTTTTCAGCGTGAATACAATGAGCTCTACAGTGCAGTCGTGCTTTATCCTGGCTGCCCACAAAATAAGAGCGGTGTTCCTGTAGTTGGCTTTAATCGCTTTTTACGTAACAAACCTTCTGCCTTTCACAACGTTCTGCGATGGGCTGATGCGCAGAATGATAGGATGAGTGAGTGTTGGCGACGATATGAAGAAAAGAAGAAAGCGCAAGGAAATGTTACTGGTGCGCTTGATGCTTATACTATGCCTGTTGAAGGTCGGTATCATTTGGAGAGGATGCAAAAGCGCTACCATCAAATCTGGCGAGATGCTCATAGTCCGACAATAAAAGCCATCATAGGTGAAGGTTATACTCTCATAAGGCAATTAGCCAATGAGTTGCGGGTAAAACCACTGCCTCTAGCAACAAAAGAATTAGAGGAGTCAGATATAACTCTACTAACGGAGTCCTTTCAATTAATTGGGGAACCGCATTTATTAAGTGAGTCAAAAACCCTGGATTGTGATCCTAGTAGCGATCTAAAAAAGGGACTAGAAGGCTTGGAAAAATTTGTTTTCAAGCTGCATCAATGTACAAAAGAATACTATACTACCAAACGTGAAGACCTTAGCCCAGAGCACAATCAAGCGTTTTGTGATGCTGTTTCAAAATTAATCATTGAATCAGAAAGTGAAGTGTTACCGCATTTGATGACAACGGCTTGGGCTCGTAAATTTGGTGATTGTATTAGTAACTTACAGCAATTTTATAATGGTTTGCATTTTCAACGTCATTGCATTGCTTCAGATCAACCTCTTAGTACACATGCTACCCATGATTACAAAGCCTTGTTGACACGTCCGCACACAGATGAAGAAGTCGTACAATCCTGCTTGCGTACTCTATTTGCTTGGATCAAGACGTTGGATAAAGAGACCTTTAACAGTATGGTTCTTAATACGATAGGGGATTATCAACCGAGCTCCTTTTCTCTTTTCGCGCGAAGATATCGTGCGCCTAGCGTAGAAACCTACCTTAAAACAACAACTCATGATTGTGCTGACCGCCTTGGGACTATTTTATGTGAAGGAGGAACGGATAGTACTTCGTTAAATACTCACTTGATGAGAAACTTAATTCCTATCATGCTAGAAGCCACTCAGGCACAAGTCGATGTCAACCTACTGAGTGTGCGTAACGCCGTAGAACATAAGAGCTTCGATGCAGCCTATTATGCACAAAGAGCGCAAGAGTTTGTTAAGAGTGATGAACAATTTACTTTCCCTGGGTCTAAACAAAACATTGCTGAGTTTAGCAAAGTCATGTTTGACTGGGCTGCAAAGCAAGAAACGAGAAGATTTCGCGCCCTGGTTCGCAAGGCTCGGGATCTCTATGCCCCCTACTCTATAACGATATGGAGTCAAAAAGAGCGTGTGCCGGAGATTAATGGATATTTAGGTGAAGTGCCTCGTCATCCCAATCCTAAATTGCTCGCCTTAATTTTAGCGAATGGTGGAAATGAGGAAAATTCTTTCAACACCATCTTATTAAAAGAGTTGTTGATGACCATGCAGGCGGATGTCGATTCGCAGAAAAAGCAAGATGTTCCTAATCTTGAAATTGTCAGCAAGATCTCACCTGAACGTCTTCCTTACTATGGAACACAACTGAAAAAATATGCTAAACCTAAGACTTATGACGAAAAAACATCTACTATCCCAGAGTACAGCTAAGGTTCTCACCTTAGTTGGTACTCGCTGCTATTCTCCATGTCACTTAACAGATCGGTTAGTTCCTCGTACAGGTCTTTCATGGCTTCCACATCATAGATTTTTTTTTGAGCTCGTTTTAGTAGATCTTCATAGTCTGAGTTGATCATATCAACATGGTCCTGCCAATAGTCTTCTTTTAACTGCTCTGCCTGGTTTTGGGCAATGCTAAGCAGATCTGCTGTTTGAATTTGAGCGGTATTAAAGCTCTCAGCATCATCAATCCTTGTTGTAGCAGATTTCGGTTTGTACCAGGAATCATATAATAATTTGAGTGCTAAAATGCCTAGAGGCAGTAGTATTAAAACACCTAAAGCAACGCTTGCATTCATATTGATCGCAGAGGAGGACGCAGAGGAATTGGCGTCTTGATTCGTTGCTCCTGGCTCCAACATGGGTAAGGTGGAGCCACAATGCGAGCCGGGTGCGCATAGCCTATTTGGCGTTTGAGTTGGATTAGAGGGGAACCAAAATTGAAATAATGGGGCGATGCGGTTAGCGGAAGAGGTTTGTACAACAATATCTTCTTCAGGCTCTAAGTTGCAACGGTCATAATCGTAGTCCCAGCTATTTTCCGTGGCTTCTTGCATCTTAATTTTTTCAGTAGTTTTAGAAGCTTCAATTAAACTGATTTTTTCCGGTGCGGAGAGTCCTTTTAATTCATATTGTCGGCCAATCCAAGCATGCATAGAATTCATTAGCTGCTGCACCAAGCCACGAGTACTACTTATGAGTTCCAATTGTTTCTTTTCACCGGCCTGTTGCGTTAAGTAATTCATCGCCTGATTCACTTGTTGAAATAAGTCCTTACTGGCCTTATGCAAATCAGGTAAGGTGACATCAAAGCGAGCCAGGTTGTCCTGATTATTAATGAAATCATCAATCTTTTTTTGGCGATCGGTTAGTAGCTTTTCCCACCACTGCAGATCTTGCTTGGCTTGGATAGATTGATGATAGATATTGGCGTTTGCCTCAAGCACTTGCACAATAGTTTGATGAGAATCTTGAATAAATTTCTCTATGTTTTGTAGCAGACCCAGCATTTGCTCGCGAAATTGAATAATAGTAAACACTTCACCAGCTTGGTCGAAGAGCTGCTGCAATTGATCCAAAATACCCTGGAAACGCAATATTTCTTGCAGGTCTACTAAGCTGTCACTATAGGCCTTTTTAACCGTGCCAGGCAGATTGTCAACAAATTTGAAGTCTTGGCAATGGTCTAACGTTTTTGCTGATAACTCCAGAGCAACGAGTTTATGCTCGGTATTTTTCTCATCAATTTTTGTAACCTCATCAGCATGATGGGTAGCACAATTTTTTGCCGCAAGTGTTGGGAATTCCGCCTTTGAGTTCAATTGTGGTTGATGACTAGCAAAATGTTCCCAGTAAGGGTGTGCATTAACCGGTTGATCAATCAGGGCAAAATGTAAAACGGTGTGTCTTAGCTCCGCCACTTGTGTCAATTGCTGTTGTACCTTATGGATTTGCGCTTTTAATTGTCTTGAATGGATCTGATTTTCAATTTTGGTTTGATGGCGTTCAAATGTGCGCCGGCAATCCGCGAGAAAGAGCCGATCACTGCCGATTGTAGGCGAAGTATGAATCTCTACCGCTCTTAAATAGTTATGTAGTAATTGTAGCTGATTGGCCACATGTTCAGGGTTTTCGATCTTGGATAGGCGGTTTAGCATTTGCACAACATCGAGCAAAACATAATTCATTGGTTGATTGAGATGATCTGCGGCCAAATTGCTGTTGCGAAGCAACAAATAATCGCCAATTACTCGTGTCATTGTTCCTAGTTCAGGCCAATGTAAGCGTTGACTTTCAATAAGTGGGATATGGAAAGCTTCAGTGGTTATTCCCTCGCGTGGTTGATATTCTGCACTAAAAAACCAGGACTGTTCATTGATATTTACAAAAGCAGCATCCTGATTTGATGAAAACCAGGAATTGCTCGTTTGCAAAAGATCAGAATCCAATCCTGAGCTGGCTCTGGCTCGTAGGACTCTTGCGCGATACTCCAATTCTTCAGGAGTATAACAAGCTTCGTTATGCAAGACCCCAAAGACAAGACCAAAGCGTGATTGCGAAGGCATGGGGCGATAATCAACGTGGTGATACTCACTGCGCATAGCGGACCTCCCTGTTGTAAGCTTTACAGGATAAACTGCCATCCTGGCGGTTCTGAGCGAAAATTCCCTAAAATGAATAACGCTAACATTTAAGTTTCAATGCAAAGCTATTTTTAATTTGCCACAACAAGGGAGATCCTTACAATCAATACAAGAGCAAAGTTTGTTTTTTTATTAAAAAAGAGTAGGTGGTATAAATAGATTTCCTTTCATTATCGATTGGTCAGGAAAATCTCTTTTCAGTCATGCCTTATAATTAAGGTAAGATATTTTACGAATATTGGGGTGTGATTAAAAATAGGTTTTTTTATTAACTGTCTTGTTTTTCTTATGCCGACGTCCCGCGGCTTGACCGCGGGATCCAGCGATCGTTGAACATATCATGGACCCCGCGGTCAAGCCGCGGGGCGTCGGCATAAGAACTGCAGTTTAATCATATCCTTAATATTGTTAAAATATGACAAAGCTGTTTATTTCACGCTATGATCACCAACCCATTATGTGACTTGCTTTTTATGTTTAACGATTATTTAAAAACATTTCCACAATTTGTTTTGCCTAAACAGGTGGTAACTCGTCTGGCAGGCTTGTTGGCCAACGTGCGCTCACCTGCCATTAAGAATTTGTTGATTCGTCATTTTATTAGACGGTTTGCTGTAGATATGAATGAGGCGCTGGAAGAAAACGTTAAAAATTATAGTTGCTTTAATGACTTCTTTATTCGCCATTTAAAACCTGGTATTAGACCTTTAGCGCAAACGGACATCATCTCTCCTGTGGATGGTTTTATTAGTGAATTAGGTTCCATTGAGAAAGGGCAAATCCTGCAAGCCAAGGGACGTTATTATACTGTTGAAGAATTACTAGCTTGTGAGGAAACTTTAAGTAAGCAATTTATGCACGGCTGTTTCGCGACACTTTATTTATCTCCTAAAGATTATCATCGCGTCCACATGCCTGTGGATGCCGTTTTAAAGCAGATGATCTATGTTCCAGGAAGACTGTTCTCTGTGCAACCTGCAACGGCACGTGTTGTCCCTTATTTATTTTCCCGCAATGAACGATTGGTTATTTTTTTTGACAGCAAGGTTGGGTTAATGGCTATGGTTTTAGTCGGAGCAACGATCGTTGGCGCCATTGGCACCCGTTGGCATGGGGATCTGAAACGTTCTCGTAAAAAGCAATATTTTACTTATACGGGCCCTGAGCAGTTAGATACGCAAATATTGCAAGGAGAAGAGATGGGTTACTTTAAGTTAGGTTCTACTGTCGTGTTGTTATTCGCTGATGGTGAACGCGTTCATTGGCTTAAAGATTTAGCCCCTGGACAAAGTATTCGCTATGGCCAAGCATTTGGTCATGTGACTTCCTCAAGCCACTCAAAAGACTAAAATCAACATAGCCCGTATTAGCGAAGCGTAATACGGGAAATATACTGATGCTTCCCCGGTACACTTGTTTTATTGAAGTTTGAAGAAGAGAGTCTCAAGAAAATTGGTACCGAGAAGAGGACTCGAACCTCCACGGGGTTGCCCCCACTAGCACCTGAAGCTAGCGTGTCTACCAATTCCACCACCTCGGCATCGTTGGCTAAAATACTCAAGTTCAATAGGGCTGTCAATGCTTAAGCAAAAATATCATGCTGTAGGCCGCCCTCTTATTTTCTTTAACTATAGCTGCTATTTCGGGCATGATAGAGGTTGCGAATTTAAGATGATGAATGGGTCATGGATTTACTTCAAATTCTAGAGAAAGGGGTTGATTGGTTTTTTGCGCGAATGCCTCGTAAAAAACCTAGTCAAGAAGCTACAGGTAATGCTCGTTTCATTGCACATCGTGGCGCACATGATAGGAATAAAACGATCATTGAAAACACGGATGCAGCTTTTGCTCGAGCCTTGGAATTGGGTTGTTGGGGAATTGAATTTGATGTGCAAGAGACTGCCGATCATGTTTTGGTTGTAAATCATGATCCCACCTTAAAGCGACTGTGGAGGAAAAATGTTGTTATTAAGGAGCTAACGTTTGCAGCCGTGCATAAATTAGTCCCTGAGGTCCCCTGTTTGACTGAAGTTGTGAACAACTATGGCAAGCGCATGCACTTATTCATCGAGCTTAAGTCACCACTTACAGCGGAAATACATCTCGTAGAAGCCTTAAAAGGACTCATTCCTTGCGAAGATTACCACTTGCTAAGTTTGGATGAGTCTATTTTTGCTTCTCTCACGCATTTTCCTAAAGCAGCGATGTTGCTGGTTGCCAGCTCTAATAATGTAAAGAAATTTTGTCAGCTAAGTGTGGAAAAACACTATGGAGGAGTTTTAGGGCATTATTTGTTGCTTAGCAAGCGCAAAATAAAGCAGCTGCAAGAGATGAAGCAAGCCGTTGGTGTGGGATTTGTCGATTCCAGGTTTGGGTTGTATCGAGAACTGAACCGCGGGGTCTATTGGATATTTAGTAATAATGTTGAGGAGTTAAATCGCTGCTTAGAAAAATAAATTTTATCCTAGCGAGATTGTTCATTTGACTGTGTCATTCCCGCGTAGGCGGGAATCCATTCTGGAGAAGTACGAGGCTTTAATCAAGATGGATCCCCGCCTACGCGGGGATGACACGGTCCGGTAAACACTCTCTCCACGGCCGAAGTCCAGAGACCTTAAATTCTACTAACCCGGAGATATCATTTTTTTGGGGTCAACATATTCCTTGAATTGTGCTGCTGTTAGAAAACCAAGTTTAACTGCCGCTTCTTCTAGAGAGATGTCTTCATAATGCGCTGTCTTGGCTATTTTGGCTGCCTTGTCGTAGCCAATATGCTGATTGAGTGCGGTGACTAACATTAAGGAATGTTTTAGGTAATAATCAATTTTAGCGCGATTGGCTTCCAGTCCCTCCACACAAAAGATTTGGAAAGAATGACAGCTATCAGCCAGCAAGTTTAGAGAGTGTAGGAGATTAAAAATGATTACAGGCTTAAAGACATTTAATTCGAAATTCCCCTGACTTGCGGCAACCGCAATGGTTGTATCATTACCAATAACTTGTGCACAAACCATGGTCATTGCTTCGCATTGTGTTGGATTCACTTTGCCTGGCATGATGGATGAGCCGGGTTCGTTCTCAGGCAAAATCAATTCACCAAGGCCACAACGAGGTCCTGAACCCAGCCAGCGGATATCGTTTGCTATTTTCATTAGCGCACAAGCTAAAGCTTTTAAGGTGCTATGGGCCATCACTAAAGGTTCGTGTGAGGCTAGAGCGGCAAATTTGTTCGGTGCGGAAACAAAGGGAAGATTAGTCAGCTTAGCGATATGTTTTGCAGCGTCTGCAGCAAATTTTGGATGTGTATTTAAACCGGTGCCTACGGCTGTACCTCCTAAGGCGAGCTCATACAATTCAGGTAACATCCTTTCGATGCGATGGATAGCAGCATCAAGTTGGGCAACATAACCTGAGAATTCTTGCCCTAATGTCAAGGGGACGGCATCTTGCAAATGGGTGCGTCCAATTTTTACGATGTCATTGAATTTATGCATTTTAGCGCTCAAGGCATCACGTAAATTACGGACAATAGGTAGTAATCTATCGTGGATAGCGATGGCTGCTGCAATATGCATCGCCGTAGGGAAAGTATCATTTGAGGATTGCGACATATTGACGTGATCATTGGGGTGAATAGGCGTTTTGCTTCCTCTGACTCCTCCTGCCATTTCAATGGCGCGATTCGCAATGACTTCATTAGCATTCATATTGGATTGAGTACCGCTGCCCGTTTGCCAAACGTGGAGAGGGAAGTGCTCATCCAGTATGCCCTTTTGCACTTCTTCTGCTGCTTTGACGATCAGGTCTGCTTTATCTTTAGGTAGCTTGCCCAATTCAAGGTTCGTGAGTGCAGCCGCTTTTTTTAAGATGCCGAATGCATGAGTGACTTCACGCGGAATGAGATCGCGACCAATGTTGAAATGATGTAACGAACGTTCGGTTTGTGCTCCCCAATACTTATCGGCAGCAACAGTAATCTCCCCCATACTATCTGTTTCAATACGTGTGGTGCTCATGATGACCTCTTTCCTGAAAAAAAGAATTCTAGCACAGCACGAAATGATAATTAACTTTAAAAATGGATGTCGTATACTAGCTTGCTAAAATGACATTAGGCCTTGATAGAGACCGTTCATTAAATTGTGTCATTCCCGCGCAGGCGGGAATCCATTCTGGAATGACACGAAGTTTTAATCAGGATGGATCCCCCCTACGCGGGGATGACACAGTTTGGTAAACATTCTCCCTTGAGAAGGCTACCCTAGAGAGTCAATGTGAGAGAAGTTCGTATTTATCAGCCTGGTAACTATACCAAAGGACAAAAACTTGAGTTAGCTCCTGCTCAAGGGCAACATGTTGGTGTGGTATTGCGCATGCAGCCAGGGGAAAAAATTACTTTGTTTTGTGGTGATAACCGTGAATTTGAGGCCTTGATAGATTCCGTTCATAAGAAAAAAGTGATTGTTTCCGTTCTGAGTGAGCGGCTAGTCAACAGAGAATCACCAAAACACATTCATTTGGCCCAAGCCGTCTCTAAAGGAGAGCGAATGGAGTTTGTCGTCCAAAAAGCGGTCGAGCTTGGTGTGTCTTCAATTACCCCTTTAATCACTGAACGTTCAGTGATTAAGCTCGATGAAGAACGGATGGAAAAAAAGCTAGCGCAGTGGCAAGCCATAGCGGTAGCGGCTTGCGAGCAATCAGGCCGTAATCAACTGCCAAGGATAGAGGCTATTCGCAGTTTGCATGATTATTTGCAGCAAAATGCCTCGGCAGTAAAATTCGTTCTCCACCCGGGGACAATGAAAACCTGGCGGGATTATAGCTTTGACGATATGAATGTTGTATTGTTAATTGGGCCTGAGGGTGGTTTCAGTGAACAGGAAATCAAATATATTCTATCTTATGATTTCAGACCATTATCATTGGGTCCGCGGATTTTACGAACTGAAACAGCGGCTATTGCGGCGCTGAGCGTGTTGCAAGCTGTTTACGGTGATCTATAATGTTTGTCAATCAATTTTCAATAACAAAAGGTGATTCATGAGCGCTAATATTAAAACGATAACTGACGCCAGCTTTGAGCAGGATGTTTTGAATTCTGGTAAACCAGTATTGGTCGACTTTTGGGCTGAGTGGTGTGGTCCTTGTCGTGCTTTGACACCTATTCTGGAGGAAGTCGCTGCTTCTCATAACGAGAATATTACTTTCGCAAAACTCAATATTGACGAAAACCCTCAGACCCCTTCAAAATATGGCGTCATGAGTATCCCAACGTTGATCTTATTTAAAAATGGTCAAGTTGAAGCAGTTAAAATGGGCTTACTCACTAAATCACAGTTAAGTGCTTTTGTTGAGAGTAATGTCTGATTCCGTATTATTTTAATTTTGTCTGAGGAAGGATGAAAATAATAGTGGATCTGCTTGATGGACTATGGTAAGCTGATCTTTCAAGTGTGGCCGTTCCTCAGGCTGCCACTCCAGGTTACTCTGATTGTCTACAACTGTATTCTATTCAAAAATCGTTGCGCAGTTGTGCTAAAATGAGTATTGAGACTGGCGAACTTAGGGATTGCCTCTGGCAGCAGCTTCCCAAGCTGTCCTTCCATAAATTATCTCGGAAAAATCCATTTCGTTTAACCAACACATCAAGTGAGAAGTATGAATCTTAGTGAACTTAAGCAATTACCTATTGCCGATCTTGTCAATATCGCACAGGAAATGGGGGCTGAAAATACCTCCCGCATGCGTAAACAAGATATCCTTTTTGCTATTCTTAAAGCCCATTCCCACAAAGGCGAAGATATTCTAGGCGGTGGCGTCTTAGAAGTATTAACCGATGGTTTTGGTTTCTTGCGCTCTGAAGATGGCTCTTATCAAGCGGGTCCTGATGATATCTATGTCTCTCCTAGTCAAATCAGACGCTTTGGTCTACGCACTGGGGATACAATAACCGGAAAAATTCGACCTCCCAAAGATAATGAGCGTTATTTTGCTTTACTTAAGGTTGATCAAATCAATTATGACTCACCTGAGAGCGCTAAGCGAAAAATCTTATTTGAGAACTTGACGCCTTTATTCGCTGATGAGCGTTTGGTCATGGAACAAGGAAATGGCAGCACGGAGGATTTGACTGCCCGGGTTATCGATTTGTGTGCTCCTTTTGGTCGTGGTCAGCGCGGTCTTATTGTCTCCCCACCCAAAGCGGGTAAGACATTGATGTTGCAAAACATTGCCCATTCGATTGAGAAAAATTATCCCGAATGTTATTTGATTGTTCTATTGATTGATGAGCGACCTGAAGAAGTGACAGAGATGCAGCGTTCGGTGAAAGGAGAGGTCGTTGCCAGTACCTTCGATGAACCTGCAAATCGGCATGTTCAAGTTGCAGAAATGGTCATAGAAAAAGCAAAACGTCTAGTGGAGCATAAACGAGATGTTGTGGTCTTGTTGGATTCAATCACACGTTTAGCTCGTGCCTATAATACGGTCGTTCCTGCCTCAGGAAAGGTATTAACAGGGGGTGTTGACGCTAATGCCTTACAACGGCCTAAACGTCTTTATGGAGCGGCACGAAATATTGAAGAAGGTGGTAGCTTAACCATTATTGCCACAGCGCTGGTTGATACCGGATCAAAGATGGATGAAGTCATCTATGAAGAATTTAAGGGAACCGGTAATATGGAAATTCATTTAAGTCGCAATATCGCTGAGCGACGAGTATTCCCCGCCATTAATATCAATCGCTCTGGTACGCGTCGTGAAGATCTCTTATTAACTCCTGAAGAACTACATCGCACCTGGATTTTGCGCAAGATTCTGCAATCCATGGATGAATGTGACGCTATAGAATTCTTACTCGAGCGCATGAAGAATCACAAAACGAATGCGGAATTTTTTGAAGCAATGAAGCGTCAAGAGTAAAAATTATAGTGCCCCTCACCCTACCCTCTCCCCTTGTGAGAGGTGACGTGTGTAGCGCGTCGGGCGAGGGGGGAGCTTGTGAACAATATCGTGAGATGCAGCATCCCTGACCCTGTGACATAATCAGCAGAATTTTATCTAAATAACGTTGCCATGAAATATGCCGATCTTCGTGATTTTATTACTCAACTAGAGAGCCGAGGTTTACTTCAGCGCATTTCCTATCCTGTCTCTCCCTACCTTGAAATGACCGCTGTTAGCGATAAAGTATTGCGTGCAGGCGGACCGGCACTTTTGTTCACCAACCCTAAAGCAAACAATATTCCTGTGCTTACTAATTTATTTGGTACGGTTGAACGTGTGGCCTTGGGCATGGGGGAAGAAAACCTTGCTGCCTTAAGGGAGGTAGGTAAATTATTGGCCGCGTTAAAAGAACCTGAACCGCCCAAAGGTTTTAAAGATGCATTTAACAAATTGCCCTTATTAAAACAAGCCTTAAATATGGCGCCCAAGTATGTGTCTAGCGCTCCTTGCCAGGAATATGTTTGGGAAAAAGATGAAGTGGATCTTACGCGTCTACCCATCCAAACCTGTTGGCCAGGCGATGTGGCTCCTCTGATCACTTGGGGATTGGTAACGACCAAAGGACCTTATCAATCCCGTCAGAATTTAGGCATATATCGTCAACAGCTGCTTGGAAAAAATAAATTGATCATGCGGTGGTTATCACACCGTGGTGGAGCTTTGGATTATCACGCTTGGCAAGATGCTTATCCTGGAGAGCGTTTTCCAGTTGTCGTTACCTTAGGGGCTGACCCGGCAACGTTATTGGCAGCAGTGACTCCTATTCCAGATACATTGTCAGAGTATGCTTTTGCTGGTCTATTGCGAGGGCAGCGCACTCAGCTCGTTTCCTGTTTAGGCAATAACGATTTGCATGTTCCTGCAAGCGCTGAAATTATTCTGGAGGGTTATATTGAACCCGGTGTTGAAGCTCTGGAAGGGCCTTTTGGTGATCACACGGGTTACTACAATGAAGTACAACGCTTTCCAGTATTTACTATTGAGCGCTTAACCCATCGTAAAGAACCCATTTATCATAGTACCTACACTGGCCGACCGCCTGATGAACCTGCTATTTTGGGGTTAGCATTAAACGAGGTCTTCATTCCACTATTGCAAAAACAATTCCCCGAAATCGTGGATTTTTATTTGCCACCAGAAGGATGCTCTTACCGATTGGCGGTGGTTACTATCAAGAAGCAATATCCCGGTCACGCTAAACGGATCATGATGGCAGTTTGGTCATTTTTAAGACAATTTATGTACACAAAATTTGTTATTGTTTGCGACGATGATATTGATGCGCGAAATTGGCAAGATGTGATTTGGGCCATAACTACGCGCGTGGATCCTTCACGTGATACAGTGATGATGGATAACACCCCTATTGACTATCTCGATTTTGCTTCTCCTGTTTCTGGATTGGGATCAAAAATGGGTATGGATGCCACCGCAAAGTGGCAAGGAGAAACACAAAGAGAGTGGGGACAGGCAATTGTTATGGATAAAGACACCTTGCAACGCGTAGATAACTATTGGTCGGAGCTGGGGCTAGAAAATCTATGAATCAATTAACCATCGCCCAGGTAGAACAGGTGAATCCTCTGACAGATAGCATCTTGCAAGTTATGTTAAAGCCCGAAAAGTACATTGATTATCAAGCTGGACAATACTTACAAATTATTTCTGCGGATGAGGAACTCAGTTATTCCATAGCGAATGCGCCTTTGGGATCACATCACTACGAATTACATATCCGCCATAGTCAGGAGAACGTCGGCAATCAACAACTCCTTGCTGACATCAGAAAAAAAGGCGCTGTTAGGATTCGTGTTCCTCTGGGTAGTTGTCATCTTACCAGATTATCTGCTAATAAACCGATTTTATTTATTGCTGGTGGCACCGGATTTGCTCCAATTAAGGCAATGATCGAGCAATTATTAGCCACAGGCGATAAGCGCTCTTTCGAATTATTTTGGGGCGCTCGCTCACAGAGCGACCTATACATGGATGAAAAAGTGATGCAATGGCAGGCTCATGTAGAACATTTTCGTTATTTTTCTTTGCTATCCAATACAAGCAAGGAAACATTGGCCTCAGTGATTCTCGATCATCATGCAAATCATCTGCAGAATTGGCAAATCGTCATTGCGGGACCGTTTGATATGGTTTATGTCATCAGGGATGTTTTGTTACGTCATGGGGTAAAGCGAGAGCAACTATTTTCAGATGCTTTTGATTTTGAAACGAAAGGAAGTGAGTAATGGAAACACTATATCAAATATTGGGCTTAATCGGGGCAGGACTTATCGTCTGGATTTTATTTCGTACAATTAAGGGACGGCCTGAGCTATTCAGTCGAGAAAATCTTAGCAAGAGCTTTTCGACCATGGGTATTTTAGGACTGATTTTGATTGTCTTTATCGCATTTTTAGTATTCATGCTACGACATACCTAGGGGCGCTCCCTAATGTCGACGTGTATTACTATGATACTCTCCTTCACTTTCTTCTAAATAATTTTGCAGCTTGGGATTGTTGATGGTTTGCTTACTTGGATCGCTCCTAAGTAGACATTCCTCAACATAAGTCATTTGACTACTCTCATCGACCAAAAGCCGATACCAGGGGTTGCGAGTGGCAAACTCGCGTTTACTCACTTGCGGATTATAGCGGCCAGAAGCTTGAAAAAAGGGATCCACATCAATAACGACAGCGCGATAGCCATGTCGTTTATGAATGACTCGATCACCTACATTGAATTTTGCTAACTTCATCGCCTTCTCCTGGTTTTGACCAGTGACTTCTAGTTCTTGCCTTTTTATTGTGATATCGGTTAGCCTCGACGAATCTTGAATGTAAAATGGACATAGATGAGTAAGGATTTTTTAGGTTATAAATTCAAATTTATGACCACCATTCTGATTCTTGGTTATACTTTTATGCATTTGAATCTGACCGGTCAGTACCCAGATGCAACGTTAGAAAAACTCATGAATTTTTCTGCCCGTCTACCTTTTGGTCAGCGGCTGCTTATCCCGGCAATTGCACATTTTCTATCGCTCTTTCTACCCCTTGCTGCAAATAATTTATTTTTTATCATAGAGCTAGCTATAAATGGTCTCTTCTATTATGTTTTGTTTAAACTGCTTTGCCAGGAATTTTCGCGTAGTCAAGCTAGGCTGCTCAGTTGGTTGTTTTTTTTACTTTTACCGCTAATTACAGTGGTGAACTATCGTTTTACTATAGGTAGTCAAGCTACTTATTACTATCCTTACGATAGTGCGTCCCTCCTTTTTATAACAGCGGGATTTTTTTTCTGTTTGCGCTCACGATGGCTATATTTTATTCCACTGGTGTTTGTCGCCACTTTAAACAGGGAAAGTAGTTTGTTATTGCTCCTTATGCTCCCTGCTTTGCATTGGCAAAAATTACGCTCAATTATCCAATCAACGCTCTTGGCGACATTCGCCTACATTCTAGCGCGCATGATTATCCTATTTTGGGTGCAAAACCTGCCTGGCACATTTGTGGAGTTTTATTTCAAGTACCCTACTTATACGCATTTCGCAGCCAACTTAATTTGGCTATTTAATGAGGAACAGATTATTTTGTTTCTGTTTTGTTTTGCGGGGTTGCCTCTATTCTGGTTCGTTTTTTATGACTATATTCCCTTGCAATACCGACCGCTGCGTTATGTGACGCTTTTTTATTTTCTTTGTTTGTTACTGTTTGGCAACCTCATGGAAGCCCGATTGTACCTAGAGATTGTAGTACTAATGTACTTACCTGTTTGTGCTGCCATTCGTCGTTGGTTGCTTGAGCTGGGACCTTTTATTCCAAGCCAGTTCGGGATATTTTATTATGTTGATAGGTATTTTGTGCTTGGAATTTTGCTAATCATTGCCTCCATGCGCAGTGTTTTGAATCCGATTGTCATTTGGTTAGCAAATCACTTTAATTAAACTAAATTAGACTGCATAGATGATATTGTACGTTCATTCAAAGGAAACTCCACAGTCCATCGATGCCGAGGCTTATGATCAAAAAACAAAAAACCTCTTTTATTTTTATTAGAGGTGCAACATTTTTCAAGTTCTTTTGAGGTCGTTTGAATATTGAATTTATCTTGTACGAGCTGTGCGGCTCTGTCGTAATCTGTCAATATTTCTTCTTTGTTTTCTGTTGTCGTTTTTTCTATGTATTTTAATTGCTTAGATGAGGCAAGCCAGAACAAAGAGCAACGTCCTTGTGGCAGTACACGACCCATGACAAATTTCTCATCCCGGATACCGAGTGTAGGTACGTGCTGCTCTAGTTGCATTAAATTAAACTCTATTTTAGCTTGTTTTAGCGGGCATAAATCAGTCTGTATTAGGCGCAACCATCCTTTCTCTGTCATTCTTTCAAGTACGTAGAGTTTTTCTTGCTCTAAATAATAAAATCGAAATTCATCGGGCGGCTGAATCACAGATTCGTCTCTACCGGTAACTAGAATGGGCAATCTGGGAGATTGATTGCCTAAGCCAGGATCGAGAAAATATGACTGCTCCCCTATCGTAACTTTCAAAACCAAATGTGTCGGTGGTAATTGAAGTATCTCTTTTGCATTTACTTCAGCCCCCATTAAAACACGTGCTTCGCAAACATCAACAGTATATTCTAATTTTATCAATACATCTTTTAACAACGCTGCAAGTTGAAAACAATATCCTCCTACGGGTTCGAAAAATACGTTTTTATAATCCTCAAAACGCAATTTTCGTTTCAGTGGATGTTCCCATGAGGCCTGTCTTAATTTCACATTGCTATAAGAAAAAGTCAAAAGATGTGCAGTATAGAGTGTATTTAGTCGAGCAACTGGCGATAAATCCATTAAGTTTGTTTCAGCTAACCCAACTTTATTTAAATACGATGATAACTTGATTTCTTTCATTAAACTCTCAATGAATTCATTCTTTGTCGTTACTATACCATAATGCTCTTACGTTTCAGAACGGTACGTTTTCATCGCAGCAAGGAAAAGTCCCAACTCATACAATAGGCAAAGAGGCACAGCCAGCATGATTTGGGAAAAGACATCGGGCGGGGTGAGGAGCATTCCGATGGTAAAGGCAGCAACAATGATATAAGGCCTTACTTTTCTCAACAGAGCAAGTTCAACCCATCCTAGTCGCACTAAAGTGACGCACACCAAAGGAACTTGAAAGCATAAGCCAAACAATAAGAGCATGCGCGTAATGAAGTCTAATGCGTACGTCATATCCGGTAATAACCTAACACCTAAAGGGACTGCTTTGGCAAAAAAATGAAACATGAAGGGTAATACAATATAAAAACAAAATAACATTCCTAGAAAAAAGAGCACCACACTCATGGTGATCGCTGCACGAAGGTTATAACGCTCATGACGGTAAAGCCCGGGAGCAATGAATTGCCATATTTGCAGCAAGGCAAATGGCGCTGTGCACAACAAGGCTGTATCAGCGGCCAGCTTAATCGGTGTAAACACTGGTGAGGTAATTTGGGTGGCAATGAGTGAATCTTTAGCGCTTAATGCACCTAATAGGGGAGTCACCAAAGCGGTAAACAGATCGTTGGCAAAGTAAAAAAATAATAAAAAAAAGACAAAAAAGAAGAAAATTACCCATAAGGCGCGGCGACGCAGTTCCAATAAATAATTAAGCATTTTTTGTAAAATTTTATGTGATCATGTGTTCAAAATTATCATGTCTGCTTTATAAAGCGATAGTATTTTTTATCCTTTATCTACCTAATAAGATTGAAAAAAATTCTCCATTATTCAATTAAATTTGCTATAATTTTTCTTTGATTTTTAGGTGAAGTAAGTGAAGCATCGTCCGCGTAAACGCTTTGGCCAAAATTTTTTGCGAGATAAACGGATTATTAATCAAATTTTGAGTGCAGTAAATGTGCAAGAAAATGATAAAGTGATTGAAATTGGCCCGGGGTTAGGTGCTTTAACGGAGCCTCTGCTAAAACGATTGCATCATTTGGTAGCCATTGAAATTGATCAGGATTTACATGCGCATTTAATGCAAATGCCCATAGCTACGGACAAATTGAACTTAATTTCAGCAGATGCATTAACGGTTGACTACAGTCAGTGGGGGTCACACCTGCGTGTGATAGGTAATTTACCCTATAATATTTCCACCCCCTTATTATTCCACCTGCTTAAGTATGCCGAGTTTATTGATGATATGCATTTTATGCTACAAAAAGAGATTGTTCTTCGTTTAGCGGCTGTGCCAGGAAGTAAAGCTTATGGACGATTAACTGTGATGGTACAATATCATTGTGAGGTGGAGTATTTGTTCGATGTTCCGCCGGACGCTTTTTACCCAAAGCCCAAAGTTGATTCGGCGATAGTGCGTTTAAAACCCTATTTGGTATCGCCCTACTCGCATGTTAATCCAAAAGAATTGGAGCGTTTAGTAGCACAAGCGTTTTCGATGCGACGTAAAACGCTTGCCAATAATTTAAAGTCTGTACTCAGTGCAGCCGAACTGGCTGCGCTAGGTGTTGATCCAGTTTTGCGACCTGAGCAAATCGCTGTTGAAGATTATGTGCGGATAGCGAAATTTGTGAACAATTAGTGTAAAATTATAGTACATGCCGGATCTTGGAGGTAAACCTTGTTTCACCGCTACGGAAAAAAAACTAAGTTGTCACACGCAAAATCTCTAAGCGAGTTAACTCGCATCGTACAATCTCCGCTTATATTAGCAGAAGACAAGCGAAAGACATTATTGACGCAAATTAGAGAAGCCAGTGCCTTAGAGGACTCGCGCTTTGATAGTTTGTGTTTGAGCCTAATCCACAACTTGGTTAATCATTGTCAAAATCTGCCTGAGACAGCGAATAGCTACTACTCTCAGCAAGGTGGTTTGTTAGATCATGCCTTAAATCGAACTGAGGCAGCTCTTTCTTTATTCAAGCAATATGTGATGAAAGAGAGTCAGGATGAATTATCTGAAGAGCAGAAATTATGGCAATATGCGCTATTCTCTGCAGCTATCTTACAAGGGATAGGTAAGCTTCAGATTGATTTCAGTATTGCTTTATATGACAACAATGGCCAATTCTTAAAGCAATGGAACCCTTTGCTGGAAAGCTTGGTCTCTGTGGGAAGCCACTACAGTTATGAATTCTTGAAGGAGTCAGATGAGGACTTTCGTCGCCGGCTTAATCTGTTGCTTGCTCGTTTGTTAATGCCTGTTAGTGGTTTTAGTTGGCTTGCTTCAAATCCACAGGTGCTAGCCGTTTGGTTGGCTTTATTGAATGAGGATCTACAAGGAGCAGGGACACTCGGAGCGATTTTAATCCGTGCCAATGCGATTGCCCTTCAACGCTACTTTAACCAGCTGATGGTTAAAAATTACGGTTCTCGAGGTGGTGGACGTTATGGTCGTGTTAGTACGTTTGCTGGTGGCGTACCGGAATCAATTTCAGAAATCGAGCAACAGATTGGCATTGAATTTATCCAATGGTTAACCAAAGCTTTAGAAAGTGGGCGCATCATGGTCAATAAAGCCCCTCTATTCATGGTCCCGGGTGGCATGCTGATGTCAGTGGATATGTTTAAACTCTTTGTAAGAGAGCATCCAGAATTTAAGAATTGGCAAGCTGCACAAAATGGCTTTTTATCTCTTGGTCTACATCGCTTGGGTCCTGATGGTGATATCACGTCAAGCTTTGAGCAAGCTAACAACCAACAAATGCATCGTGGTGTTGTTTTTGCCGATTATGCAGTAGCATTACCAGCGCAGATGCACGTTTACAATTTAAATACGGGCAAGAGCAGTGTTGTCTCGGCAACCGAAGTTATTCATCAAGCCCAGTTTACTAGTCATTTTACCCGGCAGCAGGCTACCTATGCGGTCAATGCGCTGCCTCATTTGAGTGCGTCAGGACAATGGCAACAAATCCCATCTTCCTCTCTTCAGGCAACATTGAAACCAGGAGTTACTAACGGTGCCTGAGTATGTTATTGGGGATATACAGGGGTGTTATGAGCCGTTGCAGCGTTTGCTAGAATATCTTCATTTTGATGACAAAGCTGACCGTTTATGGTTTGTTGGTGATTTGGTTAATCGCGGGCCACAGTCACTTGAAGTACTGCGCTTCGTTAAAAACTTACCTCTTACCCCCTATATAACGTTGGGAAATCATGACTTGCATTTATTAAATAAATTATTTGGGGGGCATCCTAAGTGGAATCCTGATGATAGCTTGCATGCCGTTTTATCTGCGAGTGATGGAGAAGAGTTAGGGCATTGGCTGCGTAAACAATCTATCTTATATCATGACAGTACCTTTAATATCGTTATGTGCCATGCTGGCATAGCTCCCGTTTGGGATTTAGCTGAGGCAAAGCGTAATGCTCAGGAGTTAGAAGCCGTTATAGCGGGTGAAAATTATCGAGATTTTTTTACCCATATGTATGGTAATGAACCCGCTTGTTGGTCTGATGAGTTGACAGGCATCTCACGTTGGCGAGCAATCACCAATTATTTTACTCGCATGCGTTTTTGTGACCCGCAAGGCTGTTTGCTGTTAGCATATAAAGGAACAATAAAAGCAGCACCAGCAAATCATGTTCCTTGGTATGAGGTGCCGGGCCGTAAACCAATCGAACCTGATATTGTGTTTGGTCATTGGGCGGCCTTGGAAGGTAAGTCGCCTGATCCCAAGATTTATGCCATTGATACGGGTTGTCTCTGGGGAGGCCATTTAACCGCCCTTCGCTTACATGATAGACGACGCTTTTCTGTTTCGGGACTTAAGTGATGAAGCAAACGAATTAAAGGAATAGTATTTGCTTTGCATGATTAAGGCAAATTGCTACTGGATTGGCATAGCACTCCCTGAATTGGCAGCTTATGAAGAAATTTTTAATCATTGTAACATTGTTCCTTGCAGGATGGCTTGGTTGGAATTTATTGCCCTATAAAAGAATAGAGGTTGTTCATCCTATGCATGGAACTGCTGTTCAGGCTGCTTATGCAACAGGAACGGTTGAGCCCACAGTGATGATGCCAATTTCTACTCACATTTCTGCGCGCCTAATTAAATTAAATGTGGATGAAGGTGGCAGAGTGGTCAAAGGGCAGGTACTGGCACAGTTAGAGGATGCACACCTGCAGCAAACGTTAAATCAATTAAAAGAACGTGAAGAATTAGCTAGAAAGAGATACGAGCGTAACACCAAGCTGGTTAAGCAAGGCATGGTATCCAAGGATGAATATGATCGTACCGAAGCAGAATGGAAAGCAGCTAGTGCCGAGGTGCAGAGTGTTGAAGCACAAATTGGCTATTTGAAATTAGTGGCACCTGCTGATGGACAGATTATCCGTCGAGATGGAGAAATCGGGCAATTAATTCCTGCCAATCAAGCCGTATTCTGGCTATCCTGCTGTGCTCCCTTGCGGATTTCGACAGAGGTAGATGAAGAAGATATTGCTAGTGTACGTTTAGGCCAAAAAGTATTAATTCGTGCGGATGCTTTCCCAAATCAAATTTTTTGGGGCAAAGTTCAAAGTATTACTCCCAAAGGCGATCCCATTGCTCGAAGTTATCGCGTGAGAATAAGTTTGACCCGGGATACGCCATTACTGATTGGCATGACCGCTGAAACGAACATTATTTTTCATGAAAAAAAGAATGCACTCTTATTGCCTGCAACAGCTGTTGTCCAAAATAAAGTTTGGATAGTGCGACAAGGACGACTGATGCAAATTCCTGTCACTATCGGTGCTAAAGGATTAAAGCAAGTAGAAATTTTAAAAGGCGTAAAAGCAGATGATCTAGTTGTTTTATATCCTAATGAAACATTGCAAGAAGGACAGCGCATGCGCCCTGTTCTCGTCGAGCAGGAAAAAGAATGAAGCTCTTTTTGATTATCGCTCTTAAGCATTTACTTGCCCGTAAACGCCAAAGTTTAGTTTCTCTTCTGGGAATTGTTCTGGGTGCGGGATTTTTCTTGACGATTTCTTCTTTGATGCAAGGCTCTGAAAAAGATTTTATCAAAAGGTTAATTGATAATTCACCGCATATCACTATTGTGGACGAGTATCGGCATCCTCGATTGCAACCTGTGGAGCAAATTTATAAGGATGGTGTTATTGAACTTCGCAATGTTAAGCCATTAACTGAAATTCGTGGTATACGTGGTTACGAACAAGTTCTTAACTATTTAGAGCGCTTACCGGGGTTTATTGTGTCGCCGGTATTGGTTGGCCAGGCCTTGGTGAGTTTTGCGGGGAAGGATTTGTCCATCACCTTAAACGGTATGCTTCCAGAAGAAATTAAAAAGGTTTCCACCATCGAAAACTACATGGTTTCAGGCACGATCGATAATTTGATTGTTAATCAAGATGGTATCATTATAGGGAGTGAATTAGCACAAAAGTTATCTCTTACGATGGGTGACAATATTACGGTCACTGCTCCTACGGGTCAGGTGAGAACATTTAAAATCCTTGGGATTTTTCGGACAGGTCGTTCTGATTACGATAATACACAAGCCTTTACTAGCCTTAAGCGCACGCAAGCGCTTCTTAATCGTCCACATCGGGCAAACAATATTGTCATTAAAATCAGCGATCCTTATGAGGCTTATGCATTAGCATCCAAAATCGAGAAGCAAATTGGCTATAAGACCATTTCTTGGCAAGAAAAATCTGAGGATTTATTGAATACCTTGGTGATTCGTAACATCATCATGTATAGCGTCGTAAGTGCTGTACTGATTGTTGCTGCCTTTGGTATTTACAATGTTATCTCTACGGTGGTGATGGAAAAGCATCGTGACATTGCTATTTTGAAGTCCATGGGGTTTCACCGACATGACGTGCAGCTTATTTTTTTGATTCAAGGCTTAATTCTCGGTTTGGTGGGCTGCTTGTTCGGTTTGCCCCTGGGAAGTTTATTAATGTATGCCCTCATGCAAGTTAAATTTAAGCCTCCTGGAAGCTCTGAGCTTATTGGCATGCCATTGGATTGGAGCTATCTACAGTTTTTAATCGCCAGCGCCTTTGCCATGGTTGCGGCCGTCATTGCTGCTTTACTCCCGGCGCGTAAGGCAGCCTCTGTGGAGCCTGTTGATATTCTTCGCGGGAGCATATGATGACCGTTATCATGAGAACCGAGAGTCTCACACGGTATTTGGCAGGTGAAGTACCTGTTACCTTAGTCAGTGATATTAATCTTGAAATCCAACAAGGAGAATTTGTTGTCATAGCGGGTCCCTCCGGATCAGGGAAATCCTCTTTGCTTTATTTATTAGGACTACTAGATAGGCCGAGCAGTGGCAAAATCTGGTTGCAGGGAGAAGACACTTCAGCTTATTCCGAGGATAAATTAGCGGACATTAGACTCTCCCAATTAGGTTTTGTTTTTCAATTCCATTTTTTATTACCCGAATTTACTGCTTTGGAAAATGTCATGCTGCCCATGCAACGCATGGGGAAATTATCTTGGCAATTGATGCAAAGTCGCGCTACCCGTTTATTGATTAAATTAGGTTTAGAAGAGCAATTACACAAACTACCTAAGCAACTTTCTGGGGGGCAAAGTCAACGTGTGGCTATCGCTCGCGCCTTAGCAAATGAACCTTTTCTCATTTTGGCAGATGAGCCCACTGGAAATCTCGATACAGCGTCTAGTGAAAATGTGCAAATCATCTTAAGAGAACTCGCTCACCAACATCAGCGAGCTGTGGTAGTGGTTACACATGACCCCAATTTTGCCATGATGGCCGACAGGATTATTCATATTACAGACGGCAAACTGAAGGAGGTGTAAGGTTATATCAGATTTCTCTCTTATAAAATCAAAGGCTTAATTTCTCCTCCGTACTGGGCAGCACGCTTTATCACTTTCCGGCCATAAAAATAACGCCCAATAACGTTAGTAACGAATTTGTTCACTAATTTTGGTAAAAACGGCATGGGTCGCAGCACATCGATGATCAAAACGGCGCGGTAATCGCTGCTTAAGTTTCTCACCTCATGCGGCCAAGAATCATCAAATAATACCGCTTCTCCTTCACGCCAGGTATAGGGCTGGTTATTAACAATTATTTCGGGTGGATTATCTTTAGGAATATGTATCCCTAAATGATACCTTAAATAGCCGATATATGGGCCTTCATGCAAGGGAATAGATTTCCCAGGTTCTAGAATAGAGAAGAAGGCTTGTGTTAAATGGGGTATATCTTCTAATAAGCCGCAGAGTTTTGGGCATAAGTTTCGTGCCTCTTGTAACTGATAGCCAAGAAGATAGAGCATAAAAACATTCCAATTTTTTGCGGTAGTATTCGATATTGCTTCTTCACCAGGATCGACATCATGATAACGCGGCAACTGCTGCTTACTCATCATCACGTTCTCAAACTCACTCTTTATGTCCAAGAAATGTTGTGTGATAGTGTTTAATGCTGGAAACGTTTGGTCAATGTCAAAAAAAGTTTGACGTTGATCATAGCCCACATATTTCGCATAAAATCGATTCAATTTGCTTTTGAAATAATGATAATCCACCATGGTCTATTCCTAGATCAATAAAATTCTTCTATTTTTTAAACCCAAAACAGTATCCTAATTTGATGATTAATGCTACCTGCTCATAGAGGGGTGAGGTGGGCGTATTTAATTGCTCCGCAATGGATGATTTTAATCCATATGATATACTCGGGTGGCCACGATCCGTGGATATGGATAATATTGGAGATTTAACTATGAAGTTAGCAAAAAAACTCGCCGTTCTATCAATGGTGGTTAGTGGAAGCGTAGTCGCGCAAGATATTGAAATTGTTGGTACAGTCACAAAAACAGCTAAAGTACCAGCTGCAGCAAATGTATCTGGCGCAAGACAGATAAAGAGAATAGCCAATAATGTTATTAAACAAATCAAATTCCTAGATGTTCGATTATCAGACAAAGCTAAACTACATTTTGCTAACAGAGCTAAAAATGCTTTAGCGCATACACAGCAATTTGCCTTGAGGACTGAGGATCGTGGCGAAACGAAATCAGGCAGTCAAGCTAGTCTGGGCATGAATAATGTCCCTGTATTAAATCAAGGTATGCATGGTACCTGTGTAACGTTTGCTAATACGGCAGCGGTTGATGCGGCCTTAAATAAAGGTGACTATATTAGCCAATTGTGCCAATTGGAGTTAGGTAATTACCTTGAAAAAAATAGTTACGGACATAGTGGTTGGGATGGTTCTTGGGGACGCGTGGTTCTCAATCAAATGGACCTCTTTGGTATTGTCAGTAAAGAGATGCAAATGTCGCAAGGCTGTGCAGGGGTGAAGGAATATCCTGTCAATGATTCGGCACCAGATGTGCAAATGAGTCCTGAAGACTTTCATCAGATAAGTGAAAATCTTGATGAGCAAGTCTTGTGGTCGCCAATTTTAGATGTATATCAAGCTACATCTGATCGTGTGGATACGAATAGGATAGTGAATGAAGTAAAAGCTGCACTAAAATCAGGTGACAGACTAACCTTTGGCGTTCTCCTGTTGGATTTCGATTTAGGTTTTATGGGGGCTGTGGGTAGTCACAAGAGCACTTTCGATACCTGGGCGTTGACACCAGAGATTGCAAGAGATGTTTACCTTAGACCAATATTTGGTGGTCATGAGATGGTTATCACTGGTTATGATGACAATGCTGTGGCGATTGACGATCAAGGTCGCAAACATCAAGGTTTGTTTACTCTTCGTAATTCTTGGGGCGACAATGTAGGAGACCATGGTGATTTCTACATGTCCTACGATTATTTCAAATTGTTGGTTATTGAAGTGCAGCGTATTCGCAGTGTCAAGGCTGACCAGGAATGATCTAGATGTTGGGCTGCAATTATTTCGGAGAGACTTCTCCTGGTAATTGCAGTTTATGTTCACTTGGCAACTTGCATCTTGCGTTGCATGCAAAAAAGTCATAATCATCTCATGGCTTGGTGATCTAACCTTTTGGGTTTATGTCTCGTAATACCGGTTCTACTATCTTTTCGCCTGTCGTTGTAGGTCGATTTTCTCCAAACAGTCGTTGTTTAAGTTGAACGCCTGGATATACACCCAAAATGTAACCTATAAACGTAATTAATCCCTTTATAATATCTTTCGGTAAACTACTATGGGGTTCTACTAGAGTGTTTTGATTGTCTCGAATATGGGCATAGAAATTATTTAATTTTTGACCTGGATCAACATCCGCCTCTTGTAGTTTACCGCGTGCCTGCTCTAGTATCGTTCTTTTTTCTTTAGCTACAGGATTATCATAGTTCTCAAGACGATTGATTTGAATGGTACACTCTTCCTCATATTTTTTTATTTTTGCTGCTTTAAAAGAAGAACTTGAAACGCCTTGGAATTCAATGAATTTACTTTCTATGTTATTTAAAATCTCCTGCAGATCTTCTTCTTCAGCTTTAAAATTGCTAATCGTAGCTTTAAAGTCATTTTCAATGCCTTTTTTAGTTTCGTAATCACCAATAATAAATTGAGTGGTTAGATGGATAAGTTCATTAGCTAAACGGTAAGCGGCATCTCCCTGGGGGCCTCTGTTGTTTTGTTCGTACTCTCGTAATTCATTAATTTGACTCAATAAGTTGATAACGGCCACATGTTCTACTTCTGTCAAATTCTTTGTTTCAGGCAAACATTGCAAAATAGTTCGCAATGCTTGCGGTTTAGTAGCAGACAAATATAATGTACTTCCTTCATATGCCACAAACTCTTCTTCTAATGTACTTCCTTCATATGTCCCAAACTCTTCTTCTAATTTATATGTCACAAACTCTTTTTCTTTTAAAACCGCAGGCAGGCGCTTATCTTCTGGTAATAAGCTCAGAATCGTTTGCAGCATTTGTGGATTGTCGATAGCTTCGTGTAGGAGGTCATTGATGCGTTCATCGATTGTTGCGCTATCCATGTTGGGGAACAATATTTTTGCCATGTCTTCCATGGTTTTTGGCTTAAATGCAATTTCAGCAATTTGCCAATAAAGACTGATGTCGTCATCGTGATTTTCACAACTGCTTTTAAAAGCTTCTTCAAATAACTCTAACTGATCTTCTTTTAGTAACGATAGCAATTTTTCAATTTCTGAGCTAAAAGCCTTAATCCATTCAGATTCAAATTCCAACATTTCAGGGATTTCGAGAACTTCCTCATTATCCGTGCCCTCTAATTCCATGATTTCAGATGGGTGATCGCCGGCATCAACTCCACGAAGTTTATCCAGCTTGCTCTGCAATAAACTGATAATTTTTTGCTTTTCTTCAAACGTCATCATTTATTCCTCAATGGATATTTAATATACATCAAGTATATTAGATAAACATTAAGGTTTGCTTAGGTAAGTTGTAATCGCTTTAAATGCGAATTGCCTCAAATTATCTGTTGCCGAAGGATGACGTAAATAAGTCCATAAATTGCTTCGTTGCCTCAATATGGCTGTTGCCGAGCGAGAGGAACAGAAATGGGGCAAGTGAATATGGATTTGTATCTAAAAATACAGCGTATCCGCTATCAACGAGGCAATAGAGCGTTAAAAAAACGCATTCTGGATGAATTTTGCGAGACGCATCATTATCATCGCAAAGCAGCAGCTCGTTTATTAAGACAGTTACCCATTTCTGATAAAAGTCCGAAGAAAGTTGGAAAAAAGAAGACCTATGACCCATCCATATTGCTGGAGCCTTTAAAAAAGATATGGCTTGGCACGGATCAGATGTGTGGTAAACGATTAAAGAGAGCTCTTCCCTTATGGTTACCTCATTATCAAAATCATTATGAGCCTTTAGCGGCGGAGATATCCTCTCAACTGCTAACCATGAGCGCTGCTACAATTGATCGCTTACTCAAGCCTGTTAAAACTCGCTATGGAAAAGGCTTAAGTGGAACAAAGCCTGGAAGTATTCTCAGGAATCAAATTCCAGTCAATACGAATCAGTGGAATACTAACGAAGTGGGTTTTATGGAGGCCGACAGCGTTGCGCATTGTGGAGCATCACTAGCCGGTGATTTTGTTTGGTCTATTACGCTGACGGATATTTTCAGTGGCTGGACAGAAATGCGGGCCACTTGGAATAAAGGAGCTCATGGTGTCTTGGGGGGTATTCAAGACATAGAAAAAAATTTACCTTTTGAAATCAAAGGGTTTGATTGTGATAACGGCTCAGAGTTTCTCAATTGGCATCTCATTCATTATTTTACTGAGCGGGACCCACAAAAAGCGGTTCAATTTACTCGCTCTCGTCCTTATAAAAAAGACGATAATGCACATGTTGAACAAAAGAACTGGACTCATGTGCGTCAACTGTTTGGTTATCATCGTTTTGGTAATCCAAAGCTCGTTGAGCTTATGAATGACTTATATTCTAACGAAGTCTCCTTGTTATTTAATTTTTTCTATCCTTGCATTAAGCTCATTGACAAAGTACGAATTCAATCCCGTGTAATCAAAAAATATGATCAACCCCAAACGCCCTATCAGCGACTGATGACGTCGAATGGTCTTACTCTCGCTCAGAAAACAAAATTACAAGAGACCTTTAATACACTCGACCCGTTTGACTTGCAAAAAAAGATTCAAAAAAAGCTAAAATTAATATTTAGATTAGTGAATATTCAACATGTAAAACAAAGAAAGGCTCTTTAATGAAAGTCTTATTCAATATTGTAAAAAGACAGGAACATAAAGCCTGTGGATATGATGGACGAGTCCTTCGGACCAGCCTGTGCCCTATGGGACGTGTGGACAAAACCATGAATAACAAAAAGACGTTATTCACAGTTATTGCCCACACTCACAGGCTTCTCGCCCACACACCCACCAGGCTCAATAGCAATTATTTTTTAATCGCAACAAAACCTCTCAAAAGCAACACCTATTCTGAGGCAACGACTCAGTATATTTTTTGTCCTTCGGCAACAGGTTCTATTGAGGCAACAGGAATGACGAAAGGTTATCGTTGTATTACGCTCTTTTATTAAGTCGGCGATTAATCAGGAGATTTTTCGTTTTCGCTCTGGATGACAATAAAAGGATAAAATTAAGATCGGTATAAGTAATAAATTCAGCTTCGTAGGTTAGCTAACGAGCGAATTCCATCTTACTGTAAGCTACGCGCTCGGTGATGGATTCTTTTATCTTGGCCGCACGGTCTTCAATTTTCTGATAGCGTTTAAGGCCGCCCTCACGATTAGCAATTTGAATATTCAGACCTGGACGAGCATTGAGTTCTAACATGAGTGGACCATGATCCTTATCAAGGACAATATCAACGCCAATATAACCGAGCCCCGTTAATTCATAACAACTGGCCGCTATTCCCAAAATTTGATCCCAATAAGGAACGGTAATATCCACAATCGGCGCTAAGGTATCAGGATGATAATCAATGGCATCGTTATGGAATACGCCTCCTAACGTTTTTCCATTGGCTAAGTTAATTCCAACACCGATTGCCCCCTGATGTAAATTGGCTTTTCCTCCTGATAGGCGTGTTGGTAAGCGCGCCATAGCCATCGCAGGATAGCCTAATAGGGTGATGATACGAATGTCAGGAATGCCCTCATAACTGACTTCTTTAAAAACGGGGTCAACAACGACCCTATGTTCTACAATGGCGTAATCAGCATGACCTCCCAAACTATAAGCGCCTGTAAGTAGGCAGGAGAGATGGTAACTAAGTTCTTGGCTTGTAAATAATTTGCCATTAATTTGCCGATAGCGTCCAAAAACACGATCAGTAATAACGAGAATGCCATCCCCACCAGCTCCATGGGCGGGTTTGATAACGAAATCTTTATAGGGAGCCAAAATGGTATCGATGTTTTTTACCTGGTGCTCAGTCTCGACGATTTCGTAAAGTTTAGGAACAGCAATTCCTGCTTGAAGGGCTAGTTTTTTGGTTTGTAATTTATCATCCACTAGAGGGTAAAGTTTCCGATGATTGTATTTTAAAACGTAATCACTATTTCGCCGATTAATGCTTAAAACACCATGTTTACGCAAATGGCGATACAACCCCCACATTATATTTGCTCTCCGCCTAAAACCCTAAAACGGAGTAGCTCAGAAAGTCGGTAACCACGATACTGACCAAACCATAGGATTAAGGCAAGTAAAACCAAAAGCAATTCTGGAAAAGCAAAAACCAGATATTGCATCGGTTGATAACTCATTACTGCAAAGGCGATCACTGCGGCAATTAAGCTACCAATGCCTGATTTAATTGCATCTGAAGCTCCTCGCTCGTCCCAGGTAATGCACATCCTTTCTATGGTCATAGTAAGAATAACCATAGGGAACAGGGCAATGGATAAGCCAGATTCCAATCCCAAATTTTGACTCAATACACTGATAAAAATCATCAATAAAATGACCACGGTAAGGATGGCAGCTAATCTTGGTACTAAAAGTAACCGCAATTGGTCTAGATAAAAACGAGCCATTAAGCCAAATGACACAATCGTAACGAAAAGGGTGATTCCCCAAATAACACGCGTTTCACGAAAAGCTAGAGCAATTAAAACGGGCATAAACGTCCCAAAGGTTTTGAGGCCAACAAAATTGCGTAGTAGCAAAATGATGAAAGCACCTATGGGGACAGTGAGCAGAATTTTGTAGGTCTCTTGCACACTAATTGGCAATTGCAGTAAAGAAAATCGCAGTAATTGTGAATCGGCTTGTAGTCCTCTTGCTTTTGCCATAGAAAGGGCATTGATGGGTGTTGGAGAAACAGTTAGGGTAAATACAGGTTTTTTCCCGCCAAACACTGCAAAAACCGGGTCAAAACCATACTGCCATATGAGAAAATCTCTGGGTAAGCCAGCACTTCCTGTTCGAGGATTGATATAAACCCAATCCTTGCCATTATAAACGACCATAAGGGATTTTAATTCTGTCTTGTTTTGTCGTTTCAAGTAAATTCCCTTTACAGGCATGGCGTAAATTTTGGCTTGATTTAATACAATAATGGCTGCTTTTATGATGGTATCATCATTGAATTCACTGCCCACCAAGAGTTTGGCGTTACCATCCTGTTTGTTCAGATCCTTAATTGTGCCTTGAGCAAAGGTTTGTATATCCGCAGAGGATTGGCGAACTTGATTTGTGATTGCTGCCACTGCTGCTTTTTGACTTTCAGTCAAAGGTAAGGCTTTTACCGGAGGGGGCTTGGCAAGAGAAGACTCATTATTATCTGTTTCGCGAAAAACAGCTCGATAATAAAGTGATTGCGCACCACTGCCTCGTCTGAGAGACCATACGGTAACGCGATTGTAACCGCTTAAATTTGTTGTCACTCCATAGTTATGTGAGACAAAGTATTCATCCAAAATGGCAAAATAGGGTGGCATATAAGGAATTGTAAAACTTGCTTTTACTGGCATATTACGTTGCGCAGCAAAGCGCAGATGAGCTTCAACCATCCAACTATTTACTGTTTCAGTATCTGTTAGAGGGACATCAAGTATCAAATGACGGTAGAGGAAGACACCTATGCCAACAAGAAATAAGGTAAGGATTAAACCATAAACATGGCGTTTATTTGAGTTCATTTTTTTCAACTTTTTCAGTTTTAATCAAAAACGCATGTTGTGGATCGACAAGACCATCGAAGGCAATGATTGCATCTCTACCCAAAAGGAGAGGATAGTTAAAGCGTTTGCGATTTGTTAAGTTAACAGGAATCGTGCGTTTCTTTTTACCGATTTGAATGCCGATGAGCACAACGGGACGTCTAATAGGTTCAATGTGATGCAAAGATAGATGCTCTCCAGCGCGGACTTTAATTTTGACTTTACCCACGTATTCGCAAGTAAATTCCACTTCCTCATTTTTGCCAGGTACCTTGAAGCGTAAATAGGCTTTGCCATCTTCCTCAATTTCGTGGATGTCAATAGCACTAAGAGAGGCTGATTTTGCGCCCGTATCCAATTTAGCAGATAAGACCATACCTTTATCAACTAAAGTGGCTTTTTCAACATAGCCATAAATTACTTTTTGATTGGCTGCCATACAACACCCTGAGAGCAAAGATAAAATGACAATAAGGAAACCACGCAAACTCATTAAGACCCTTTAAATCCTTTGAAAAAAGACTTTATGCTAGCAGATTTGTAACCTTAAGCCCAGAGTTGCTCGGAGTCATCTTCCGTAGATGATAAAAAAATCTATCCTGCTCGCGAAGACGTTCGTTTAAGTAAGGGGTCCGATGCGGGGGGTGGAACGTGATACCTCTAATAATCCTGTGATTTGCTGCGCTTCTTTCAGGTGACGGCTGTACTTAGTGTCCATATTTTAATCTTAAAGTCATGTACAAAGTCATTTTTTTTAAATAAAATACATCATTATTTAATCAATTGCGCCAGCTTGCCCCCAAGAAAAATATGCGTCAAAAAAGTTTATTCGAGAAGTTATCGTTGGAAACGAATCATGAAATAGCAGATCATTTAATATCCCCTGATTTACTAAACCTCGTTCTAACTTCAAAGCCCCATGCTGCTTTTTTTAAACCCATACTTGACGTCCGTAAATTATTACTTCATGTCGTGCGTGGAGAATATGATGCGGTTAGGGCGATGCTTGCGAAAGATGTTCATTTACTTGTTAAAAAGGGAAAAATCACCGATTATTCAGGCCGCATTTTTTCTAATATAAGCAGCTTTCAATATGCACTTTGGGCTTTGGATAAACACATGTGGACGATGATGCTTGACTGCTTACCCAAAAATGAAGAAGGTAAAGCAATAAAAGCTCAGTTATTCGCTCAATATAAGCAAGTGAAGCAAAACGGGGTTACTTACAAACTCTATGGCAAAACGATCACAGAAAAGCATTTTGATTTTCAAAATACCATCATTAAAGAACTGCAAATGAATGTGAATTATTTTAATATGCCCTATAACCAGATTAATAATTGGGATGAAATTGATCAGCAATGGATAAAGGGTGTTGGTGGTGCTCAGCGCTTACTACCCATGCACGTCGTTTATGAATACTGCAGCGTGTCATTTTCTCCTGTGCCTGCATTTACTATACAGCCATTCCCAGAAAAACACTTTTATAATCCTGAAACCCAGAAATACGAGAATTGGTTTCATTCGAATTCTAAATTAGGTATTGATTTTGCAATAGATGCAATAATAGATGATGATGTGCATAGTTGGGCATCTTGTGCAAAGGCGAGCGAGGAGGTGACTGGCCCTTCGCGAAGTGCCTGTGACGCCATGTCAGCGTTATATGCAGTAAGAACAATGGATTTTATCAAGCTTGAGTCGCTACTTGAGCCGTGGCCATCACCCAATAACCTGTCCGTGGACTCTCAAAGTCCGGGTGGCATAAGCTGTTAGATGACGATTGCATCAGTCTTTTGCGAGACCTACATTTTCTTACGCTTTGTGATATTATTGTCGATGGGCCATTTTTCTTGGTTTATTTTAATTCAACATGAAAGATTGGTTGTCATTTAGTTCTGGGTTCGATACAATTTGCCCCATCTTAGCCGTTGCCTTTTATTCTAAATGACGAGCACAAGTGATTCTGACGATTCTGAAGTGAAGCATGACGAATCAAGTTCTATCTACCTGATTGCCGGGAGAATGGATGCTCAGAGCCGATTGCTGGCGAAAAGGTTACATGAACTGGGTTATATCTATGCTCTTTATGGGGCACTCGACGGCTTAAGCCTTTCTTATAGCATGATCAAATATGCCTTTGATATGCTAAATAAAGTCGGTTCTTCTTCAGATGCGATGCATGAATGGATGCTTACTCCAGAAGGTATCGTACTCACTGCCTCAAGCTCATTAACGTTGATTGTCTTTGCAATGCTTGCTAATCATTACAAAGATGATGACAAGAATCAATTAAAAGCCTTTATAGCTACTGTTTGGCCTTATTGTCGCGATGTAATGAAAGGTTTAAAAAACGCTTATAAAGGGTTTCGTAGCACCATTCAATTGATGGAGCTTCTAGGCGGCAGTCAGAATCTACACCATCTCATTGTGCCCGTTGGTCTGTTGCTAGGCTGTCTTTCAGCGGTGAATCGGCTCTGGTTCCGTTATTACGTTAATCAGCGAAAAGACATGATGAGGGCAAATGCCGTTCTACTTTCTGAGATCCAGGCTGCTAAGACATTAACTTTAACAGAAATTCAAAAGAAGCATGAAGAGATTCAAGGCCAATCAGAGGCATTGCGGCGAAAAATGTTACTTTCGGCCACCTATGGTGGCATAGTGGATGGTCTTTATCTTTATATTGGTGTTCTAACTTTATGCAGTTTGTCGCCCGCTGTGCTGACAGCAATGACTGTTTTTTGTGCTATTTATTTTCTCGCCTGTATCGCTACACGAGTCTATGAAGAGCACGATTTTCAACGTAGGTTGCTTGTTGCACGGGCAAAAATTGAATTGGCTCTCTGCGGGAAAGAATTACAAGAGTATTTTTTGCAGTTACATGGCCTCTCTCAAGAGATAGCTTTATCAGGAGGAAATGAAGAAAGACGGTTAAAGCAAAAGGAATTGATGAGCAAATTAGCGAGTGTTTATGATAATTTTGAGAAGAAGCGAAATTATCTTCGCGAATTGTCGACTCTTTCTTATTCCTCGGCTTTTCTGGCAGGGCTAAGAAATGGATTGGCTGCCTATGGTGCTTTAGCCAGTGCTTTATTTGCTATCGCTACCGTTCTTGTTTTAAGTTCTGCAAGCTTTCCTCCTGCACTGCTTATTACCTCAAGTACACTTGGTATGGTTCTTTTACTTGGTTTCACTATCCATGCAATGTTGCACGCGCATTGGCATCAATTAAAACAGGAAGAGACAAGCAAGCTTGCTGATAAAAGAATAGATGGTTTGCTTAAAATATTTTCTGATGCAAAAAAGGATGTGAATAGTTTGCAACCTGAGGAAATTAGAACAGCAATTACTGATAGGATGGTGGTTGATCCTTCGCCGCAATTCTTTTTCCAAGAGGCATTTGAAGTTGTTCGCTCTCTTTGCTCAGGCTTGGGCAAGGGCTCAAAAGCAGTTGATTTCGCCCTAAATCCCTTGCAAGAACGTGGTGCAGATGGACATTACCATGATACCCCTGTTATGTTGTGGGTGACCGTAATAAGTGCCTTGGTTCATGCAGTGGTACTTGCGCTAAGGGCTCACGCTCGCGGCTTTGGCAGAGCCCCCCTTGACGCTGTTCGTACGGTCAAGGTTGAGGCAACAGGAGATCAATTAACAACGACCTCGTTGTCAGGGGAATCAGAGCATATGAGTAAGCTCTCTGGTTCCCCGAGTCGCGTTAATGAGACTGCTCTTCGTCCTAGTCCAATAACTCCAAAAGAAACGACATCTATAGTATCTGACCAAGAAAGCAACAAGCAACACCAAAAACGACTCTATAGAAGTGCAATTATTCATTCTATCTTTGGGCAAAGACCAAAGTTATCACATTCACAAAGCGCATTGGATATCAGAGAGTTAGGCAAAGGAAAATCCACACTGACAGGTACCAATTTGTCTAATGCAATAAAACTTCCCTCTCCTCCAACAGATACAAAGCTCACTCCCTCCGTGCCACAGTATTGGTAATTACACCCTAACTTTTTTGATATAGTTCGGGGTTCAAATTAGGATCATTGTACATTTTAAACTGATGATAAACTCTAAACGTGCGTTGTTTGAGAATGACCTCAGTCATTAGTTGTGCTAAGCAGGATATTAGTTGACTTTGTTGTTCAATGATCGTTTGCCATTTACGTTGACATGTTTTGCGGTGGGTATCCTCGACGTCTTCCCGAATCACTTGTAATTTCATGTGGTAGGCTTTTAATGCAAGAATAGAGAGGCGATCGATCATCATTCCAGGAGTCTCAGAGTGAACAGGACAGTCTGTTGGTTTTCCTGGCTCAAGATGGGTGAATAACCATTCATCCATTGCTTCCATACGATTGTTACGTTGCTGATTGCAATGATCAATTTCACGCTTGGCATGATAAACAAATTCAAATCCCATATCCTCACGTCTAGCTCTGTCTTCCGCGTGCCAGAGACGATAATTAAAGGCATGATTTTCTTCGACCAAAGCGAGGAAGTCTTGTTGAATTAGCCGTATTCCCTCTGTTTTCCAGCTAAGAATGCAATCGTGTTGTAATTTGGCAATGTAAGTCGCGTCAATTAACGGAGTCATGATCGATAAGCAAAGAAAAAGAAGATATATTAACACGCATTTGCTCATTTATAATCGATCTTCAGGTTTTTATTGTTTGACTTTTTAGAATATTGAATTACCGTGACTTGACCACGGTAATTCGGCTTTTGATTTGTCAAACTAAACTTGAAGAGCGAGATCATTGCGGTTTTGCTGCGAACCGCATTTTTTTAATCCATATTGTGATTTTATGGGTTATAGTTTGATAAGGAGAGTCAAATCTAACTTCAAAGGGATAATCAACGTGAAGGGAGCAGAGCTTATCGTTCGATGTCTTGAAGCGCAGGGGGTCGAGTACATTTTTGGTCTTCCAGGAGCAAAAGTTGATGGTATTTTCGACGCACTTCTTGATTCTAAAATCAAACTCATTCTTTGTCGGCATGAACAGAATGCTGCCTTTATGGCCGCGGCTTATGGACGACTCACTCAGAAACCAGGAGTGGTATTGGTTACTTCTGGCCCTGGTGTCGCCAATCTTGCCACTGGCTTATTAACTGCCACAACAGAAGGAGATCCTGTGGTAGCCATCGGTGGTAATGTGTCACGTGCCATGCGTTTCAAAATGTCTCATCAGTCAGCAGATAATGCCAAATTGATGGAAGCAGTAACGAAATACAGTGTGGAAGTGATGAGCGTCAGTAATATCTCAGAAATTATCGCTATGGCATTTAAACAAGCGCTTATGCCGCGTGCTGGCGCTTGCTTTATTAGTTTTCCGCAGGATGTCTTGGCTGAGCAAGCTGAAGAAATGATTATTTCACCCCGCAAGGAAGTGGAGGTGGTGCTTGCTTGTGAGACAACGATTCAGAAAGCAGTTGATCTCATTGCCGAGGCAAAACGTCCCGTTTTGTTTTTAGGGGAAGAGGCAAGCCAGCCGCAAAATGCTCAAGCCATTCGGTCTTTACTCACGCAAACTAAAATAGCGACAATAAGTACTTATCAAGGTGCAGGAGTGGTTTCTCGCGAACTCTTCTCCTGTTTTGCAGGCCGTGTTGGTCTTTTTCGCAATCAACCAGGAGACGAGCTGCTCGAAAAGGCAGATGTCGTTCTCACGGTTGGCTACAATCCTGTAGAGTATGATCCGGAGGTGTGGAACCCCAAAGGGGACAAGATTATTCTTCATCTTGATGCGGTATCGCCCGAAATCCATTACACCTATCAACCGCGATTTGAGATTTTAGGGTGTATCGCAGAAAATATCTCATTGCTTAAAAAAGCACTTGCTGAACGGAAGGTTGTAGGGAATCTTCAGCACGCCGAAATCTACCATGAGGCCTTAAATGCCAAAATCGCCCAAGGGAAAACAAAAAAAGGGTTTCCAATTCATCCGCTTCGCTTTATTTATGAGTTGCGGCAGTATATTGATGATGACACGCATATCGCTTGTGACATTGGCACAGTTTATATCTGGATGGCTCGTTATTTCTTGTCATATCAACCACATCAACTTATGTTCAGTAATGGACAGCAAACGTTAGGTGTGGGTTTGCCTTGGGCCATCGCAGCAAAATTGGCTTTTCCTCACAAACAAGTGATTTCGATCTCTGGGGATGGTGGATTCCTATTTTCAGCGCAAGAGCTTGAAACGGCAGTACGGGAAAAACTCCATTTTGTACATTTTGTATGGCGCGATGGTTCTTACAACATGGTTCTTGAGCAGGAAATGATGAAGTATAAAAGAACCAGTGGTGTTTATTTTGGTAAGGTTGATTTAATCCATTATGCTCAGGCCTTTGGCGCCAAGGGTTATGAGTTAAAAAGCCCGGAAGAAATCATTCCTGTTCTTAAAGAGGCGCAAAAAGAATCTTGTCCTGTTTTAATCGATGTGCCGATTGACTACCGTGATAATCCAGAGCTCTTTGCGGTCATGAATCGCGATGTTATTCACTAGGAGAGAAAAAGATGACGGAGATAATAGCCTGGTTGGTTCTGCGGGTTGTATTTGCCGGGTTTTTCTTATATCCCATTTATGGATTTCTGCAAGATTGGCCTTCCGCAAAACAAACAGCCACTTTGATTTATCCTGCTTACCCGGCCATACAGGCGGTGCTGATGATTGTTGCTATGGTCGTTATTAGCATCTCCATATTATTTGGCATCTATGGACATATTGGTGGTTTGATCGCCTTGTTCTATTCATTACTTGGGGTGGCCGCACATTATGCCTGTGTTCATAATCTTGCTGCCTTGAAGATATCTGATGAGGCATCCAGCAAGGATCAAGCGCTTTTCTCAGAAGCAAAGGTACTTGGTGTGGTTGGACATAGCACTTCTGCACAAAAAAACTATGTCATTGCGGCTGTCTCCTTTTTCTTTATGCTTCTAGGTACAGGACCATTCAGCATTACTTCTTAAATAGGAGAACGAAATGAATCGTTATGAGAAAGGTCTGAAAGTTATGCGAGAGCATTTGGGGGCTGCTGCAGAGGAATATATCAAACAAATAGAACAAGTGGCTCCTTTATTTGCCAAGGTGAATGTTGAGTTTCCATTTGGGGATCTGTATGGCCATGAAAGTGCACTGGATCAAAAAACGCGGGAGCTTGCTACGATTGCTGCTCTGACTGTACAAGGATTTGCGATTCCCCAATTGAAGGTGCATGTGCGTGCGGGCTTAAATTGTGGGGCAACACAAGAGGAGATTGTGGAAATCATTACTCAAATGATTGCCTACTGTGGATTTCCTGCAGCTACAAATGCAATTTTGGCGGCTAAGGATGTATTTCTTGAACTGAAGAAGTGAGGGAATCTTAAAACAAGGATTGTTGAATATAGGAGCCAGTTTTTTCTTCTGATAAAAAATGAACACCTAGACCGAGTAAGCGAATGGACTTTTGGCTGTTGCTTTTAAGTTTATGAAAGAGTTCATGAAATTTACTTAATTCAGGTTGTGAGCTCTTCGTCTCAGCGGTGACAAGTTGGAAGTCATGAAATTTGAGCTTAACATATTGATTTTTGATTAATAGATTAGGTGCTGAGCTTTGGAGCCGTTGTACAAGCCTTTCATAGAGCGTATTGATGATTGGTGTTGCCTGCGCTATATCACTAATGTTCTTAGACAATGTTGTCTCAACACTTAAAGATTTGCGCTCCCGATTGGGTTCTACAGGTCGATTATCAATTCCCAGCGATTGGTAATAGAGATGCTCGCCTAATTTACCAAAATGATTTATTAATTCTTGTAAGGCCATTTTTTGAATGTCGGCTCCGGTATGCAACTGCAATTGGTGCAGTTTTTTGGCAGTAACTTTCCCTACCCCATGCAATTTAGTCACCGGCAATTGGCTGATGAAAGCAAGGGCTTGTTCGGGGCGTATCACAAATAAGCCATTTGGTTTTTTCCAGCCGGAGGCGATCTTCGCCAAAAATTTATTGGGGGCTACACCTGCCGAAGCAGTTAACCGTTCAGTCTGCCAAATCTTATTACGAATGGCCTCCGCTATCCAGGTAGCACTGCCTCGATGCATCGTGCAATCGGTGACGTCTAGAAAGGCTTCATCTAGAGATAATGGCTCAACCAATTCAGTAAATTCCTTGAAAATGGCATGAATAGCTTGCGAACTTTGACGGTATTTGGGCATATCGACTGGAAGTACAATAAGATTGGGGCAATGACGGTGAGCAAGTGCTGTTGGCATGGCAGAATGAACCCCATATTCCCTTGCAATATAGTTGCAAGTACAAAGCACGCCTCGCTTGCCACCTACGGCAACGGGTTTATCCGCCAAGGATGGATTATCGCGAATCTCAATCGCCGCATAAAAACAATCCATATCGATATGAATAATTTTTCGGGTTTGAGTCTTGGGTGGAAGTGGTTTCATATTAGTCAATGTAATTTTAATAAAATCAAATGGTTACATTCGATCTTCAAGTTTTTATTGTTTGACTTTTAGAGCATCGAATTACCGTGGCTTGACCACGGTATCCATGGTTTCTTGAAGATCGCTGGATACCATGGTCAAGCCACGGTAATTCGGTTTTTTATTTGTCAAATTAAAAACTTGAGGATCGAGTTATAATGTTTGCTTGGCAATTTCCTTGCATTTATTCATGGCATCAATTTGGCATTGTTCTTGACAATTTGTAGGTGCTCCTTGAATACATGCTGCTTCAATGCAATCCGCTATGCTCTCTTTAATACACTCTCTCATGTTGAATTCTTCAGGACCATTGGCAACATCGTCAGCATAAACAATCAGGGGAAGAAAAATAAAAAACAGCAATGCTCTTAATTTATTCCGTCGAATTTTGACCATAAACTGTCCTCGAATACACCGAGAAAAATGACCATGGATTTTGTAAAGTATAGATAAAATTTATGCTGGGTATGCATGCCAACTTAAACTGACGTAAGGACCACGAAAACCAAAACTGGTTGTTTCAAGTCCTGCAATCTTCTGCCTAACCCCTATGTCGCCTCTGATCATATCCATCGCATTAATATATTCGCTTACCTGATAGCCCGCCTCGAGTGTTAATGTAGATAGATTAGTGAAGATGTAGTGGTAATTGATACCCAGTTTACCAGTTAAGTTATTAACAATACGATCTCTCTTTGGTGATGTGAAACTAAAATCAGTGCCAAGAACTGTCACATGAGAATGAGCGTTTATTTGGCCCACAATAAGTGCGTAATCGAAATAACCAACCAAACCAAACCCTTTGCTAAGACCATATCGTCCCTCCAAGCTAAACAAAGGACCAACCCCATCATATTCACTGATAACATTTCCAGAGGTAATAAAGGTCTGATGATGATCTAAGCTGATGTAGCGTGCTCCAAGTGAGGGTCGGATATTAAAATTACCAGCAGTATCTCGGTATAAGCGGCCTACTTTTAAGTCTACTTGGTTAAGTTCATAGTGAAGTTGCGTATCACTAACCAAGATCGCGCCAGGGGTGAGTGGAATCAAAATATTTGGAAAAAAGATACTACTAAAAGAAATTGGTGCATCCTCAGTGTCATTCACTACATGGGTATTGTTATCTAAACGAAGATAGCTCATTTCGATATGATTAGCCGTCATGGGGAAATCATAACCAAGTGTTACACTTCCTTCCCATTCATGCTCCGGGTCAAAAGGTTTACTAACAGAACGCACATTGCCCCCCGGGAGAGCATATTGCCAACTATCGGTTGCTAAGCCTATGCCTGTTTCACTAGGACGCACATATAATGCCGCACCACTAATATAGAACCCTCCAGGGTTATCAAAGGCGCAAAGAGAAGAGGTACAAATCGATTCTTCTCCCGTGGTGCCGGCTGACGCGACACTCGCAATACAAAGGCTAGTGAACATCGCTGAAAGACATTTTTTCATTATCACTCCATGATAGTAAGGCAGATTTTAAGGCCTTAGAAAGTAAAGAATTTTGGAGTGCTTAGCAAGGGAATTTTAATGCGTTAACAATTCTTCTGGGTAGGTTTTATTGCTCATCATTTGTTTCATTTTTAAAAATGACAATAGCGTAAAATAACGTTTATAAATTTTTAAATAAGTACCATCTGCTTCCATGTCCATGAGCGCTTTGTTAATTTGATCAATCAGTGCTTGTGATTTTTTATTGGCCATGATGCCATAACCTACGCCAACAGGGATCTTATCCCCGACCAGTTTAAAGTCTGGAGTAGCAGTAGCTGCCCAATACTTGGCTGCTCCCGCATCCATGATTAAGATATCAACTTCATTATTGGTTAACCCTTTGAAAGCCTCATCAATGCTGGGGTACTCAATAATTTGTGCCTCATTACTAAATTGTTCTAGTACAACCATTTTAAAAAGGGTTCCTTTCTCTATACCAACTTTTTTGTTGCGAATGTCTTCAATGCTATTGAGCTCAGAACCACTATTGGTGAGAAATTGAGCGTTGCTCGTGAGATAGGGGAGGCTAAACAAAAAATCGTCTTGCCTTGATTCGGTAATGCTAATCGCAGCCATCGCTAAATCGATCTTCCCTTCCAGGAGTTCGCTAAATAGCTCTGGAACTTTTAAGGGTTTAAATTTGCACGTTATTTTAATACGAGTACAAATTTCATTCATCAACTCAATATCAAAGCCAAAAAAATCTTCTTTACTATCAGCAGCCATTGCAAAAGGAGGAGCATAAGGGAGCGTTCCTATCAGGATAGACTTTGCATGTAATGCTGGAAAAAAAAGTACAGCCATGAATAAAATAATCCATCTCATAGTTAAATCCTTTACTCTTTATATTAAAGAGTACTTTACTGAGTAGGCTTTGCCAAGTTAGAGCCTATGCGGATTTTTAAGTGATCGGAGGTGATGATGAAATTTGGTTTTTTTATTGTGCTCATGTTAGGCGCAGCTATAGTGAACGCTGACACTCCCGCACCTGCTTCCTGTAAACCGGTCGCGGTAAAAGAAGAGTCTGTTATGTTATCCGCCAAAAAACCGCTTTTAATTTTAATTCATAACTTATCAAAAAGTGATCTATGGATTACTCATCCCGTCTCAGAACCAAGTGCAAGTGCTGGATGGAGTAGTCGTCTGCAGGCAGGTCATTGGTCGGCATTGGCATTAGACAAAGAATCATTTGAAATCAGTTGCATTGAATCAAAGCCTGGTCATGAGCAGCAAGTGCCTTGTGCCGGAGTTATTTCTGTATGCCGCTGGTCTGTGACGATGCCTGCGCAAACGTCTGGAACTTTTTGGGCCGGTGAGGATATGAGTCTGCAAGCGTTGACAGAATATTTAGGTGGACGTGGATTTGAATTACCCGACTCATCGCAATAAGTGGTAGACTGACAATAATAGTAGATAATTATGTGGTGAATGTGAGTAAGAAATCAAAGGATCCTTTTTATCAAAGGGAAAAAGAAAAATATGACATGCCTATACCTAGTCGTGAGTTAATCATCCAGGTACTTAACGAATATGGTCGACCAATGTCACGTAATCAATTGATAACGAAATTGGATGTTAGTCCTGGCGCTGAGCAAGAAGCTTTGGGTTTTCGTTTGAAAGCCATGGTACGTGATGGTCAGATTATGCAGGATCGGCGCGGGCGTTTTTGTTTATTAGGGCGTATCAACTTACAACGAGGTACTGTACAAGGACATCCTGAGGGCTTCGGTTTTTTTATTCCCGAGGATGGCACAGAAGATATGGTTTTGTCTGCCAAGGAAATGCAAACGGTCATGCACGGTGATTTAGTACTTGCATACCAAACAGGATTTGATAGACGAGGAAGACCGGAAGGAAAAATTCACGAAGTTCTTGAACATGCCAATCAGACAGTTGTAGGTCGTTTCTTCACTGAGCACGGTGTAGGCTTTGTTATCCCGGATAATAAGCGCTTAACCCAAGATATTTCAGTCCCGCTTGAGTTTTCTGTTAATGCAAAAAATGGGCAGATGGTTTTAGTTGAAATCTTGGCATTCCCCACGAAACGAAATCAGGCTATCGGCAAGGTTATCCATATCTTAGGCGATCACATGGCTCCTGGGATGGAGATAGAGGTAGCTATCTTCGCCCATGCTATCCCTGCTGAATGGCCAGAAGACGTCTTGGCTGAGGTCGCTAAAATTCCACAGCGTGTTCTGGAAGAAGATTTAGTGGGTCGCACCGACCTGCGAAGCCTACCCTTTGTAACCATTGATGGTGAAGATGCCAAGGACTTTGACGATGCCGTTTATTGTTATAAAAAACCCAAGGGAGGATATCAACTGTATGTGGCAATAGCTGATGTTAGTCACTATGTAAAAGCGGATTCCGCTCTTGATAAGGAGGCAGCTAAACGAGGTAACTCCGTGTACTTTCCTGGCCAGGTTGTGCCAATGTTACCTGAGGCACTTTCCAATGGTATCTGTTCTTTAAACCCTCATGTAGACAGGCTATGCATCGTGGCAGAAATGACTATCTCTGAGGAGGGTAAAATCACCCGTTCACGATTTTATCGTGCCGTGTTCCATTCCCATGCACGTCTTACATATACTCAGGTTGCGAAATGGTTATCGCAAAGTCATATCGAAGGTGAGCATGAAGCATTGTGGCCTGCACTTGACGCACTGTATTCTCTATATAATACGCTTCTAAAAGCCCGAAAAGATCGTGGCGCTATTGATTTTGATACGACAGAAACCTGCATTGAGTTTGATGAAAATAGAAAGATAAAGCGCGTTGTACCGGTGATACGCAATGACGCCCATCGTCTCATTGAAGAATGTATGTTGGCTGCAAACGTGGCGACTGCGAGATTTTTAGAGCGTTCTAAAATTCCAACACTCTACCGCGTTCATGCGCTGCCTGATGAAGATAAGATTAATGCACTTCGGCTATTTCTTGGCGAACTGGGTTTAAGACTGGGAGGAGGTAAGAAGCCTCACCCCAAAGATTTTCAAAAAACCATGGCTGAGATAAAAGATAGAGCAGAAAGACATTTAATTGAAACAGTGATGTTGCGTTCACTAAAACAGGCACAATATATAGAAAAAAACGATGGACATTTTGGTTTAGCCTATTCAGCTTACACGCATTTTACCTCCCCTATTCGTCGTTACCCAGATCTTCTCATTCATCGTGCTGTTTGCCATTTAATTGACAATCAGGATGTGGACAATTTCTCCTATAGCGATGAAGAAATGAGTCGTCTGGGTAAACATTGCTCAGCTACTGAAAGACGAGCGGATGAAGCAACACGGGAGGTGATCTCCTGGCTTAAATGTGAATACATGCAAGATAAATTGGGCCAGATATTCCAGGGTACCATTTCGGCTGTAACTGGTTTTGGTATTTTTGTGGAGTTGGACGACATTTATGTCGAAGGTTTGGTGCATATCACCTCGCTTAGAAATGACTATTATGCTTTCGATGCAGTTAAGCATCGTTTGGTTGGTGAGCGAGGCGGACAGGTTTATCGACTGGGAGACAAGATGTCTGTTATGGTTGCTCGTGTTGATTTAGATGAACGTAAAATTGATTTTGAGCCTGCGGAAAATGGAACCCATCAATGAGTGAACAATATGTATACGGTCTCCACGCAGTCCATGCCCTGCTAAATAGTCCACATAGACCTACCAAAAAAATCTACGTTAGCCAGGATCGTTTAGATCAAAAGCTCCAAAGACTTATCGATTTAGCTCTGCAAAAAAATATTCCAATAGAGAAATTAACTCATCAAAAAATGAATCAGCGTTTCTCTGATTTCACGCATCAAGGAGTGGTGGCTTGTGCGGGTAACTTGCCTAGTTACGGTGAGGCTGATTTATTAACGTTACTCGCAGTAACAAAAAAACCAGCTCTAATTTTAATTCTTGATGGGGTAACCGACCCGCACAATTTGGGGGCTTGTTTACGTACGGCGGATGCCACTGGGGTTGACTTTGTGATTATCCCAAAAGACAGAAGTGCGAACATTACACCAGTAGTGAGTAAAGTGGCTTGCGGGGCTGCGGAATCCATTCCTCTTGTGAGAGTAACCAATCTTGTTAGGGCAATGGAAATGATTAAGCAAGAGGGTGTATGGATTTATGGTGCTGCAGGAGAAGTTAGTGACAGTCTTTATAATATGGATGCCACAATGTCACTTGCTTTGGCAATGGGAGCAGAGGGTGAAGGCTTGCGCCGCTTGACGCGCGAACATTGTGATGGCTTATTTGCTCTGCCCATGTTGGGTAGTGTGGAAAGCTTAAATGTTTCTGTCGCCACCGGGGTATGTTTGTACGAGGTGATTAGGCAGCGATCCGTGGTCAAATCTATCCCAACCCTTAATAATCTTTTAGGCTAATGAAATTAGCGGCTTGATTGATACGACGGGTTGCGCGATTAATAAAAAATTTTGTCAGGCGACCAGGTACAATTTGCATTAACTGCTTGAGTAACCAAGCAAGTAAATTACTCTTTTCTTGCGATCGCATTAATTTTGCAGCTCTAATCCCTAATTCCTGATTGACTTTAACAAGTGAGCGCATTTGTTTCTCATATTGGTCAAACGCAGTTTGATAGGCTCCTTTTGCCGCAGCTAATTCTCCTGCTAATACATAAGCCCCAATGAGCGCTAAACTGGTACCCTGTCCAGACATGGGAGAGGCGCAATAGGCAGCATCTCCCACTAAGGATACCCGTCCTTGTGACCAATGATCCATGTAAATTTGAGCTGCGGTATCAAAATAAAAATCAGGCGAATCTGGCATCATCTGGAGAAATTGAGGGACTTCCCAACCAATCCCCTGGTAAATGGTTCTGAGTACTTGTTGCTGCTGCGCTTTATTGTGTAGATCAATCAGGGTGGACGGAGCAGCAAACCCAAAACAAGCTTTCATATTAGGTTCTCCACGAGCACTCCAGACAGCAGCTACTTTGCCCAATTCAGTGTATTGCATTTCTATTCTGTCTAAGTTCAAATAATTTGGAACAGTAAAAACACATAGATAAAGACCGAGATTGTGAAGAAAGGACGTTTCGTCACCAAACGCGAGTCGCCGTACATTTGAGTGAAGCCCATCGGCACCAATGACTAAATCAAACTCACGAGATTTATTGTTTTGAAAGTCGATTTGTACTCCCTTAGAGGATGGGGATATATTTTTTACGGAATCGCCAAAAATAAATTCTACATCAGGAACTTGCTCCATCAAAATTTGACACAAGACACCGCGAATAATCTCCACGTCGTCACCTACTCGATGTCCAAATTCATCACCACTCATTTCATGAATGATTTTTCCTTCTTTATTGACGAGTAGAGCTCCTTGCATGTTAGTGCCTGATGCAACAATAGCATCATAAATACCCATACGCCGCAAAACCTGCAGAGCGGTTCCGCGCACATCAATCTTATAGCCACCTGTCAGTAGTGCAGGCGCTCGTTCTACTATTGTTGGTGTAAATCCATAGCGTTTCAGCCAATAGGCAACAGTCAGCCCCGCTATCCCTGCTCCTGAAATAAGTACCTTCATATCTGCCCCTAATTATTCCCTAAGCATGGAAATAATCACTACCTCGCTATCTGGTAAATTAAACTCTGAGACTTTTACATAGCCGTTCTTTTCATATAATGTTTGGTTTTTGCGGACTGCTGTTTCCAAATAGCAGGGAAAACCTGTCTCTGCGGCTAAATTAAATGTATGCTGTATTAACGCTGTGCCAAAACCTTTGCCTTGTTTTTCAGGGCGGGTTGCAAGACACCAACAATACCAATAAGAATTGTTGCCCATTTGTTTTTTGCGCTCTTTTTGCGTTAGATCATCGAAGAGCATTAATCGTTTAAAGGCTTCATTTCCCATCCGTTTAGGCAACGCTAAATAACCAGCGCGAAAGGCTTTCCACCAGGAAAATTTTGTATCAAAGGGTAATTTTCGTAAGGCAACAGACTCCATTTTGGAGGTACAAAAGGCTTTACCATAAAGCATGCAGTAGCGAGTAATAGCCTCAAACAAGGCCGGTGCGACCTGTGGGTAACGATCACCACAAATCCATTGCATCACAGGATCTTGCGCAAAAGCTTGTGTTAAGATTGTAGTCGCAATTACAATGTCTTCTTTGTCCAAATCACGAATCACAATCGTTTGGGTTTGTGTGCTCATTGTTTGTTGACAAATTCCATGATTGTTTTTGTAAGCCTTAAAACCAACTCATTAATTTCTTCCTCATTAATGATCAATGGAGGCAGAAGTCTAACTACGGTATCGGCAGTTACGTTAAATAAAATGCCGTTTTTAAGACCTATCATCCTGGCATCGGTAGCAGGTCTATCCAGTTCAATACCCATCATGTAACCTTTACCCCTAATAGCGCGGACGCTCGGGTGTTCTCCTAGTTCGAGCATGAGTTTTTCTTTGAGGATAACACTATTGTGGGTGACCAAGTCACATAATTTGTCACGTTCAATCACATCCATGACGGTGAGTGCTGTAGCGCAAGCGAAGGGGTTTCCTCCGAACGTAGAGCCATGATTTCCAGGTTTAAATAAATCACAGGCTTTTTCACTCATCAAGCAAACACTAATGGGAATGCCATTGCCTAAACCTTTGGCAGTTGTAATGATGTCAGGTTGGATCCCAGTGTGCATAAATGAAAAGTATTTCCCAGTGCGACCATTACCCGTTTGAATTTCATCTAAAATGAGTAGCCAATCGTGTTTTTTGCATAAATCTGCGACCGCACGCAGATAAGAATCTTCGGCAGGATAAATGCCGCCCTCCCCCTGAATGGGTTCAAGCATGACAGCTACTACGTCATCACGGTTAGCAGCAATGGTATGAATGGCATCAATATCATTAAATGGGGCACGAATAAAACCGGGTACAAAAGGTTCAAACCCAGCTTGGACTTTTCGGCTACCCGATGCTGTGAGCGTGGCCATGGTGCGACCATGAAAGGCTCGCTCCATAACGATAATGGAAGGCGTTTCAATGTCTTTTTTGTGACCAAAAAGGCGAGTGAGCTTGATGGCAGCTTCATTAGCCTCTGCACCTGAATTGGCGAAAAAAGCCTGTTTTGTGCCAGTCAGGGATGTTAGCCTTTCAGCAAGCATCTCTTGTTCGTTGATATGGTAGGCATTAGACGTATGCAGCAATTTGGCAGCTTGTTCCTGGATGGTACGAGTTACGTCTGGATGCACATGACCCAATCCGCAAACGGCAATGCCGCTCAACGCATCCAGATAAGCGTTACCTTGAGCATCGTATAACCAAACGCCTTTACCATGCGTAAAGTTAATCGGTAAAGGGTTGTAACTCGTGATTAGTGCCATAAGAACTCCTTGGTCTGTTGACATTTCTACCATCTTGGCCAAAATGGCTTGATTTTCTGTGCTCCGCTACTCACATACTGTTATGTATGCTGCGTTGCGGTGCTCGACAATCAAGCCATTTTGGCTCAAGCTGGCGAAATGTCAACAGCCCCTCTAACGCATATTACTGCTTACAAAATCCCAATTGACTAGATGCCAAAAGGCTTTAATGTAGTCGGGACGAGCGTTGCGGTAGTCAATGTAATAAGCATGCTCCCAGACATCGCAGGTTAATAATGCTTGCAAGTCCTCAGTCATAGGGGTGCCGGCATTGCCAGTGTTCGTAATTTTGAGTGCGCCTTGTTTGTCCTGAACTAGCCAAGCCCATCCGGATCCAAAGGTCGTGGCTGCTACTTGAGAAAATTCTTCTTTAAATTTATCAAATGAGCCGAAGTGTTTAGTAATCGCATCAGCAAGCTTACCTGTGGGTTCATCACCACCATTAGGACTTAAGCAATGCCAATAAAAGGTGTGGTTCCATGTTTGCGCAGCGTTATTAAACAGACCGCCAGATGACTTTTTAATGATGTCTTCCAGCCCAAGATTTTCATATTCTGTGCCTACAATGAGCTTGTTAAGATTAGTAACGTAGGCGTTATGGTGTTTCCCATAATGATATTCTAAGGTTTCTTCGGAAATATGAGGCGCCAAAGCATTCTTTGCATAAGGTAGCGGTGGTAGTGTAAATGCCATTTTATATCCTCTCAATTTGTGTGAATGCTAAGTTTAGCAGGACGGCAAACATATTCAATGTTGTTTTATTGTGTCGCGGCCAATTTTTGTACTATTTTTTATAGGAGTGGTTTTTCTTTTAATTCCATTCTTGGAATTGATCGATGCACTCGTTACAAAGCCTAACGCTAGTTGCGAATTGATCTTATTTTCGCCATAATTAAAAACTGGTTTTTATTATATTTTTTTTGACTTTTTTATAGGTGACCCAGTGGATACAATTGATAAAATCAAACAACAAATTGCTGAAAATGCAATCTTATTATACATGAAGGGTACTCCTAAAATGCCTCAATGTGGTTTTTCAGCACGAGCTGTGCAATGTATTGATGCTTGCGGTGTCAATTTTGCATATGTGGATGTTCTGGCTAATCCCGATATTCGTCAGACATTGCCCCAATATGCTGATTGGCCTACTTTCCCACAGTTGTATGTAAAAGGGGAATTAATCGGTGGTTCTGATATCATTGCTGAGCTCTATGAACAGGGTGAGTTAGAATCCTTACTGCGCGAGGCAGTTGCCCTGTAACGTTAATCATTCTGCGCATTTTACTGCGCTATCAAGGAGAAATAGATGAGTGTTTTAGTCGGACGCAAAGCCCCTGATTTTACTGTTCCTGCGGTCTTGGGCAATGGTGAAATTACTGACAAATACAATTTGCATGATTCTTTAAAGGGGAAGTATGGCGTAGTGTTTTTCTATCCTTTGGATTTTACCTTTGTATGCCCTTCAGAACTGATTGCTCTTCATCATCGCATGGGAGAGTTTAGGGATCGTGGCGTTGAAGTCGTTGCGGTGTCTATCGATTCGCAATTTACACATAATGCTTACCGCAATACGCCAGTCAAGGAAGGTGGTATTGGTCATGTTGACTTTACCATGGCCGCTGATATCAGCCATACCATTTGCCAATCTTATGGTGTGGAGCACCCTGTGGCAGGTGTTGCATTTCGTGGGGCCTTTATTATTGATAAAAACGGTATTGTTCGTTCTCAGATCGTTAATGATTTACCGATTGGTCGTAATGTTGATGAGATACTGCGTATTGTTGATGCTGTACAATTCTTCGAAGAAAAGGGTGAGGTTTGTCCTGCTGGTTGGCAAAAAGGAAAAGCTGGCATGAAAGCGTCTCCTAAAGGAGTGGCAGAATATCTTGCTACTCATTCCGAAGATTTATAAAGACCCCTCTTGAGTTTTGCGCCAAGCATTAAGCATGGCGCAAAATAGTTCTGCTGTTTTCTTTGCATCGTAGATCGCTGAATGTGCTTCGCTGCTATCGAAATCAATACCCGCAGCTTTTACTGCCTTGGAGAGCACAGTTTGACCATACATAACTCCCGCAAGCGTTGCTGTGTCAAAGCAAGTAAACGAATGAAATGGGGAGCGCAACCCAGTTCGTTTGACCGCTTCTTTAATAAAAAGTAAATCAAACCAGGCATTATGGCCAACGAGAACCGCCTTTTGACATCTTAGCTCTTTTAAGGCCTTATTTATGGGCGCAAATAGGTTTTTGAGAGCCTGTTTTTCATCAAGGGCAAACCTTAGTGGTTGATAGGGGTCGACTTGAATGAATTCTAGTGACTTAGCATCAAGCTCTGCACCTTCAAAGGGTAAGACATGTTCAAAGTATGTTGCTTGTGGTGTAAATTGACCTTGTGCATCTACCTCAAGCAGGACAATACAAATTTCCAGTAACGCGTTCTTTAGAGGATCTATGCCAGCCGTTTCTATATCAACCACAACGGGTAAAAATCCACGGAATCTATCTTTTAGTTCCTTACAAAAAATACTATCACGTGGATTCATGAATACTCCATTGTAAAGTCTCACCAGCTCCAATGGGGACAACTTGCTCATTCCCGAAGGGTAATATCGCTGGAATGCATTGCGGTTTTTTTTCTAACGTCAATTCATTTTTATTCATTGGTAATTGATAAAATTGCGCACCAAAATGACTTAAAAAAGCCTCCAATTTGCTCAACTGATTTAATTGCTCAAAGACTTGTGCATAACAAGCAACTGCATAGGGCGCTGAGAAGATACCGGCACATCCACAGGCTGATTCTTTGGTGTTTATTGCATGGGGGGCGCTATCTGTACCGGCAAAAAATTTGGGATTACCGCTGGTTGCTGCTTGCTGTAGTGCTTTTTGATCACTCTCACGCTTTAAGATGGGTAGACAATAATAATGTGGTTTAATCCCTCCAGCTAAAAGTTGGTTACGGTTATATATTAAATGATGTGGAGTGATTGTAGCTGCCACGGTATCCGGTGCTTCATTAATGAAATCAACAGCAGCTTCTGTAGAGATATGCTCCAGGACGATACGAAGTTTAGGAAAGTCATGGATTAGACGAGTTAACTCATTACGAATGAACTCCGTCTCACGATAAAAAATATCTCCATGTGTGACTTCTCCGTGAATTTGCAGGACTAAATTGTCAGTCTGCATGATTTCGAAGAAGGGGTAGAGCGCTCGTAAAGAGACAACACCTTCTTCAGAATTCGTCGTTGCACCTGCGGGATATAGCTTGGCGCCTAATATATAAGGATAGAGCTTTATTTTTTGCAAATCGGCAGTACTTACCGTGTCATTAAGATAAAATGTCATGAAGGGAGAAAATTGAGTAGCATCAGGCAAATGTGCCAATATCCGACGACGATAGTCTACAATTGCTTCTATTGTAGTTAAGGCAGGCTTGAGATTCGGCATGACAAGAGCTCGCGCAAAATGTTTAGCAGTTGCAGGCGCGGTATCTTTAAGAAATGGTTCATCGCGAAGATGCACATGCCAGTCATCTGGACGTGTAATCGTTATAGACTTCAAGATAAAAATCCAATGTAATTGCCAATATTTGAAGCATAACATGAAATGCTCAATCAAATCGTTGAAAATAAAATTAAAAAGGATTGCATCGCTTGCCCTTTATCTGTTACATTGCAAGGAAAATTTAGCCAACCTATTGATTCGAAAGATTTAATGCTATAGAAGAGCAATTTTTATAGAACTAAAAATCTTTGGTCTGAGATGCATAAGAATCTTTAAAATAAGAAGAACAATGTCTAATTAACTTTGTCGGTAAAGCAAATGGCGACAAATTAATTGAGGTGATTATAAAAGAGACATTATTGTTCATTAGACCAACTAAATTATCGAATTTATAGAGAATTTTTGTGGAAATAGTGTTGACTTTGGTAAAGTAGCGCCTGATAATCTGACCATGTACGTTCTCGGATTAGAGCGATGATTGCGTACTATAGTCAATACCATGTTGTGGTTTGACGGCTAAACGGGAAATTAATAATAAAAAAGTGGAGATTAAGCATGTTAAATCTGAAAAAAACAGCGGTAGCTGTTCTTGCTTTAGGTAGCAGTGCAGTATTTGCTGGAACCATGGGCCCTGTTTGTACTCCTGGTCCTGTTACCGTTCCTTGCGAAAGAACGGCTTGGGACTTTGGTGTCTATGCATTGTACCTTCAACCATCTTATGATGTAGATTATGGTTACCTTTTCCACACCACAGATGCTTTTGGTTTCTCACAATACCATCACGACCTTGATCCTGATTGGGAGTGGGGCTTTAAGTTAGAAGGTTCTTACCACTTCAGCACTGGTAACGATATCAACATCAACTGGTATCATTGGGAAGGTGATGACGATCATCATAATTTGAATGGTCATTTCTTTGATCCAGTTGCCTTCTTTGGACCGCTTTTTGGTGCTTTCCAATTCGAACCTGAGTGGGATGCTGTAAACTTTGAATTTGGTCAGCATGTTGACTTCGGTGAATTCAAAGATATTCGTTTCCATGCCGGTCTTCAGTATGCTCGTATCAAGCATGATATCCTGGCCTCTGGATTCGTCAGCAGTCCATTCTTCCCCTTCTCTACTCAAGTTGATAGCGAGTGGGATGGTGTTGGTCCTCGTATTGGTTTAGACATGACCTACAACTTCGGTAATGGTTTTGCCATCTACGGAAACGGTGCGACCGCTATCCTGGTTGGTGATGCTGATTTCACTACTACAACTTATGTACCTGTGGCATTCGGAAATACAATTGTTACTACCAGTGGTTCAAAAACCACTATCGTTCCCGAGTTGGAAGTTAAGTTAGGTGCTAAGTACACTTATGCTATGGCACAAGGTGACTTGAGCTTGGATGCAGGTTGGATGTTTGTTAACTACTTCAATGCTAACCATCTTATCCATGTTGCCGGTGGTGCTCGCGAATCTAACTTCGCTCTCCAAGGTCCATATGCTGGTTTGAAGTGGGTTGGTAACGTTTAATCGTCAAACCTGACATGTCTTACTAAAGCCCATCCTTGTTGATGGGCTTTTTTTTGATAGATGGAGTGATCAAATGTTGAAAAAAGCAACCTTTGCTATTCTCAGCTTGATGGCAAGTAGTTTAGTGTCAGCAGGTACTATGGGGCCTACTTGTGTTCCTGGAGATGTGACTGTGCCTTGTGAAGTGAAAAAATGGGACATCGGGGTGCAGGCGCTCTACTTAGAGCCAGTGTACGGCCTTCATCACGGCTATACATTCCACCCAATTGGAACCATAAGAGACATAGAGAATGATTGGGATTGGGGATATCGTCTAGAAGGCTCTTATCATTTTAATACAGGTAATGATATTACAATAACCTGGCTACATTACGATAATGAATTTGACAGTTCTGGTTATGCTGGATTTACACCGTTTACGGGTACGTTGCTTATACCCTTTAATATCTCTCACGATGAACGATTTGATCAAGTCAATTTAGTTATGGGGCAACATGTGGATATGGGCTTGCTGAAAAATGCTCGTTTCTATGCGGGATTACAGTATGCAAGAGTTCGTATCGATAGAGATCATGTATTTTCAATCCCAGTGCCATTCCTGGCGCCTGATGGTTTTACGATAAGCCGTGATACAGATTTTAATGGCGTAGGACCTGTAGTGGGGATTGATTACGCTTATGATCTCGCTCATGGTTTTAGCATCACTGCTAATACCGCTGGTTCTATTTTGTATGGTTCTAGTCGTCTTAATAATAATCTCATCTTCGCACCCAGCGGGTTAGTACCAATAAATATCTATGCTAGCAAAAAATCAATTGTTCCTAGTCTAGAAGCTAAATTAGGGCTCAATTATGCTCACGAATTTGCTCAAGGGGTTTTCAATATTGAAGGTGGTTATCAAGTTCTTAATTATTTTAATGTCTTGCAGGTTACGGGTTTCCCTATTAATACTCTAGAAAACGTTGACTTCGGACTCTATGGTCCTTATTTAGGTGTTAAGTGGGTTGGTTATGCTTAATAATTCTTAATCTCTATAAAGAAAAATAAAATTAGAAAGCCCTCTTATGGGCTTTTTTCATTTTAGACCCCTATTCTTCTCCAAAAACTAAACTATGTAGGAATTGTCTTGCTCCTGTATTAAAAAAGATGAGCAAACACTGGCCACTTCGTCTTTTGCAGGATATAATCCTCCCCGATAAATAACCAGGAAGCAAAAAAAACAGTCAGGAGTTCCTCTTGTGAGACAGAAAGCACTAATTATAGCCATTGCGGCAATTTCAGGACCTCTATTTGCGGCTAACACTGCAGAATTACAAAAAGAAATTAAGCAGTTACAGGAACAAACGCAAGCATTACAAGCCCAATTAAATCATCTACAAAAACAATTGGTAACTCAGTCCACTGAAAACTCGCATAAGAAATCAGTGGCTGTTGCTAAGAACATTAGCAGTAAAAAACCTGCAAAATCAAAAAGTAAGACAAAATCTACGGGAGCAAAAGAACGAGCTTTGAGGTCGCGACCGGTGACAGGACAATTTCGCAGCGCGCCAGTCCAAGTGCACACAGTCGATGGAGACCCTCATTCAACTAGCTTTTTCCCCACCGCCCTAATTGCTGATAATAAAGTAGTCACCTATATCGCAGGAACGCCAGTAGTTACTGCGCCTTATACCGGAGACAGGCCTGCATTCGATGGCTCTGATTATATTGTTAACATTTCCAGTATTAACCGCGACATTCGCTTGATGGAGCAACGACGACGCGTTTATCAAGCCTATGAACGTATCGGTTATCCAACACCTAACGTACCCATCATTGCCTTAAGCGGAAAAACAGAACCAGTCGCGGATATTAGTCGCAGCTATTTCGGCAATTCAACAGCTGATTTGACTTTAGGATCAAGTGAGCTAGATGTCGCTGCACTCATGAATGATAATGTCGAAGCTTTCATGTCTCTTGCTTATGATGAGAGTCCTCCGCCAATAGGAGGACCGCGTTTATCCAATTCCACGTTTTTCCTTAATCAGGGTTTTGTTAACGTCGGCAATTTGGACGTTACGCCTTTTTACTTTACTGCCGGACAACTTTTTGTGCCCTATGGCAGATATTCCAGTGCCATGGTTAGCTCACCTATAACTTTAGCATTAGCGAGAACTAAATCTAGGCCTGTGATTTTTGGTTATAAATCGCAGACGGAGCCTGGGCCTTTTGCCGCTGTGTATGGATATCGATCTGATACCACGCTTGGTCGTTCAGGAGTCGGCGGTGTGAATTTGGGGTACACCATAAAATCAGGTGATCTTCGCGGCGAAGTGGGTGCAAGTTACATCGGGAACATAGCAGACTCAGCGGGCATGCAAGATAACGGCTCTCCTCCAGGAACCACTTTTGGAGGCTTCGGTTCACCGACGAATGGTAATGAAGCTATACGTAAGGTGTCAGGTGCTGGTGTTCATGGCACCATCAATTTTGATCGTTATAACTTAACCGCTGAATGGGTGGGGGCTACAAGTGCGTTTCGTCCGCAAGACTTAAGTTTTAATGGACGAGGCGCTAAACCGCGAGCGGCTCAATTAGAGGCAGGTGTCACCTTTATGGCTTTCTCTAAACCGGCTTCTTTAGCTTTAGGTTATCAATGGTCGAAAGAAACGCTGGCTTTAAATTTGCCTAAGAGGCGCATTAGTGGAGTTTTCAATATCTCCTTATGGAAAGACACTGTAGAGAGTCTAGAATACCGTCATGACATTGATTTTAGCGCCAATAATTTTGCGAATGGTGCTGCTCCAGTTGGTGTTCTTAACCAAAATACGGTAGGAACCGGTAGATCGTCTGATTCATTGATTGCTCAAATAGGGGTTTATTTCTAATCTAGTACAGTGGTCACCTAATTCTGACAGGTGAAAAAGCTTCTTTTTAATCGTTCTTTAAGGAGGATTCCTCTCCTCGGGGTCTTGTCGCTGCAGGTATCCCCACCGTGCTCGAAGGCTGCGCGCGGTAGGAGCCCTCCTTCCGCGCCACCCCTCGTTTAAGATCGTCACCTGTCAGAATTAGACAGCCACTGTACTAGCTTTTGTGGCAGGAGATTCCTTACTATGGTTTCGAAATAACTCTTCTTTGGGAGAAGATAAGCGTCATTCAATTTTTACTACATAACTTCTAAAGAAATGCTGCTATGCTTATCCTAATAAGGACAATAATCAGGATGTTTTATGGGAACCTTACATGCCATAGCAGGTGTGAACGATTTTAAAAAAACTCTGGCTACTATCTGTTTTGCTCCTTTCTCTAGTGACTCTCTTAACCATTATCCGCCCATTATCGTGTGGCAAAGAATAGTATTATTCATCATTTTAAACCTCATTATGCTGCCTGCAGTGTTTGCGAGCAAAATAGTTGAATTACAAATCAAAGGAGCAATTGGACCTGCAACAGCTGATCATATTTCCAGAAGTATTGCTAATGCTCAGAATGCTAGTCTCATTCTCATTGTTATTGATACACCTGGTGGGCTTGATAAATCCACACGCTTGATTGTACAAGCAATATTATCTTCCAAAGTTCCAATAGTGACTTATGTTGCTCCGAATGGTGCTCGTGCTGCAAGTGCAGGCACTTTTTTAGTTTATGCCAGCACAGTTGCAGCAATGGCCCCAGGGACTCATCTGGGGGCTGCTAGTCCTGTAAGTTTAATGGAGGGCATGGAAAAAGAGAGTAAGAAAGAAGATAAATCCTCTATGGAAAAAAAGGTAACAAGTGATGCGGTTGCCTATATTCGCGCACTGGCACAATTGCGTGGTCGGGATGTGAAATTTGCAGAGAAAGCAATTACTGATGCAGCAACCTTAACTGCGACAGAGGCACTAAAAGCAGGAGTTATCAACATCATCGCCAAAAATCGCGAGGATCTTTTACAGCAACTTCATGGAATGATGGTTATGCAGGATGGACAAAAAATTCAACTAGATACCAAAAAATCTGCAATAGAGGAAGTGACCCCAGGTTGGCGGATGAGATTTTTACAAGTGATTACTGATCCAACGGTTGCTTATTTGCTGTTGCTCTTGGGTATATATGGTATTTTCTTTGAGTTAGTAAATCCTGGTTTTGTGCTTCCAGGTGTTATTGGTGCGATTTCTATTCTAATAGCCCTTTATGCTTTGCAATTGCTGCCTATTAGTTATGCTGGTCTTGGTTTGATTATTTTAGGTTTTATTTTCATCATTGCCGAAGCGTTTGCGCCAAGTTTTGGTGCTCTAGGTTTTGGTGGCACTGTTGCATTTATTGTTGGTTCAATTTTGCTTATCGATGCCGAACATGCCAGTTTTCAAATTGCTTGGTCAGCCATTTTGGCTATGGCAGCTGCCAATCTTCTTATTTTATTAGCTCTTGTCATAATGACCGTTAAATCCAGAAAACGAAAGCTGCAACATGGAGTAGGTACGTTACTTGGTGCGGAAGGTAGGACCTTAGGGCCCATTAATCTTCAGGGACAAGCAGTAATCAAAGGAGAAATCTGGGCGGTGCACGCCCGGCAACCTATTGCGACGAATAAGCGAATCAAGGTAGTAGCCACCAATGGTTTACAACTGGAAGTAGAAGAAACAAATAATGAAAAAAACGGAGTGGGCACTTCACAAGTTAAATAGCCGAAAGGCATATAAGGAGATAACTATGTTTTCGTTTATGGGTTTCTTTATCATTGTCCTTATCATCTTCCTAATGTCTGCGCTGCGTGTTTTAAGGGAATATGAGCGTGGGGTAATTTTTTTCCTTGGGCGATTTTGGCGGGTCAAAGGACCAGGGTTGATTGTTGTTATCCCTGTGCTCCAACAAATGGTAAGGGTTGATTTGCGGACCGTTGTTATGGATGTACCAAGCCAAGATGTTATTTCGAGAGACAACGTATCGGTTCGCGTGAATGCCGTATTATACTTCCGTGTCGTGGAACCTCAAAGTGCTATTATCCAAGTTGAGAATTATTTTGAAGCAACCAGTCAACTTGCACAAACGACCCTACGCTCTGTGCTGGGCCAGCACGAATTGGATGAAATGTTGGCTGAAAGAGAGCAATTAAATAGTGATATCCAAAAAATATTGGATGCACAAACGGATGGCTGGGGTATTAAAGTTTCAAATGTAGAAATCAAGCATGTGGATTTGGATGAGAGCATGATTCGTGCTATTGCTAAACAGGCTGAGGCAGAGCGAGATAGACGAGCTAAGGTGATTCATGCAGAGGGTGAGTTACAGGCCTCCGAAAAACTGCTACAAGCTGCTCAGGTTCTTGCGCAACAGCCGCAATCCATGCAATTGCGCTATTTGCAAACCTTGTCAACCTTAGCAACCAATAATGCTTCGACCATTATATTTCCTATGCCAATGGAACTCGGGGAATTGCTTTGCAAGTTAAAAAGCAAGTAATGGATGACGTGTTCCGATCATTTATTTCCCAAGAAACACACCAATGATAACGTCTTGCTTCGGCAAGAAGCAAGACGTATTCTCTTGATTTTTATGGAAATAAATGGAGAAGTAAATGGGACAATTTAAAGTGAGTACTTTTGGTAAATGGGAATCACAGCGTAAACAACTTGTGCAAGATCTTTTGGCCGACAAACAATTAGGCGAGCTGAATGAGAAGCAGGTCGATGATGTTTTATTAAATGATGTGAACTCGGCTATGGTGACAGCCGCCTTTGCCTATATAAAAGAAGAAAAACAAAAATCCACGTCAATACCTATGCGCGAATTGACAATAAGTAGTTATCGAGTTTCGTTGAACGTAATGCTCAATAGTTTGGCACACTCACTGAAGCTTTCTCCGACCTTATTAGCTCCTCATGTAGAAAAGTTTCGTCATGATGCAGAACAATCCCTTCCGGAAATAATTGATGACATGATGCAAATTGGTGCTATTTCGGTAAACACTAAAGCAAAAGCGATGGATGAATTGTATGGAAATGATTTTAAGACGAAATTTCCTCAATTAGCCCAACAGTTACCCTTTGAGGATAGTGAGTTAATTAAATTAGCTAGAGAAAAGATAGAAGCATTCTTCTTAACGCATGATTTTGGCAAGAATGAGACACTTATGAGAAGTCATTTAGTCTACATTACTGAGATAGCCGCACAGATGATGCCTGCCTCTGACTTTGTTAAACAATTCCAGGAGCAAACAGGACAAAGCATGGAGGAATACAAGGCTGCACATAAGATGCAAGTCAAGAATGAAGAAAAGATACTCAGTGCGGTAACCCCTTTCTGGAAAACTCCGCAACCTGAGACGAAGACGGAATCAAGCAGTAACATTTATCAACCGTAGTAGTCAGTAGTCTGGTTGCTTGCACAACCAGGCTACGAAAGAATCATGGCTCTTCGAAGTCGATTGTTAGGGGAATGGGACCATTCGTTACGAAGCCGATGTTTTCAACGCTTGGTGTAACGCTGCTTCAAAGCGTTTGGAGTTTTCACCAAATATGGGAATAGTAATATCGACTTCATTATTTGGATCGGCGTCTCTTATTGTTTCAGCAAACAGCGTTGCTGCTAATTCAGGATCCCAGCCATACACGCCAATACCCAAAGGTTGGATATAGAGTGGGCGCTGTAATTCTTTGGCATCCGCTATGGCGTCCCGAACGGCTTTTTTATATTGTCCAATGAAAGCTTGTTCTCTTTCCTTGTCGTTACTAAATTCTTTGAAAGTTAAGCCCTTTGCTCCTCTTACAGGAACAGTCCCCACCCCTCCAATGTAACCATCTTGCTCAGCTAGACGTACATAGGAAGGCATTTCTTGTTCTATTCTGTGAAATTTTGCTAATAAACCATTCAATGCATCTTCCCAGGTTCCCTTCCCATTAACGTGTTTATGTTGATTAAAATAAGTCTTAAAGACAGTGAAACCTGAGCCCATCTCACTCACATTTCGGCAAGTTACAGTGCCTGCACAAACGATGAGCGAGCGAGACTTGGCGGGGATAGTATAGCTTTGGGTTTGAACGGGCATAGTTATCCTCACTCATTTTGCGATTATCAAGAGTATAGCGAATTAAGATAAGATTAACTTTCACTATTCTTCGGTTTATGGTAGAACAATTCTTTTTGCAGAAAGGGTTAACCTATGTCGATAAGATCAGATCGTTGGATAGAAAAAATGGCTTTGGAACATGGCATGATCTCTCCTTTTCAGCGCGAGCAGGTGCGGGAGACTGGCAATGGGCGCATTATTTCTTATGGTGTCTCCAGTTATGGCTATGATGTGCGCTGCGCTAATGAGTTTAAAATTTTTACCAATATCAATTCTGCAATTGTCGATCCGAAGGCATTTGATGCAAGCAGTTTTGTTGATGTTCAATCTGATGTTTGCATTATTCCTCCAAACTCGTTTGCTTTGGCGCGCACGGTAGAATATTTTCGTATCCCTCGAAATGTCTTAACGATCTGCTTGGGTAAATCCACTTATGCACGTTGTGGCATCATTGTTAATGTGACCCCTCTTGAACCAGAGTGGGAAGGGCACGTGACTTTGGAGTTTTCTAATACGACGCCACTTCCTGCTAAGATTTATGCTAATGAAGGTGTTGCTCAAATGATATTTCTTCAATCTGAAGAAGTGTGTGCTGTTTCCTATCGCGATAGGGGTGGCAAATATCAAGGACAAAAAGGAGTAACGTTGCCGCGCACATAAAGAACTATTACTTACAATTTTGATAAGAGCAAAAAATGAAATGATGATTCATGCTAGCCCTATATGAATCTGCTCCGAAGCTTTAATCCCTGTCTTTCGCGTCTTGTTTTTGTAGCTTTACTTTGGCGCGTGAGGCATCCACCCGCTCTCTCAACTCCTTCCCCGGTTTGAAGTGAGGGCTGTATTTTGCATGGGTGACGACCTTTTCACCGGTTTTAGGGTTATGAGCATTGCGAGGCGGTCGATAATGAAGAGAAAAACTTCCAAAGCCTCTTATTTCAATGCGCTGACCATCAATGAGCGCTTGGCTCATTAAGTCTAAAATGCGATTTATGCTGTCTGTGACTTGCTTCTCAGGCAGATGTGTCATTTTGGCAGCAAGGTTTGCAATGAGTTGCGATTTAATCATACCCACCTCGGTTAGCCGCGTTTTTAGGGGCGTCATCACCAGGACACATCAGGTGCTGACCTTCTTGCTTTTAGTATAGACTCGAAAAGAAATTATTCAATGTTATCAATTAACTGTAACAACATTTTTGTCTCTAATGCAATATCATTTTGAGGTTATTGGGTATAAATATCCTCCTGATTCTTGCTTGGGGATTGACGCTCCTGAATAAAAGCCCGAACAATACCCCAGCTCATTGCAACCTCAGTGACCTTAGATATCTTAAATAAATTTGATCGCAGGGCTTTACTCGTAGAAATGACCAACGCGCCGGGATTTATTTGCTCCATATGTTGGCTTATACTTAGCCAGCTTTCGCCAAAAAAGGCTGTCGCATTGATGAAAATCAGAGATGCATCGCGAAATTGCGCTTTTAAAAGATCGCCCAGTTTAAATTCAATATGAGAGGCTTTCTCCTCATACGCTGGTAGTTTTCCTAAGCGTTGCTGTTGCATGAGTGCACACTCATGGAGAGCGGGTAAAATTTCAATGCCGCAACTTTTTTTCACATCAAACACGAGAGCGCAAGCAATAACTGCTTTACCTACACCACTACCTAGATCATAAAAAATAGTGGAGGGATTAGGATGGCATAATGCTAGTAAAGCAATAAATGATTCAAATTCGATTTCGCCATAAACATATTCCATGGAGTCATGGTTCATTCTTGCAGCACGAGATAATGTAAAACCATCAACATCTGCGTAAAGGCTTCGATATATTGCAAAGTGCTGCTCTAAATTTAGGTCTTTTTTCCAGCGCTTAATTGATCGTTGTTGCATCCATTGAATGCCAGTAAAAATGGTTAAAATGAAGAGCATTAAGTAGAGAACTAACATATCTATCAGACTTTATGTCCTCTTTGGTTATTTAAAATTTTAGCTTTTTCTTCCTGAGTTAACATGGGCCATGCTTTTAGCAGTACTTTTCCAGCTTCGCGCTCACTAATAGCATGTTGGTGGATCTCCCATGGGAGCTCATCGCTCACATAAAAACCAACTGCAAATGCAGTGATTAAGGTGGTGATCACCGTCAGGATGGCTACACGCCACTGAAATCTGCCCAGAAAGCCTTGGCTTTTTGTGACAGCATTATTGGCTGCTCTCTCCACGTGCTCACAGCTTTCGCTAGCAATGCGACGAAAATGATGCACATCATACTGAGCGAAATGCTCATCTAAGCGCTCTATAGCACGAGTAGCATACTGCTCAATCTGAATTAAGCCTTTTTCTAACAGTTTGGTTAATTCTTGTTGTTTACTATTCGCATCGTCTAACAACTGAGAACTTATTTTTTGCAAATTGTTAACGTGCTCTTCCTCTTGTTTTAGAATTTTTTCAGCTGCCAAACGAAAACGGGCCAAGCCAGCTTGTGTTAGCACCTCCTGTAAGGCATCCAGTTCATTGTGTAACGTTTGTAACTGCTGCTGTGCTTTGTTTTGTTGAATTTGGGTTTGCTGCTCGATATCTTGACGCCATTCGAGCATTTTGGTTTCGGCTAACTCAAAGTAGGCAATGAATTCACCCGTGTGACGGAGTAATTCTTTTAACTTAGCAATATCTTGATCTTGAATATGTTCCATGCCAGCCTCCTTGCTTCTTTAAGAAGATTACCTTAACCACATTGAGATGCGCAAATATTTGGCAAATAAACTGTATAATTTAACAATGGAGTCTCATTAATTCATCATGATTAAACAACTGCTGCTTATCTTTAGTATCATTTTTATCATCTGGATGGTGATACTTTATTTTTTTCAAAGAAATTTGCTGTATTTCCCAGCAAAAGAAATGCCAAGTCGTGAAGCTTTTCAAGCAGAGGATATGCAGCTTGTGCACATTAAGACCCAGGATGGTTTAACGCTATATTCTTGGTATAAAGCAGCACTACCTCATAAACCAACGTTGCTTTATTTCCATGGTAACGCCGGACATATTGGTTATCGTATGTCTCTGGTTCGCCAATTTCTTTTGGCAGGTTTTGGCGTTTTCCTATTAGAGTATCGTGGTTATGGTGGCAATGAAGGTCAACCTAGCGAATTAGGTCTTTATCAGGATGGGGAGGCGGCTTTGCGTTTTTTACAACAGCAAGGGATTCCGCCATCACGTTTGGTTCTTTACGGTGAATCTTTAGGCACAGGTGTTGTCACCCATTTGGCGACTCAATTTCGAGTTTGTGCTGTAGTCTTGCAATCCCCCTACACTTCGATGTCGAAGCTAGCACGTTATCATTATCCTTGGGTTTTTATCCCACCTTGGGATAAGTTTGATTCATTAGCACGGATATCAAAGATAAAATCACCTTTGCTGATTCTCCATGGTACTCATGATGCTATTGTGCCCCATCAACAGGCGCTTCTTTTATTTCAACGGGCCAATGACCCCAAAGAATTGATTAGTCTTCCGGGCAGAGGACACAATGATTTATGGGATGATGGGTTTTCGCAGAAGGTTGTGAAATTCATTGAAACACATTGCACTTAGCAAGATCTTACGAGTTGAAAATTAAGCATAATAGTGTAAAGTTTTAGTTAATATTTCCTTAATCTAAATTGATTAGAATGGAGATATAAATGAAATGGATAGATAACTATGCCACGTACAAGCTTTTTTAGTAAGCCTCCTACCTACGAAACGCTTAAACCGTTTCCAGGTTTTCTCTCTAAGCAAGGGACGAAGCCTACTTTTGTTGATGTAGGTGGTCATGGGGATTGTGGTTTTAGAGCGATCGCAGCAGGTATTATTAATAAGATTTTGTTTGAAAATGAAGACAGCCCGGAATTGCGGGCGGTACTAGAAAGACATTTTGAATATTTTCCAAAGCATAAGCAAGAATTGCGCAGAAACCCTCAGGGCCGATATTCTATTCCTCTTCACTTAATGCCTGAACTTGTACAAACGATGTCTTACACCATACGTCAGATGGCTGTTGATAAAATTGTTGAAGAACCAGAGCATTATCGTGGTGCGTATTTGGGTAGCAATGAGGCTATGCCTGTATCCCCAGCGCAGATGCGACTTGAATCCACCTGGATTGATGAAACAGCGATAGCAGCCGCAGCTAAGGCTATTAAGCTTCCAATTGAGGTCAAGGTTGTCACCCCTGAGAAGCCTTTGCCATTGCGTCTGCAATATGCTGGCTCAGACAGTAAGTCCACAACGCCCATCAAGCCTATTGTGATGCAACTAAAAAATAAGCATTATACTCCTAAAGTTAAAGATCCTGTTTATTTTCAAACGGCGAAATCAATGCCAGTTGCAAAAATTATGCCTCAAGAGGTCGAGAAAAAGAAAGAGCCGGAAATGGCAGAAATTCTTGCGAGAATTGAGGCAGAAGATGCCCGCATAGAGGCTAAATTCAAGGAAACCAAGAAACGCTTGGCAGCGGCTGCTGCGGCTGGTGAAGCTGGAAAAGATCTGCTTCTAGATATCTGGGTTGATCAACGAGACTATAGTGATTATATGCGGGGCTTTAGCGGTTATGTAGGTACACAGCATGGTGCTCAGAACTTCTTTAATGCCTTAGACAGACATGATTTACAGGCAGTACATGCTGAGGTTAAGAGCCACAAGCAGCAGATTACAGATGAGTTGGTGCATGCGATTGCGCGAGCAATAACCATAGGTGATCTGGATGAAAATGCGGTCTTCGATAAGATCGAGCAACAGCAAAGCAAAACCTTTGGTCCTAAGTAAAATTACTTTCAGTTAGTAAGTTCCCGATTTCTTTTATAGAAACCCTTGCTCTTTCATCCACTCATCATTGGCATACTTAGACATATAATTGCGAATGGAGTCAGGAAAAATAACCAAGCATTTTTGTCCAGCTTTAAGGGATTTGGCTGCTTGTAAAGCTGCCCACATTGCACCACCAGACGAACCTCCCACCAGTAATCCTTCCTCACGAATCAATCGTCTGGCCATCAGGAAAGAGTCTTTATCATTAATTTTGATATAATTATCGACAAGTCTATTATCAAGCACGTCAGGGAAAAAATCATAACCTATTCCCTCAACTTGGTAAGGCTTTATTTCATTCCCACCACCTAAAATGGAGCCAATTGGATCAACACCGATAATTTTTATCTGCGGATTGTGTTCTTTCAAGCGCTTGGCTATTCCTGTTATTGTGCCACCGGTTCCCACTCCAGCAACGATCATGTGCAAATCCTCGCCAAAGTCATCAATGATTTCTTGAGCAGTACCATAATAATGTGCATTGGGATTATCAGGATTGGCATACTGATCCAAAATATGGGCATTGGGAATCTCACGTTGTAATTCTTTCGCCAACGAAATGTGACTATCCGGATCGTTCCATGCAGCTTCGGTACGCGTGCGATAAATGGTTGCACCTAAGCGTTCAAGAACAGCCTGTTTTTCCTGGCTCATTTTGGCAGGCATGGTGATAATAACCTTATAACCAAGGACAGCGCCTGCTAAGGCAATACCAATACCTGTATTTCCCGACGTCGGTTCAATGAGCGTATCTCCTGGCTTAATTTTTCCCGCACGTTCGGCATTCTTAACCATAGCAAAACCAATGCGGTCCTTGACTGATCCTCCAGGATTGAGAAATTCACATTTGGCATACAGTTCACAGTCAAGTTCTTTTCCTATGCGATTTATTTTAACAACGGGTGTATGTCCTATAGCAGCAAGAATGTTTGCATAAATCATGAATAGATCCTTGTAAACAATGATGCTGCTCAGTATACGCTAAAATTAGGGATTCTCGTCAATTAAATGATTGATTTTACAAGTGAGAAGACACCAGCTAGAATGCAATTTGATGTTAAAACAATATTTTTTTCAAGGATGACGACATGAAAAAAAATTCATTGCGAGCCCGTTTAACGTATACCTTACTCCTTAGTTCACCCTTGTTGCTTTCAGCCTGTCAAGGAGTAGAGCAACTTTTTACTGACTCTCCCACTAATCGTTATAATGGCCAAGAAAGCCGTGGGAATACACAACACTCCACCATCGTTTATCAGAGTGGTTCCCAAGCAAACGCTAGATCCACATCTACACCTACAAGTAGTACCACGAGTGCGGTAACCTCAAGCCCCACTTCATCCGCTACGACTTCAACAGCTCAAGGTGCTACAACGCAAGCCACCAAGAAAGCGGCTGGTAGTGGAGTACCACTGGAAGCACCCATGGTAGGTCAATAAAAAGAGACTGCCGAATTTAGGTTTATCTCTCTTACCGCGCTTTATGCGCGGTATCTTATCTATTGATGCACCTGTTTTGTCTGTGTCTGCCCAGGACTTTTTCATGGGAGAGCACAGATCTGGTTAAAACCATTTGATGGCGTTAGAATGCAGCAGACTTCCTAAAATGGACAAAAAATGACAGCATTAAAAGAAGCGGTGGCCAAAGCAGCGTTGGCATATCTCAAAGATGAAATGATTATTGGTGTTGGTACCGGTTCTACGGTTAATTGTTTTATTGATCAATTAGCAACAATTAAGCACCGTATTGACGCATGCATAGCGAGTTCTGATGCTACGGAAACTCGGTTACGTGCGTTAGGGATCCCAGTAATAGACTTAAATGTGGCACCAGAAGTACCTATTTATATTGATGGCGCTGATGAAGTCACTGAGTATCGGCAGACGATAAAAGGGGGCGGAGGTGCTTTAACCAGGGAAAAAATTATTGCCTCAGTTGCGCGTCGCTTCCTATGTATTGTTGATGAATCAAAGGTCGTTAAGCGATTGGGCGCCTTTCCAATTGCCGTTGAAGTGATCCCCATGGCGCGTAGCTATGTTGCGCGAGAGTTAGTAAAACTTGGAGGAGATCCTGAATATCGTGAAGGATTTGTTACAGATAATGGAAATATTATCCTTGATGTCCATAATTTTGAGATGGTTAATCCCGTTGAATTAGAAGAAGCTATTAAATTAATTCCAGGTGTGGTGGAAAATGGCTTATTTGCTAAACGGTTAGCAGATACGGTTTTAGTTGCCACTGAAAATGAAATTAAAACAATGTAACGAATCCTTAAGTTTTTCTTAAGGTTTGCCCGGTATACTCCTTCTGAGAAAAGAAGGGAGTTCCCAATGCGTGTATTAATTGTTGAGGATAATGCATTTAATGCATTCTGTTTATCTCGTTTGCTTACAACCGTTGATAAGCAGCTACAGGTAGCCGTCGTAAATGACAGTCTCAGTGCCATAAATTATTTAGCAGAAAACGATGTTTCTCTGGTCATTCTCGATGGAGATTTAGGTGCTGCTGATGGTTTGCACTGTAATGGACCTGCTTTAGCTGAGCATATCTGGCAAAATGATTCCCATTTCCCTCTCATTGCTTGGTCAGATTCTGAATGCATGCGCAATGCTTTTGTCGACATCTTCAGAAAATATAATAAACCCCTAAATGATTACACTTGCTGGACTAAAGTCGTGAGCCAAGAACGTATTCGTCAATCTCTAATTTATTTTATGGCTCAAAGCTCTGAGAGATATTTTCATTATAAGCAAAACAGCAGACAGGAACACTGTTTACCCGCCGCTTAGATATCAGCAACTTGGCACCAGGCTTGTTTCGCGTTAGGATCATGATTTTTTACAGGGTATCAGAATGGATCAATTAGGTCTTGATTCGTCAACGAGCTTACAGGAGCAACTATCGCGAGTAAGCGCTTATCTCAATACGCGCATTTTAGGCCAAAAAGATTTAGTGTCGAGATTATTAATTGCTTTGCTTGCTGATGGACATTTATTAGTGGAAGGGGCTCCGGGCCTGGCAAAAACACGGGCGGTTAAAGAATTATCATCCGTAGTTGAGGGTGATTTCCATCGTATTCAATTTACTCCTGATTTATTGCCTGGTGATTTAACCGGTACAGATGTTTATCGTCCAGAAAATGGTTCTTTTGTATTCCAACCAGGCCCCATTTTTCATCATCTGATTCTTGCAGATGAGATCAATCGTGCTCCTGCGAAGGTGCAATCTGCATTGTTAGAAGCGATGGCTGAGCGCCAAGTGACGATTGGTGGGACAACTTATCCTTTGCCTGAATTATTTTTAGTGATGGCAACACAAAATCCAATTGAGCAAGAAGGAACCTATCCTCTGCCTGAGGCTCAACTTGATCGTTTTTTAATGTATGTCAAGATAAGTTATCCCAGTGCAGCAGTCGAGCATGACATTCTTGCTCTCGCCAGATCAGAAGCAGCAGGAGATTTAAATTTAGCTACAGATGCAGCGCCATTGACGAAGTTTTTATCTCAGCGGGCTCTTTTTGAGGCCAGACGACAGGTTTTGAGTGTTCATAGCAGTGAGGCTCTGGATAGTTATCTTGTAGAATTGGTAGTGGCTACTCGCAATCCTGCTGTTTATAGCGATGAACTGGCCCGTTGGCTACGGTTTGGTGCAAGTCCGCGAGCAACCATTGCGTTGGATCGTTGTGCTAAGGCCCACGCTTGGCTTGCAGGACGCAACTATGTGACACCAGAGGATATTCATGTCATTGCTCATGACGTTCTTCGTCATCGTATTTTACTGAGTTTCGAAGCAGAGGCAGAGGGCGTTACCAGTGATGATTTTATCGACACGTTATTGCGTTTAATTGCTATTCCTTAAGAGTGAGAGGTAATTATGACGGAAGGGTTAGTGGCTGAACTTGAGGAATTGATTGCTTTCAAACGCTATGCTCAGAGAGGAAATTACAAGTCTGCTGCTAAAACGATACAACAGGGAAATCATTACTCCAAGTTGCGTGGACGAGGTATGGATTTTGCTGAAGCCCGTAACTATCAAGCTGGGGATGAAATTCGTCATATGGAGTGGCGTGTGACCGCCCGCACGGGTCGGCCGCATGTAAAGCTTTATCAAGAAGAACGAGAGCGGCCAGTGGTCATGCTTTGCGACTTCAACCCCTCAATGTATTTTGGGACTCGTTTAGCATTTAAGTCAGTAACGGCAGCACGGTTGTCTGCCATGCTAGCCTGGACCGCGATTAAACAGGGAGACAGAGTGGGTGGATTGCTTTACTCTGCAACCATGCATAATGAATTTACCCCTCATAGTCGTAACCCAGGGGTGTTACCCTTTTTAGCTGCTTTAAGCCAATACACACAAGCAGTCCCCGATCATTCTCGTCAGGCGAGACGTCTAAGTGATGCCTTAATACGTTTAAGACGAGTCACCCGACCGGGCAGCACTGTGGTCATTATTAGTGATTTTTATTCCTTTGATACTGAAAGTGAACGTCATCTAGGTCGCATACGCGCTCATAATGATATACTTGTTTATCATATTTGCGATCCGATAGAACTTACACCACCGAAACCTCAGCAATATCCCATTACCAATGGTAAAGAAGAGATGGTTATTGATACGACAAGGCATGATGTAGTGAGCAACTACCGCAATTATTGTGAGTTGCGTATTGAAAAGCTGAAAGCATTGTGCAAGCGCTTGCAAATTCCTTATACCCAGGTAACGGCAGAGGCTAATATCCCACAGTTGATACGGCAGACGTTCCCCAGGAGGCTAAGTGGCTGACTCGCAATTATTAAAACAGTTGCATGATATCCACTTGCCTCATGTTGTGGGATGGTGGCCTTTGGCTCCTGGCTGGTATGTATTGCTCGTTGTAGTTGTCTTTGTAGCAGCAATGTTGACCTATTTAGGTTATCGACGTCATGCAAATTTACGCCCAAAAAAGGAAGCCTTACGCTTGCTTGCAAGCTATGAAAAAGAATACATGCAAGAAAAAAATAGTCAGTTAAGTAGTATAAAAATATCGGAATTATTGCGTAGGGTAGCTTTGGTGTATTTTCCTAGGTCTCAAGTTGCCGGGGTACAAGGGAGGCGATGGCTGGATTTCTTGAATGCAACTGCAAAAGGTGTCAATTTTGATGAGGTGAGCGACTTACTTCTAGAGTTACCTTATCAATCAGCAAGCAGGGTCGATCTAAAGCCTCTTTTTGATTTGGCTAGAGCATGGATAAAGCAACGAGGTATCCCATGTTCGAACTAGCCTTACCTTGGGCGTTAATCTTTCTGCCCTTGCCACTTTTAATTTGGTATTTCCTGCCCCGCGCACACGTCTATTTGCCCGCTGCCTTGAGGGTACCTTTTTTTGATGATCTATTAGCGACGGTTGGTGATAGAAAGGGTCGTCTATCTGCTGAAACACCAAAAAGCGTTCTATTGTTAATATGGTGCTTGCTTCTGTTTGCGGTTGCGGGACCACGATGGGTTGGTGACCCGCTGCCTTTAACAAGAGAAGGTCGTAATATCATGCTTGTTTTGGATTTATCAGGTAGCATGGAGCTTCCTGATATGACGCTTCACAATCGACCGGTTAGCCGTTTAACCGTGGTAAAAGATACAGCTGAACAATTTGTCCGAGAGCGTGTTGGTGATCGTATTGGTCTGATTTTATTTGGCACACGTGCTTATTTGCAAACGCCTCTAACCTATGATCGACAATCTGTGCTGCTGCGTCTTGAGGATGCAACCGTAGGGCTTGCAGGACAAACCACTTCCATTGGCGATGCCTTAGGTTTGGCTGTAAAGCGTCTGCAAAATGTTCCTGCTAAGGGACGGGTAATTATTTTGCTTACGGATGGTGCTAATAATTCGGGTGTCCTACCGCCATTAAAAGCAGCAGAATTAGCAAAAGAAGACAATATTAAAGTGTATACTATTGGTCTGGGTTCGGAAGGTGATCCACGCGCTTTGAACAATATGTTTTTTAATATGAATGTTTCTTCGGATTTGGATGAAGAAACGTTGCAAGAAATTGCCAAGATAACAGGAGGACGGTATTTTCGGGCCACAGACACTCAGTCTTTAAGTGCTATTTATCAAACAATCAATCAGCTAGAGACGATTACCCAGGAGCAAGCAACGATTCGCCCTCAACATGATTACTATCTTTGGCCATTGGGGTTGGCTTTTTTATTGTTTTGCTTTTGGATGGTTTATGGGGCAGGCTTGTTTTCCTGGATACAAAAAGCTAGTCGACGCGAGGTTTCTGTTCATGACTGACCTGCATTTTATCCGTCCTTGGTGGCTACTTTGTCTTTTGCCATTGCTGTTCTTAGCCTGGTATTTATGGCGACAAAAGCCGCAAGCTAACGCATGGACTGCCGTTTGCGATAAACATTTATTGGAACGATTGCTACAATTTAAAGGTCAAAATAAGCGCCATAGCGCTTTATTGATTTTATTAAGCAGTGCTTTATTCATGGTCATTGCCTTAAGTGGTCCTAGCTGGACGCGTTTGCCAGTCCCGACTTATAAACAAATCCAGCCGCGAGTGCTCATTTTAGACATGTCAGATGCGATGCTGGCTAAAGATCTATTGCCGAATAGATTGAGCCGTGCCAAATTTAAATTGCATGATCTCTTTAAACGTCGTGATGCAGGGCAATTTGCTTTAGTCGTTTACAGTGGAGAACCATTTGTCGTCTCTCCGTTAACAGATGATGCCCAAACCATTGATGCCCTTCTCCCTGCTCTTACTCCAGATATCATGCCCGTGGAAGGACAACGACTGGATGCGGCACTTGAAGAGGCTGGCCTTCTCCTCAAACAAGGTGGCTTCAATCATGGGAAAATCCTTGTCTTGACTGCTGAAACACCAAGTAATGCTGCTATTAATACAGCTGGACAACTCGCAAAGAAACAAATTTTTACCTCCGTTATGCCTGTAAAAGACAATAAAGATATGCATCCCTTGTTTCAAAAATTAGCCAAAGCAGGCCAAGGCCGACTTTTATTCATGAATGACGATAAGGATTTAGATCAATGGCTAAGGTCAGACATAAATGCGAATCAATTTCTTCGTAATCAACAAGATGATTTTCCTGCTTGGCGCGATGAAGGTCGTTGGTTTTTAATACCCGCACTCATTCTTTTGTTGCCGGCATTTAGGCGTGGGTGGTTACAGAGGTTTAAGCCATGAAGCTCGGATGGCTGCTATTATTGATGAGTCTCTCCTTGAAGGCTTTTTCCTTCAGTTGGCAAGATCTTTGGTCTACTAAAGATCAGCAAGCACAAACGCTAATGACTCAAGGAAAATTTAAAGAGGCAGAAGAAACCTTTCAACATCATGAATGGCGTGCTGCCGCGGCCTATCGTGCAGGAAATTATGAACAGGCAGCGAATGATTACCGCTCCATGCAAAATGAGCGAGGCTATTACAACGAGGGAAATGCTCTTGCTCAATTAGGACAATATCAACAAGCAATGCAAGCCTATGACAAAGCATTAGCCTTGAATCCAAATAATAAAGACGCTCAGCACAATCGCAAGATAGTCGCGGAGCTCTTAAAAAAGGAACAACAAAAGCAGAAGCCTAATAACCAGCAAAACAAAGAGGAAGAGAACAAACAAGATCAAGAGGCTAAAGACCAGCAGAACAACGATCAAAAAAATAACTCGCAACAAAGTAAAAGCCAGGAAGCCCAGGGTCAAAAGAAAAATCAACAAACGCAAGATGAACAGCAAAACCAGTCTGGCAAACAACAGCAAGATAAAGCTCAAGCGCGCCAGGATGAACAACAGGACAAAAAGCAGCAAGATGAACGTAATGTTAACAAAGAGTCAGATAAGCAAAAGCAAGAAAAAGCCGGACAAACAGGTAAACATGAAGACGCTCAGAAAGGTGAAAAAACAAACCCTGCAGGTGCAGAATCTGCTGCGGAACGTGAAAAACAGCAAGCAAAGGAACAATGGTTAAAATTAATCCCTGACGATCCGGGGGGATTATTGCGAGAGAAGTTTTTGCGAGATCATATACGAAGACAACGCGGGTGGTATCAATGAGAAAAATACTACTAAGTTTATTTTTACTGGGATGCTATGGTTTAGCAATCGCGGCTGTAACCATGCAACTTGAGACCACACAAATTTCCCTAGGTGAACCCTTTAAGCTCGTTTTAAGCTTGGATGGTGATGAGACGGATAGTATTCCCGATTTAACTCCTTTACAGGATGACTTTGAGATTATTGGCACTGAACGTAGTGTGAACTACACGGTCATTAATGGGCGAGCACACTCTGTAAGTCAGTGGATAGTGTTGTTGATGCCTAAGAAGACAGGGACATTAACCATCCCTCCTATTCAGGTAGGGCAAGAGAAGACCAATGCTAGTCAGGTTGAAGTAAAAGAAGGGATTCAGGATGTTGACAAGGTAAAACATTCCTCACAACAAGATGTCATGTTGTTGGCGGAAGTTGACCAACAAAACCCTTATATTAATCAGCAAGTGATTCTTACAGTGAAATTATACAGTAGTAGTCGTTTGCTTGATGCCGCTTATCAACCGCCAAAGGTGGAAGACGCACTTATCGTTTCATTGGGGCCAGGTCGTCGCTATCAAACGAGTGAGAATGGGCGAATATATGTGGTCGAAGAGCAGCAATATGCGATTTTCCCACAAAAAAGTGGTCGTTTGAACATTCATTCTGCTTCTTTTCACGCTTTAATTTATGATGATATTGTGCCCAAAAAAATTAATGAAGAGACTAAACCGATTGTTGTTGACGTAAAACCAATTGCTTCACAATACACTGGCAAGCACTGGTTACCAGCTAAAGAAGTTAGTCTAACGGAGAGCTATGATAATAATGCCACGACCCTGGAACAGGGTAGTACGTTGGTGCGTACTGTTACTCTACGAGCAACGGCTCTCCCTGCACAATTATTGCCTGCACTTGATTTCGCTAATAGCGATGAATTTAGTGTCTACCCGGAAAAACCCTCTGAGCGCAGTACGTTTAGCCAAGGGAATTTGATTGGGACCAGCATTACAAAAGTCACCTACCTGCTTAATAAATCAGGCCAAATGACCATTCCTGCGTTGAAATTAACCTGGTTTAATACGCTTACTGGTAAAGAAGACGTTGCGACATTACCAGAGCATACCATTCAGGTTAAACCTCTCCCTACTACGTCTCAATCAACAACGCCTCTTCCTTCTCAAGAACCAAAACAGGTTGAAACCGCTTCCACAACTAAACGAGTGCAGAATGCGGTAAAGGAATCAACTCTGCTGCCAAGTGCATTCACAAGTTTAGCTTGGTGGCTTGCTGGTGGTTTTGCCTGCGCTTGGTTATTGACATTAGGGCTTTGGTTTTGGCAAAAACGACATCGCGGCGCAAATAAAACCTCTAAAGAAATATTAAAACATCTGCAAAGAGCTTGTCTTGATAATAATCCCCATGCAGCTCGAGATGCATTGATTCAATGGGCGCAATGGCAGTGGCCACAATCCAATGTTCTCAATCTTGCCCAAATTGAGAACATGGTAAGTGATAAGACTTTGCAGCAAGCAATTAGCGGGTTATCTCACGCTTTGTATCATAGTAATCGCCAACAACAATGGGCTGGTGCTTCTTTATGGATGGCGCTGCTTTCTTTTAAACACAGCCATACTAAGACAACAATAGAAGATAGGTCGCCCTTACCACCAATGCATAAGTTATCGTAGTATCTCTCCAATCCTCGCTATTTAATTTACTCTGGGTTATAATCATATTACTTGTGGTTTTTAATTCCCTGGCTGGAAACAGTGTTCTTCGTGAAAATCCCTCCTTTTGTAGTGCAAAGTAACGAATCAGCGCAAATGGTATTATCTATTCCATGTTTCCATGTTGGTGATTTAACCCAAGTGTGTGTTTAATTTTATTTGGAAAAGCGAAATGTCTGATAAAGAAACAGGCCACGTCAAGTGGTTTAATGATGATAAAGGTTACGGCTTCATCAGTCGTGATAATGGTGAGGACGATGTGTTTGTACATTTTCGTTCGATTAACAGCGCAGCTAACCGTAAAACTTTGAAAGAAGGTCAACGCGTAGAGTTTTTAGTAACTAAAGGACCTAAAGGTTTACAAGCGGAAGATGTAACTGCCGTGTAATCTCTGCTGTTTCTCTGTATCCTCCCTCTTTGTCGATCGCTATGATGATAAAGAGGGATGATCTTAGCTAGTTCATTTAGCTCTCTGAATAATGCGGCCAGTCAACCGCTTCAAATGAGGGTTCCCTGGTTGCTTGTCTGCAATATTTCCAAAGAAGTCTACTATTTGCCGCTAAAAATATTCTTTTTGTCATCAACTTAATCGTATAATCCCTGCATCTACATTTGCTGGGACGCATAATGGTAACATGGTTTACTATTTTCCTGTCTTTTCTTCCTCTGTTCTCGTTCTCTTCAATCGTGGTGACAGGCAAGTTTGAGGCTAATAAATCTTGTCCGGTGTATGTTTCTAAGAATAAAAAAACAAACCCTGATAATCTCTTCGTCAAACCTTCAGAACGTTATGAAATTAGAGAAATTAACTGCCCAGAAAACCCAGATTGGTTGCGCATTGAGATTCCCAATATAAAACAGCCATTGCGGTGGGTAAGTGCTGAGTGTGGTGAATATAGCTATCAGGCTAAAGGGAAAACAACTTGCGAACAATTACCCGATCTTGCTGATTCTTATATTCTGGCACTCAGTTGGCAACCTGGTTTTTGCCAGACTTATGGCTCTGAGGCAGGTAAACCAGAATGTAAGACATTGTCAGCAGATTCTTATCAAGCCAACCATCTGGTGTTACATGGTTTATGGCCGAACCAGGACATTTGTGGCCAAAATTATGGCTTTTGCGGCACGGAACAAAAAAAGAATCATTGTGATTATTCACCTGTAAATTTAACTACGACGGTAGCACAGGAATTACGCCAATTTATGCCTAGTTACGCAGCTGGTAGCTGCCTTGAGCGACATGAATGGAACAAACATGGCAGTTGCCAAGCACGCTCTAGCGACGCGTATTTTTCCCTGGCAATACGCTTAAATCGCGAGGTAAATCAGACAGTCTTTGGTCAGTTTTTAAGTGAGCACGTGGGAGAGACAGTGGTGCGTGAACAATTACGAGAGATGATGGCAAAATCCTTTGGACCAGATGCTAAATATAAGGTTTATCTGGGATGTAAAAATGGCATGTTAGTTGACATTTATATTCAATTGCCTGCTTTGATTCCTCAAGATGAGCCTTTACTTTCTCTAGTGAAGAAAGCACCTGAGTTCATGCATTATGATAGTTGCCCAACGGCCATTATCATCTCGGATTTTACTCGCGAGTCTTGGTTTTAGAGCCTGTAAACCCTAATAATGCTCTTGCGCATTACCTTAACTTCCACTAATGTAGGGAAATTAAGGCAAATGGAACGTTGGTTATGTTCATGCGGTTTTTTCTATTCATTTTCATCGTCTTATCCACTGCAAGTTGCCACAAGCGTGTCGCTGCGATTCACCCTACGACATTGAAAGCCTTACAAAACCGCCAATTGACTGCTTTTAACCGAGTTACCGTCGACGGGAATATTAATGTCAATTTACATACCGGCTACTCTCGTCCACAAGTGATCTTGCGTGGTCCTACTACGGATTTATTACAAGTAAAAGTAGGAGTGCATGGCAATCATTTACTGATTTATCTGGCAAAAGGCTATCCTCGCAACGGGGTTGTTTCTGTTGACATCCGCGGGCAATATTTAAATGCTTTTACTTATCGTGGTTCAGGCTTTGTGACAGGAAATAGACTGCGTTCAGGCCTTATGGATATCTCTATCACTAACCCCGGGCCAACAACGCTTGGCGGACAAATTTCCCTGCGCAAGTTAACTGTGGCTGGTGGGGGTCAGACTCAGATTACTGGTATTTCCAGTCAGCATTTGCAACTTTCTATCGTCGATAATAGTAGGGTTCAGTTGGCTGGTGTCATGAATATTACTCACCTTGATCTTGATGAGAAGGCTTGGTTGGCAATGTATTGGGTTAAGAGTCATGCATTAACAATACGTGGCCGCGGGCAAGCGTTTGTGCAGCTGGCTGGCATTGTGGATAAACTTGATGTGGAATTATGTGATCGTGCGCATTTTAATGGTAGATATTTGCGAGCAAAAAGAGCTTTTGTAAAGACGCATGATAAAGCCGTAGCGGACATTGCAGCGGTCAACCGTCAACATACGTTAGCGACCGATGCTAGCGATATTTATTTTTATAATATTCCCACCATGAAAACGGACTTTATGGCTTATCAAGGTTCGGTTCTTGACATGCGTGACTGGGATCCCTGGGATCCTCGTGATTATGATCGCTACAATAAATAAGATTCCTTTTCATACGACCGATGATACTTTCTGTGTCTCCGTCTAAAGGGATGACATGCGCCGAATTGCTGAGCCAATGAATAGTGACGCTGGGTTGATCAGCAAAACGTTCTGCCACTCGCAAGCTTGCTACAACCTTATCATGACAGCCAAGGAAAACATCTGTTGGGCACTTGGGTAGGGCAAAGGGAAATTGCTGAATTAAGGTCAACAATTCCATAATAGAACTTAAAGGTAATTTTCGATAGGCGATTTCACAGTGCAGGTTGGTATATAAATCACCAGCAAGACCACGTATTTCTCTAAAGCCCAGCCAATTTAAAAATTTTACTAATTTCAGTAAATTCGATAATTCAGGAAGTGGTAGATTTAAGTCAAAAGCTGGCGCTAGCAAGTAAAGATAATTTAAATCAAAGCGATTGCCTAAATGACAGGCTAGTATACCTCCCAGCGACAACCCTAGAACATCAACATGCTTATATTCGCGCAGCAAACGTTCACAAGACTGCTCAGCGACCGCAAACCAGGCGGATGCTTTTGTTTTAGCAAAGGTCTCAATGCTCTCTCCATGACCAGGAAGCATCGGACAGATAATCGCATCGTAAAAAGAAAAAGAAGGTAACATGGCGCGAAAAACAGCAGGTGTCGAAGTGAAACCGTGCAATAAAAGCAGGGCATGTTCCCTCTGCCTACCTCTACGGTCGATGGGAGCTAGAATAGAAGTATCCTCTTTGTTCAGCGTAAAGACTGGGATGCCACGACGCATACCACGAAAATCGTCAATTTGCATGAAATTTTCCCTATGGTTAAAATTTTGCAAAATAAGTGTAAATAAATATTAAAAAGCCAACACCGTCAATTGTGATCTGTTATTATTCAATACAAGTCAACCATAATAATAATTATCTTAGCTTAAGATAGCTAAGCAGAATATCGTTAATTGTGCTATCTTTTAGTAATTAAATAGTGTTTTTTTAGAGGATTGTGATATGGCTGCGGAAGGTGTAGATACCTCTATGGTGCAAAAAGATTCGCCTGCGCCTCAAGGTGAGGATAAGAAAGAAAATAAACCACAGGCACCGAAACCTCAACCCAAAGAAGATAAAGCAAAACAAGACGATCCGCAAATGCAAATGCTTGAGGATCTAAAAAAGCTTGTTGAGGATACAAATCAGGCAGTAAATAAAGCACTTGGAGTTAAAAGTATTGGTGATTACGCAGAGGCTGGGCTTAACAAAATTGGGCAGGGCTTTAAAGGTCTCGGGGGCGGCAAAAAAGACGATGATGAAAAGGATGAAAAGAGCTCCAAGCAAACTGATGATAAAGATCAAAAAAGCGAGTCCAAAAGCGAGTCTAAGGGCAAGACTGGGGACTGGATGGAGGATGAAGATGATTATGGCCTTAGAGATCTTTTCAAGGAAGACGACTCTCCTATGGATACAGTTACCAGTCCTACTAGCATGGGGAATAATCAGGCTCTAAATATGGGACAAGGAGCCGGTTCTTCTGCTGACGCTAGCCAGGTTGCTAAAGTCGCTGCGGATAATCCCGAAGTAGCCGAAGTAGCAATAGCTGCAGGCTGATAGTCACTAAGCACGTACATATAAAAACCAGGTGGGCTCACCTGGTTTTTAATTACCTAACAGCTTATGTGGCAAGCTTTCAACTCTACCCGCTTGCGTTACCATCACATAATTTAATTTGCGCTGCAACTCACTAATGGTATCGGCGCCAGCATACGTCAAACCTGAGCGTAAACCGCCAACAATATCAGCGATAATATTATCCTGATCATCACGATAAGGCACTTCTGTGGTAATGCCTTCTGCGGTCTTCCATTCATGCATCTGGCCTAAGAAGTCTTCTTGCGCTTCGCGTGAAGCCATACCACGGTAGCGCTTTACTTGTTTCCCATCCTCTTTGGTAATGATTTCACCAGGTGTTGGCTCAGTACCTGCCAACATACCACCGATCATCACAAAATCAGCACCAAAAGCAAGTGCCTTGACGATATCTCCTGAGGTGCGGATACCTCCGTCGGCAACAATTGAACGATCCGCGCGTGCACAATCATGAATACAGGTAAGCATGGGGATCCCAAAACCTGTTTTAATGCGTGTGCTACAAACAGAGCCACCGCCAATACCTGCTTTAATAATATCTGCACCACAAGAAGCCAGATAATCGGCACCAGCGTAGGTGGCAACATTCCCTGCCATAATACAGCGACTACCCAGTAATTGTCTTAAGCTTTTTAATGTCTTGCCCACATATTTTGCATGAGCATGGGCAACGTCCACACAGAAGAAATCTGCTCCTGCATCCCGTAGGGCTTCTGCGCGCTCAAGTTCAGCCGCTGTACATCCTACAGACACGAAAACAGGCCCTTGACATTGTTTGAATTGATGAAGGTTATCCTCAATACTCAAAAAACGATGGAGGGCACCAATCCCCCCTTTGCTATTCATGAAATTCGCCATTTTGCTTTCGGTGATTGTATCCATATTAGAGCTAATCACCGGTAATTGAAGGTTTAGCTTTCCTAACCTATCGGTCACACTAATGTTAACCACACGTCTTGACTCATGGTGGTTGTAAGCCGGAACCAGCAAAACATCATCAAAGGTGATGGCTTGGTCATTCATGATTAATCCTCTTGGGTAGGCAAAAAATATGTACTATAGATGTTCAGCAGCATAATATGCAAGTCTTGAACGTTCACCCCTCGTTAGCGTCATGTGAGCGCTGTGTTGCCAATGTTTAAAGCGATCAACCGCAAACGTTAAGCCGGATGTTGTTTCGGTCAGGTAAGGTGTATCAATTTGCTTGATATCACCTAAGCAAATAATTTTACTACCGGGTCCGGCTCGAGTAACCAGGGTTTTGATTTGCTTTGAGGTCAGATTCTGTGCTTCATCAATAATGATAAAGCGATTTAAAAAAGTGCGCCCACGCATGAAGTTAAGTGAACGAATTTTAATCTTATTTTGCAACAGATCCTGAGTAGCTCCGCGACCAAAACTGCCACCCTCTTGTGAGCTGTGCAGTACTTCAAGGTTATCCATTAAGGCTCCCATCCACGGAGTCATTTTTTCTTCTTCTGTTCCTGGTAGAAAGCCGATGTCTTCACCTACGGGTATGGTGACCCGCGTCATTAAAATTTCACTGTAACGGCTTTGATCTAAAACTTGTGTTAAGCCTGCAGCAATCGTTAATAAGGTCTTTCCCGTACCTGCTGAACCTTGTAAGGTCACAAAATCGATTTCTGGATCCAGGAGCAGATTGAGTGCAAAATTTTGCTCACGATTACGAGCCGTAATGCCCCAAACAGCATGTTTGGCTTGAGTATAATCACGGGCAAGTTGCACGATGGTGCCAATCTCAGTAATCTCCTTCACAATGGCCTGAAATTGATTATCCTGAGTGCTGATGCAATCATTATAATTCCATTGGGCGGTAAGTGGGCCGCTGATGCGATAAAACGTTTTACCGTTGTCTTGCCAGGCTTCCATGTTTTTGGCATGACTGTTCCAGAAGTCATTCTCAAGGATATGTAAACCACTGTGAAGCAAATTCACATCATCCAGTACCTTATCGTTATAATAATCTTCAGCAGGGATACCGAGGATCCCGGCCTTGATGCGTAAATTAATGTCTTTGGAGATAATGATCACTTGCCTGTTGGGATATTTCTTCTGCAAACCCAAGGCGGTTGATAAAAGAGTATTATCTGCTTTGTGGCCGGGTAACGACGTGGGCCGTAGTTGTTCGAATTCATCCGTCTGAAAAAATAACCGGCCGTTACTTTTGACTTTTTCAGATGTTGGGAATCTGCCAAGGGGTAATCCCGCGACAATTTCTTGATGACTGGCATTGCTCATTAATTCAACCAACATGCGATTTGTTTGACGAACGTTGCGGGCAACTTCCGACAACCCTGTTTTGTGACTATCCAATTCTTCCAAGACCACCATAGGCAGATAGATATCATGTTCTTCAAAGCGATAAATGGCGGTAGGATCATGCATCATGATATTCGTATCAAGCACAAACAATTTTATCTCTTTACTATCGTTTTCCATGAGTTCACCTATCACCTTATGCCAGGAGTAATAGCGTTAAGTTAAGACTAAACACCGTCAC
>NZ_LT906451.1:1272500-1482500 GCF_900187355.1 Legionella lansingensis | reverse complement strand
ACGCTCGGAGCGAGGGTTATTATCACGTCCAACCACTAAAGTGGTATATGCTTATCGCGATTATGTAAACTCGCATATTTTGTCTCTTCTTGATGAGATCTCAGAAAATAAATTTAACCAGATACAAAATTTAATCACTTGGGGTTTACAGCATGAACAACAACATCAAGAGTTGTTGTTAATGGATATTAAATACAACTTTTCACGTGATCCTGATTTCCCTTCCTATCAAGAAGAGAAACTATCACCCCATTACGACACGTCGCCAAATACAAAACCCAGTATTGAAGTAGCCGGTGGACTTATTGAAATTGGTCATGCAGGTAGACATTTTTGTTTTGATAACGAGATCCCACGACATCAAAAATTCTTGCGGCCATATTTGATCGCGCCACAGCTAGTAACTAACAGGGAATACCTGGAATTTATTGAAGACAATGGCTATGTACAAGCAAGATGGTGGTTAGCTGATGGATGGGATTGGATTGTAGGACAAAAATGGTTCGCACCGTTATATTGGCAAAAGATCGATAGTAAATGGCATATCTTTACCTTACATGGCTTGAAAGCGCTGTCCCTTGCTGAGCCTGTTTCTCATATTAGTTATTATGAAGCTGACGCTTACGCCAAATGGCGAGGCTATCGATTACCAACAGAGGAAGAATGGGAACATTATGTCAGCATAAATGCTATTTCTCCACATGAGGGTAACTTCCTGGAAACAGGTATTTACCATCCACAAGCAGACACAAGTGGAGGTAATAATGTCCCCAAGCAGTTTTTTGGAGATCTTTGGGAATGGACTGCCAGTCCATATTCCCCTTACCCTGGCTACAAAACACCTGAAGGTAGTCTAGGGGAATACAACGGGAAATTTATGAATAATCAAGTAGTGCTTCGTGGGGGTTGCTGTGCTACTCCTCAAGATCACATCAGGGCTAGTTATCGCAATTTTTTTCAACCGGAAAAGCGCTGGCAATTTAGCGGAATTCGTTTGGCTGCCTACCTTTAGGAGCAGATGATGAATGCAAAATTAAAAATGCTACAAGATTATCCGCATGAGAATGAGACAACGGAATTCATGAATGATGTCGTTGTTGGTCTTTCGCGCTCTCAAAAGCAACTATCCTCTAAATATTTTTATGATTCAGTGGGATCCGATTTATTCAACCAGATTACTCGCCACCCAGATTACTATCTAACAACATGCGAGATAGAAATTCTCACAAATCTGAAAGAAGAGTTATCCAATGTATTAAAGAATGAATCATTTAATCTAATAGAACTTGGTCCCGGAGAAGGAATTAAACCCAGATTGCTCATCGATCAATTTCTAAAGGATGGTTTATCTTTTAGCTATTTTACCATTGATATCTCAAAAAATTATCTAACCCATCTTGTCCATCAATTTAATCAGCAATTACCTGAGCTTGATATTATTGCTATAAACGCAGATTATCTGAGTGGTATGAAATGGTTAAAAGAGCAGTCTGAGAAGCGTAATATCGTGTTATTCCTCGGCTCGAGCATAGGAAACTTTGATCTTTCAATCTCAAAGCGGTTTTTACAAAATATTCGAAGCTCTTTGCATGCAGGAGATTACATGCTAATTGGTTTTGATTTACGCAAAGACATAGATACCCTGCTGCGAGCTTATAATGATAATGACGGAATCACACGGGCATTCAACCTAAACTTATTGCAGCGAATTAATAGAGAATTACAGGCTGATTTTGATGTGAACCTGTTTTCTCATTATGGGACTTATGATGTTTATGCTGGAGCAATGAAGAGTTATCTCCTCAGCCTCAGTGAGCAGACAGTGACTATACCCCCTTCAAATAAAATGTTTTCCTTTGAAAAATTTGAACCCATCCATGTGGAGTCATCATACAAATTCTTGTTCTCTCAGATCAAAATGCTAGCTGATACTAGTCAGTTCGAAATTATAAAAAATTACACCGATCCAAAAGAGTATTTTGCAAACTCTTTATGGCAAGCTAGGAAATGAAGCATTCTTAGGGTCTGTTGACATTTCCTACGTTCATCTTAAGTCAGGGTCCATTTTTTTCTCAACGGCCTTCTTTTCGCTTATCATGGCCCTTTCCATCTCTTGAGCTTTATCTGAAGATAATTCTGTCTCAGCATCCTCAAAGATTTGAGTCTCCTCCTCTATAATATGATGCCTTAATATATTTGCCATGCTTTCAAAGAGTTGAAACCAAGCTGCTCCTTTAAAATCACGCTCGGAAAGCCTTTCCAACATCTTTTCAACCTCAGCATGTTCTTCTCGCGCCTGTTTGATTTCTTCTTCTGTCAAAGAAAATCGTTGTAATGGTGAATAAAAAATCTTCTCTTCTGCTTTTGCATGCAAGATGACTTGCGTTTTTAATTTGTTAAATAATTCATCTCGCAGCGAGATTTGGTCAGGATCTAACTCTTCAATTTGCTGCAGCAAATCCTTAACCCGACGATGGTCTCTTCGTAAGTAAGTATATATGCTCATTTTAAGCCTCCTTTCTCGTCTTGTATGACCTAAAATGCAACCTTGTGTTTGTTTCTAAACTCTTTATTATTTAGCCAATTAACGACGAAGTAACATAGATAATAAAAAACCTACGCCACCTGCAATTAACAATGATAGTAGTGGTTTTTCATGAACTCGATGTGCAATCTGATCAGAATATTCCTTGATATTGTTTTGTACCTCATGAATCCTGTTTTTTCCTTCTTCGTATAGTTCATTAGCCACCTTTTTACTATCATCCAATACCTTTCTACTATCGTACAATAAGACCGAAGCTGCTTCGCTAATGCCAGATTCTTTTAATGTGCCTTTTGGGCGACTGTGGAAATTTTGTGGCTGCCTACTTGGAGCCTGTGCTTTCTTCATATCCATTGCTCCTCTTATATTCCTTTAAGCTCTTCTAATAGATTCGTTGCTATTCTCTATGAATAAACTGTACTCTTAATTATAGCAAATGGTCAAAAATTGATCTAAATCTGTTCTTGGCTATAATCTAGTTAAGTTTCGCACTGTCGTGATAAGTCTCTTGTGGCGGTATGGACACCAATAGGGGAGAATGTTATGACATTAAGGAAAGAGATCTTACTACATTGGCTACGTGATGCCCATGCAATGGAAAAACAATCCGAACAGATGCTTAAAAGCCAAATTTCTCGACTGGAACATTATCCGCGTTTAAAAAAGCGCATGAAACTTCATCTCGAAGAAACTCTCTTCCAACAAGAACAACTCGAAAAATGCATTATTCGGCTAGGTAGCCATCATTCTATGCTGAAAGATTTCTCGGCAAAGCTTATCGGCTTTAGCCAAGTTGCCGGTCATATGCTATCCAGCGATGAAGTCGTCCATGGTGCGGTCGATAGTTATGTGTTTGAAAACCTTGAAATTGCTTCTTACACAAGCTTAATTACTGCTGCCGAAAATGCTGATGATCTTGAAACGAAAGATATTTGCCAACAAATCTTGTATCAAGAAGAAGCAATGGCGGAGTGGTTGTTAGGTCATTTACCGCAACTTGTTAAAGCCTTCCTCTTGCGATCTGAACTTTCAGTAGAAACCGCCAAACGCTAATGACGAACAGGCGACCAGGAACGTTGCCTGGGTTATAGTCTTTATCTTGTATTAAACCAATAGTCTGCCAAAGCAGTATTTTGATAATGGGATAAACACTTGGAAAAAAAGGCCTTCGCCTTATTTCTTTGTTGGCTCTTAAGTAAACTTAAGAGATAAGTTTGTGTATACAGTTCATCTTGAGCATCACTACCCCCCAATTGATAGCACTGCTCAATGACGGGACCCATCAATTTGCAGGCCTCATGGTAGTTTTCTTGAACAAAAGCACTGATCCCTTGAAACATAGGTAGCGCAACATTTTTCCATAAATCTCGATATGAACCAGGAGGAGAAGTCTCAACATAAGTTGAAACGGTCTTTAGCAACTGTTTAACTCCCTTAGTGTCTCCGATCCTGGCTAAACAATAGATGAAATGTGCATTATTAAAAGCCACGTACTGCTCAAAAGGATGCCTGCCAAGATGAGAAGCGATCGTGTTGAATAACTTATCTTGAGGCAAACCCGCCATATCCATTCGCCATAGTAAAGAGATGGCATCTAATTGCTCACCTATTGTGTCAGGTAATGTATCAAAGATTTTAGGAAAAAATTCTATCGTCTTTGTTTCATCTCTATTTGCCAAATGAAATAAAGCAAAATGCCAGCTATTGTGCGCCTTCAATAATGGCAAGATGGTTTCCCATGTGTCTTTTAGTTCTTGTAGCGTTCTAATACCTCCTTCAATGTCACTTCTAAAAAGATAAACATGAGCTAAAGTATGATGCGCCCAGGGTGTAACCCTCTCTTTGGCAATGGCTTGCTCTGCCATGGCTTTTGCTTCCTCGTATTGACCACATAACTCCAAAGCAAAAGAATAAATGGACAAAAAATAGGGATCGTCCATGTTTTCTTTAGCACACAGCTGACAAAGAGCGAGAAAATGCTTGGCTTGATAGGCCTGACCAGTACAATAATATAGCCATTCGGCAAGTTTCAGAGCCAATGTGTCTCGTGGATACAAGGCAATAATTCCTGCAAACAACGTTAAGGCAGCCTCATAATCCAAGCGTAGCCAAGCTTGAGCTGCTTGATAAGTCAATTTTTCCCGCAAGTTAGCCCTTCTAAATGCTTTCTCAGCTTGCAAAAGATAATTAGCTGCAATGTGGGTTGCTGCATGTTCCTGGGCATATAAATAAAACATAGCTGCATAAGTTTGTAGAAGTAGATTGTCCGGGTTTTGTTGTGCGGCTTTCAGAATACGATCAGCGTTTTTACCAGAGCCCAAAATCTGGTAATGGAATTCATCGATACTATCAATCACTTCAGAAGAACTGGTAGTAACATCTAGTCCTCTTTGCGTTTTCATAAGAAATATTAGTACATAACCATAAAAAAATCATAGCATATGATGGAGAACCTTCCTTAGCCATTTCTGACCTTCTAATATTAGCAAAAGCACCGTGCGATCAATACAAAATATAAACTAGTAAGTTCTCAACTCACTGACTTCGATATAAATACCTCTCGTTGGGGATGGTTAGCTGGTATAGGTACTGATATCAAAGTCAAAAATAACTTTTACTTAAGATTCGCATATGACTACAGTCGATACAAAGGAATGACAGTTGTTCACAGAATATTACGTGAGTGCACCCTTTGGAACTATGGGATGACCGGTATACATTAGCACTCGTGTACAACTTTGACACACCACCATCATTAAGGGTAATCAAATAAAAAATATCTCAGTCACGTGAAGAAGCCTTGCTGCTTCAATTATCACGAATCCTTGGCTGATCTAAAGAAACTTAGATCTGACGTTGAGCTCCCTGGATAGGATTCTTTGAGTATGAACAATGCTATGATCAAACTCGCCAAGTAGCATAGAGGCATAACTAGTAAAGCTTGGTTATAACTTTGCACAGTGTAAACTGGAATATCATTCACAATAGACCAACCATCACTATGATGGAGGATAACACCAACTAGAGGCTGAAAAATTGCGCCACCAATCAGCACAGAAAGATTATTAAATCCGGAAGCGGTTCCTACCAATTCCGGGGGATTATTGTCTTTAACAACGGCAAAACTCACTGTCTGGCCTCCAGCACCAAAGCCAAGCATAAAGAGCACAACATACATCCAGCCGATTGACACATCAGGTACATACAATAAAACCATTGTCGCCACAAGCCCAAAAAGCGAACTAAGTGCCAACGCAAGACGCCGACTATAGAAACGATCACTAACCCATCCAAGCAAAGGACTACCTATGCCAATTCCCAACCAAATCATGCTACATAAACCTGAAGCCAAAATAACACTAATCTGATATTTTTGTTGCAAATAAGGTACTCCCCATAATGCCGCAAAAACGGCGATGGGGGTCCAGATTGCAAAAGCATATGCGCCTGTTATCCAAGTATAAGAACGGCTGCAAACACTGACGAGGCGATGCCATTCGTCAATAAATTGCCGCTTTGGCGGGCTTTGAGTTGGTTGATGTGGATAATCACGAATGACAAACCAAATCAGTGCGGCCAAAGCCAAACCAACAAGGGCTAAAATAAAGCTCGCGTTTCGCCAGCCAACTTGCTGAATCAACGCAGCCAAAGGCATTTCACCAAACATCGCACCGACGGAACTCATCAGTTGTGCAATCCCAGCGAGGAAAGCAAACTGTTGCGGTGGGAACCAACGTGAAACCAAAACGAGGACGCCGATAAAAGAAAAGGCCGAGGCAATACCAATTAAAAAACGCCCTAATGCCGCTGTTAACAAGCTATTCGTGGATGCAAAAAAGAAAGAACCGACAGCACACAAAATCAGGGCGTAAGTCATTAGCTTGCGTGGTCCATAACGGTCAAAAAGCAAGCCTGCAGGTAATTGCATGGGCGCATAGGCATAAAAATAAAATGCAGAAACGATTCCAAACCCCGCTGCACTCACTTTAAACGTTTTCATCATGGAATCAGCCATGACACTAGGCGCAACCTGCAAAACAAATTCATACAAATAAAACGATGCGGACAATAAGAAAATGATGTACGCAGTAAGCTTGCCAGGATGCTGATAATTTGATTGATTTGCGTTCAAAATATATTATCTTGTCTATTGAAAGTGCACATTACACCCTAAGCTAATTTCCTTTGTCAATGCCCCGAGGATAGATTGTTCCTAATATTGCTAAATTTCTGGCGCCAGTAATTTTGCTCATATCCAAGGGCGTGTAATTCAAGGTTTTTTCAGCAAACCATGCGAACATTGCAGCCTCAATAAAGTCGGGATCGATGCCATATATGCTTGTACTTGTTACATCCACTCCTGGAAGACATTGTCTAATGGCCTGCATTAAAGCAACATTATGCGTCCCACCACCGCAAATAAGCACCTGTGTTGGTTTTATCCTCACAGCTTGCACCGCTTGCGCAATGACATTTGCGGTTAGCATTAACAATGTTGCTTGTACGTCTACCGGTTTGTATCCAGGGTCTATTTGCTTTGTCAGCCATTCTAGCGAGAAATATTCTTTGCCAATGCTTTTAGGTTGTGGTCTCGTAAAGAAAGGATCACTAGCTAATTTGTCTAGCAAGGGGGCAATCACTGAGCCAGATGCTGCCCAATTACCATTGATATCACAGTCCAGCTCCAGGTGCTGCTTGATCCATGCATCCATTAAGCAGTTTCCTGGTCCTACATCGTAGCCATAAGCGCTAACATCATGTGAGAGGTAAGTCACATTGCTAATACCCCCTATATTTATAACCATTAATGGTAACTTATATTTCGCAAAAAGCGCTTGATGATATATGGGAGCAAAAGGAGCTCCTTGTCCACCAACAACAAGATCACGTGTTCTAAAATCAGCAACCACCGTAACCCCGGTCAGCTCGGCAATGGTGTGAGCACAACCTAGTTGCACTGTATAAGGAATATAAGCAGTCGCATCATGGCAGAGAGTTTGTCCGTGGCTTCCTATTGCATGAACTTGCGTTGCTGAGACTTTAGCTGTAGCCATAAGCTCAAGGGCAGCCTGTGCAAATTCTCGTCCTAAGATAGTATTTAGTTGACTAAAAACCTTCAAGCTTTGAACATGTCCAGAAAGAACCTGACCAAGGAAGTTTTTGGCTTCAGGGCTGTATGGACGAGTCAAGCCAGCAACAAAACGATTTGTAGTCAAATCAACTAAAGCAGCATCGATACCATCCATACTTGTGCCTGACATTAGCCCGATGTACAATTTTTCTGTACCATTTGCTTTTATATGTGTCATACTTTTCTTCTTGTAATTCAGTTGTTATATTCTTTTAATTGCCATTTTGCATAAGACTGTTCATTAAATTGCGTGTTTCCTGCGCAGCGAGAATCCATTCAGGGATGACACAAGGCAAATCAGGATAGAAACTCGCCATCGAGGGATACATAATCTCTTGCATTTTAAGCTATAATTCAGACTTGACCTCGAGGGTATTATGCCAAGTAAACCATCATCGCCAGAATCGCAAACAACCCCTTTTTTATTCTTAGGAAGTCTATCTACTTTTTCTCTACTAACCTTTGATTTGTACCAACCAGCCCTCCCAGCGATTACCACGTATTTTAATACAACTCCTGCATTAGGTCAGTTGACTTTGAGTTTATTTTTCTTTGTTTTCGGGTTTTCGCAATTAATTTGGGGGCCTTTGATTGATCATTTTGGGCGACAATCCACATTGCGACTCAGTCTAATCCTTTTTTTCATCGCAACCTTGGGGTGCATTTTCTCCATCAATATTGAATTCCTAATCCTTTCGCGTACTCTACAAGGATTTGCCGTTTGCTGCGCTCATGTAGTTGCTTTCTCCTCTTCTCGTGATTATGAAGATAGTACTGATAGGGCAAGGGTACTATCGCACATTACCATGATTGTGTCGGTGTCCCCTATATTCGCACCATTGATTGGTTCTCTAATTTTTATGCATTATGGCTGGCAAGCCACCTTTGTTGTAATGGCACTAATCAGCGTTCTTTTATTTGTTTTGGCAGCACGCCTGCTTAAAGAAGCACCGAATTGGTCTAAAAATGGAAATAGCTTTCTTTGGCGCGCCTCTTTGGCCAGCTATAAAAACATCCTAACCCATAAACGCTTCTGGATTGGCATTGCTCTTGCCAGCGCCTCTTATTCTTGTGTGATGATTGTTATCGTTAATGCGGCATACCTGATCATTGATCACTTAAAGATTTCGCCCTTCTATTTTTCAATTCTTTTTGGAATAAATGGCATTATGCTTATCTTGGGGAACTACATTGGTATCAAGTTGCGTGAAAAAAAATCACTCATCTGGAATATTCGCTTAGGCAGTATGACCATGATTCTCAGCTCCTCAGTCATGCTAGCGATGTTGCTCTGTGGACAAGATTTGACTCTACTCGGTTTAGCCCCTATTTTAGTTATCGCCTTGGGCATTAGCTTGTTGAATCCACCAACGTTCTCAATTGTCCTGGAGGATTATAAACAACAAGCGGCAACAGCGACCGGGATTCTAAATACGATCAGAATGACTCTTGCAGCAGTCATTGGAGGGCTTTCAGGCGCGGTGATAACTTATCACTTTTCTGTTCTGCCAATTAGCTTATTTATCTGCTCGCTTATTTGCCTTATATTCAGTTTTTTAATCTGGGAAGATTAGGGTTGAACCCGAGTAGAAATGTCAACGGCTCCCGAAACAACGGTAAAAATTCTCCGTCGTTTTTTTTGCAATCTCCTCATAGCTGATTTGGCGCAACTCACTGATAGCCATCGCAACATATTTAACTAATGCTGGGTGATTTTGTTTTCCTCGATAGGGTACCGGAGCTAAATAGGGAGAATCTGTTTCAATTAACAACCGCTCCATAGGAACTTTTTTAGCCACTTCATGGAGCTTGGTTGCATTCTTAAAGCTGACAATGCCTGAAAGGGAAATGTAAAAATTCATATCAAGAGCACGTTTGGCTATTGTCCAATCTTCAGAAAAACAATGCATAACGCCACCTATCTCACTTGCCTTCTCCTCAGCCATCAATTGCAACGTGTCTTCAGCAGCTTGGCGGGTATGAATGATTAGAGGCTTTGAACAGCTTAATGCAGCATGGATATGCGTCCGAAAGCGCTGCCGTTGCAGTTCCTGTGCAGAGGATGTTTCAGTACGATAATAGTCCAAACCCGTTTCGCCAATAGCAATGCACGAAGGATGCTTAGCCAACTGGCAAAGCGTATTGCAATCAGGTTCTACCACTACATCATTATTAGGGTGAAGGCCAACGGAAATGGTGACATTAGGATAAGTATCGGCCAACTCGCACAATGTTGGGTAATCATCCAGCTCAACGCAAACACAGAGGAAGTGTTCGACACCGTTTTCTTCCGCTTTACGAATGACATTCGCTAAATCGTTATCAAATTCAGTTAAATCAATAAAATTGAGGTGACAATGTGAATCGACTAGCATGCTTATTTGTTGTGTATCTGAAGGTATATTGATTTTAGCATGTCAGCCTAGTCTCTAGAAGGTTCATTGCTTCAACTCGACCTTCAAGTTTTTATTGCTTGACCTTAGAACATCGAATTACCGTGGTTTGACCATCCTGAAAAACTCGACGTGCCGCGGCTTGTCCGCGGCATCCATAAGTTTGAAGTCCATTACTCCTATCAAATGGATACCGCGGACAAGCCGCGGTACGTCGGCATTGTTAAAAGTCAATATAAACTTAAGGCTAATTGGAAGGTCAAGCCACGGTAATTCGGTTTTGTTTTTGGTAAATTAAACTTGAAGATTGAGTACAAAATTAAACAAAAAATTCTCCAGGATTAGAGTTTGGTTAACACTAATATTTTGGTTCAATTTTCTCATAATGGCATTAAGCTCATCCAATTGGCTAAATAATGCAGGTGGCTTAAAATATTTCGATAAGTCATACAATGAGCTGGATCCATTTTTCTCAGAGTTAAAACCCACTAGCTGATAATAGAGCATTTGAGAATTTAACAAATACAGCAACCAGATCAGGTCACCAAATTCATGTTTAGTCCATTTTGTTGCCAATGCGCAGACCGAAGTATGTCCGTTCATTACATCTAATAAATCCTGAATAATGATAGGGTGTTGCTTGAAAATTTCCCCTCTCACACTAGTTTCTGTATAACTTTCCCCTATGGTTAAATAATCAGCCTCTAAGATTTCAGCAAAAGAAAAGCGCCATTGTTGGCAGCGACTTAAGATCGTTGGCAAAATGGTACTGATTTGCTCTGCGATTAAAACAAACATAATTGTAGAAGGTGGTTCTTCGAGAAGTTTTAATAGCGCATTTGCGGCAGCAGGATTCATCTTTTCTGCGGGCCCAATAACAATTAGCCGTTGGCGACCTAATTGCGGAGAAGTAAAAGCAATTGTTTGAAGATCCCTAATTTGATCGATCTTAATCATGCCACCTGTTTTCTCTGGTTGGACATAATAAAAATCAGGATGCTCTTTTAATGTCAGTAATCGACACGATTTGCATTCACCACAAGGTTTTTTTTCATGGGTACAAAGAATGGCAGCAGCCATTTTATAGGTAAAATCAACGATATGTGCAGACTGATGTCCAATAAGTAAAAGGGCATGGGGCAATCGTTGATTTTCATACATAGAGCAAAAACGATCCCACCATGCCGTGTAATCTTTTGCTAATTCAGATGGCTTAAGTAATTGCATGATGAGCGATGAATGTTTTAAGTTGCGTAATAATGTCTTCTTGGACTTTTTCTAGCGGTTGACTTGCATCAATACAGATTACATTATCCATTGTCTGAATCATCTCATGATAGCTATTAAAAACATCAGTAAAGAAAGCTAAGGATTCCTGTTCAATACGATCGGCCGCACTACGCTTTCTGGCTCTGACAAGACCTTGCTCGGGTTTAATATCTAAAAAAATAATCAAATCAGGTTTGAAATTCTGCAGACAAAACGTAGACAACGTAGAAATCATTTCTTGAGCCAAATGTCTACCTCCTCCTTGGTATGCGAACGTTGATAATTCAAACCGATCTGCCAGAACCCAAGTCCCTTTATTTAGTGCAGGACGAATGACTTGCTCTAACAATTGTACCCTAGCTGCATAGAGCAGCAATAGCTCGACACGGGGATCCAGGCTTTCATTAGGTACATTTTCTTTAATGAGGTTTCTAACCGTTTCTCCTACACGTGTTCCTCCAGGCTCACGAGTGATTATCATCTCAGGAAGAAAGTCTTGCAGATATTGTCTAATGGTTTGAATAGCAGTGGACTTACCCGCACCTTCAAGCCCTTCCACTACTATAAAACGTCCCTGTTTTGTCATAATGCCCCTTTGTCTCGGTATTGAGAGATAGCTTGCTTCTGTTCCTCATAGGTCACAGAAAATTGATGGGAGCCATCACCTTTTGATACAAAGTAAAGATAATCCGTGGGTTGAGGATGAGCTGCTGCATCTATCGCTTCCTTACCTACCATTGCGATAGGTGTCGGTGGCAGACCACGGTAACGATAGGTGTTATAAGATGAAGCGACAGCTAAATCTTCATGGGTTAACTTACCGTGATAATTAGGTCCAAGGGCATAAATAACCGTGGGATCCATTTGCAAAGGCATATTCTTCTTTAAGCGATTAACAACAACACCAGAAATTAATTTTCTCTCTGAGGGTAAAGATGTTTCTTTCTCCAAAATGGATGCGGCTATTAATAACTCATAAGGGGACTTGTAAGGTAATCCAGGACTTCGATTTCTCCAGCAATAATCCAAATATTGCAATAAATTACGATTCGCTAACTTAAGTAAATCTTTTGCCTGACTGCCTGCATTATAATAATAAGTATCAGCAAGTAATAAACCTTCCGGACTTGGATGGTTACCCTCAATTCCCTGCCAATCATCTATGTTATGCTCTAAAAATCGAGCATTACTCAAATTAGCCTTTACTTGAACAAGCGTTGTTCCTTCTATAATGCTGAAGGACTCTACCAATACTTTGCCAGCAACAACTTTATTCAGAAATTGCATAGCAGATTCGCCTGGTTGCACCTCATAAATTCCTGCTCGCAAATGAGGGGCTAAGCCTTTTAACTTAATGAAAGACAAGAACAGGCGATTTGACTGAATGAGTTGTTTAGCTTTTAAACTGGCCACAAAAGCCGATGCAGAAGTATTCTTATGAATGGTAACGATGACTGGCTTCTCACCAGTCACCATCGGCTTGCTGTACAAACTATAAGTAATGTAGCTGATAACTGAAACACCAATCAAACCTAAGGCGAGACCGCTCAGAAAAATGAATTTAAGCAAGCGACTCATTTACACTCGCTTAAATATCAAACTTCCGTTAGTGCCTCCGAAACCAAGAGAGTTGCTTAATGCAATATCGATTTTTCTTTCTTGTGGTTGATATGGCACGTAGTTCAGATCACAGCCTTCATCTGGATTGTCTAGATTAATCGTAGGAGGAGCAATTTGATCTTTAATAGCAAGCACGCTGAAAATAGCCTCAACAGCACCAGCAGCACCTAATAAATGTCCTGTCATGGACTTTGTCGAACTAATAGCAAGCTCATAGGCATGTTCCTTGAAGAGTCGCTTTACTGCTTTTGTTTCATTTAAATCATTCAGATAAGTTGAGGTTCCATGAGCGTTAATGTAGTCAACCTCTTTAACATCAATGCCTGCATCATCCACAGCAGCAGCCATTGCTCGTGTGGCTCCATCGGCATCCTCATCGGGTGCAGTAATATGGTAGGCATCACCAGACATCCCGAAACCAATTAATTCAGCATAAATAGTCGCCCCTCGCGCCTTAGCATGCTCATATTCTTCGAGAACCAATATCCCAGCACCCTCACCCATTACAAACCCGTCACGATCCCTGTCCCAAGGTCGTGATGCTTTTTCAGGCTCATCATTGCGTTTTGATAATGATCGTACTGCTGAGAAACCAGCAAGACACAACGGTGTCGCTGTCATTTCCGCACCACCACAAATCATAACATCGGCATCACCATAAGCGATCATTCGACCAGCCAAGCCAATATTATGTGTTCCCGTAGTACAAGCAGTAACTACTGAAATGTTAGGACCTTTTAATCGATGTTTGATAGAAATCTGTCCTGCTACCATGTTAATAATGCCAGCAGGGATAAAAAATGGCGATACTTTACGAGGCCCGCCAGCCATGAGTTTTTCTTGATTATTAGTGATGGTCTCAATGCCACCGATTCCAGCGCCAACGGCCACGCCAGCACGTAAAGAAAGTCGGTCATCGATGAGCAAACCCGAATCAGCAAGTGCTTCTTCTGCGGCTGCCATGCCATATTGAGTAAACACATCCATTTTGCGAGCTTCTTTAAGCGGCACGTAGTTTTCTATGTTAAAGTTTTTAACCTTAGCCCAAATTTTAGTGGAATATTCGGTTGTATCAAAACCTTCGACCAACCCCACGCCGCTCTTACCAGCTAAAATATTTTGCCAGGTTTGTTCTACATTTAGACCGACTGGTGTAACCATCCCCATGCCGGTAACAACAACACGCCGCTTAGTCAATGAAAAACTCCTCGAAGTTATTAAGCTTCTTCTTTGTTAAGATTTGCTTCGATGTAATCGATCGCTTCTTGAACGGTGGTGATCTTCTCAGCTTTTTCATCAGGGATTTCTGTTTCAAATTCCTCTTCTAGAGCCATCACCAATTCAACAGTATCAAGTGAGTCAGCACCTAAGTCATCAACAAATGATGCAGTGTTTTTCAGCTCTTCTTCTTTAATGCCCAATTGCTCAATAACAATCTTGCGAACTCGTTCTTCAACTGTACTCATAACTTGTGTTTCCTCTTCGGTTAAAAAAATTCCTGTAGGCTAGTTTATTCAATTATACAAAGAACGCAAGCCTATATTTAATCCATATACATTCCACCATTCACATGAATGGTTTCACCAGTAATATAATTTGCATAATCAGAAGCTAGAAATGCAACGGTTTCAGCAACATCATCAACTTTTCCGAAACGCTTAAGAGGAATACGCTTAAGCATTTCTTCTTTTACCATCTCTGGTAAGGCGCTGGTCATATCGGTATCAATAAAACCTGGTGCTACTACATTCACGGTAATATTGCGACTACCAATTTCCTGCGCTAACGATTTGGAAAATCCTACAACTCCTGCCTTGGCAGCCGTATAATTAGCTTGCCCAGAGTTACCACTAGCGCCAACAACGGAACCAATGCTGATAATACGACCCCATCGTGCCCGAAACATGGGTTTAAGACAAGCCTTCGTTAATCGAAATATAGCATTTAGATTGGTTTCTATAACTTTATACCATTCTTCGTCATCCATCCTTAACAATAAATTGTCACAGGTGATGCCAGCATTATTCACAAGAATAGAGGGTGTTTTATCCAAATCAGCAAGTTGAGTCATTAAATCATCAACCCCTTCTCTGCTGGTTACGTCAAGGACTCTTCCTTCTCCCACTAAATTTTCTTGGCTGAATGTGTTTGTGATTTGCGAAGCACCCTGCCCTGTTGTGGCTGTTCCAATCACATAAGCTCCCTTCTGCGCCAGGGTTAAAGCAATTGCTTTACCGATCCCTCTGCTCGCGCCAGTAACTAGCGCAATTTTACCTTGTAAATTTGCCATGCCCGATCCTTAAAAAGATTCTTCAACCGATTGAGCTAGAGCTTGCTCCAAACTCGCGACATCATTAACGCTAAGCGTTACTAAGGTTTTATCAATTCGTTTAACTAAACCACTTAAGACCTTGCCTGGTCCACACTCGATAACGCGCTCTACACCACGTTGCCTCATTAATTGTATTGTTTCAACCCACTGTACAGGTCGATAAAGTTGTTCCTTGAGTAGCGTACGGATATCACTAGGCGATTGGTAGGTGCTCAAATCAACGTTGGAAATGACGGCAACTTCAGGAGTTCTGAAGTTTGCATTAGCTAGCTCTTCTGCAAAAGCATTCGCTGCGTCGCGTAATAAAGGACAATGACATGGAACACTTACTGGTATAATTTTTGCCATTCGTGCACCCGCATCTTCTGCCAACTTTATAGCCTCTTCCACTGCTATTGCATGTCCAGCAATAACAACTTGTCCTATGGCATTATAATTCGCAGGGGTAACTTGATATTCGGAATTGCTAGCCCCTTCACAGAGACGTTCTACTTGTTCGTCAGTTAGGCCAACAATGGCAGCCATAGCACCACGACCCCGTGGAACAAATTTTTGCATCAATTCACCACGTTTGGCTACAAGTTGTGCTGCATCAGGCAAATCAATCGCACTTGAACAAACCAAAGCAGCATACTCACCTAAACTATGTCCTGCCATGATTTGTGGTTGAAGAGCTCCTAATTTTTGTAAAAGCCTAAAAACAGCAACATCAGCCGTGAGCATGGCGACCTGAGTATGTTCTGTTTGGTTTAACCGCTCCTCAGATCCTTCTTGGGTTAGTTGCCATATATCATAGCCAACGCGCTCTGAAGCCTGAGAAAACGTATCTCGAATTAAAGAGTATTGGGAAGCCAGCTCTGCTAACATCCCGACAAACTGAGAACCCTGACCAGGAAATACAAATGCAGAATTAATCATAAGTAATTATATGCTCCAATATAAGCAATTTAATAACGAAGAACCATAGCACCCCAAGTCATTCCTCCCCCAAAAGATTCTAATAGAAGTATGTCACCGCGCTTAATACGTTTTTCTTTAATCGAATAATCTAAAGCTAAGGGGATAGAGGCTGCTGAAGTATTTCCTTGCTCTTCAATAGTCACAATAACCTGTGACATTGGTAAATTTAATTTCTTGGCTATGGCTTGAATAATACGAATATTAGCTTGGTGAGGAATCAACCAGTTGATATCTGACTTTTGTAAATGACAAGCTTGCAGAATTTCATCAACAATATCACCCATGATGTTCACCGCAATCTTAAATACCTCATGGCCACGCATTCCTATGAACGCCTTCTTATCTTGAGAAGTATAGTTTGGGTAAGTTAACAGGCAATCAACATCATGAGAAGCGTGCAGTGTGCTCGCCAAAATACCTGGTTTATCGCTTGCGCTCAAGACCACAGCGCCAGCACCATCACCAAACAACACGCAAGTTGATCGATCTGTCCAATCAAGGCCTCGCGACATGCTTTCACTACCCACCACAAGAACATGTTTGGCATTGCCCGCAGCAATGTATTGTCTGGCTATATCCATAGCATATACAAAACCACTGCAAGCAGCACCCACATCAAACGCAGGAATAGGTTTATTTATCTTAAGCGCGTGCTGAACATGGCAAGCCATACTGGGGAAAAAATGATTTGGTGTGCAAGTAGCAACTAAAATTAAATCAATATCATTTGCCTCTATATCCGAGGAGGCAACGGCTTTCAGAGCCGCTTGAGAAGCCATATAAGAGGTGGTTTCATGCTCTGAAGCAATATGTCTGCTACTTATACCAGTACGAGAGTAAATCCACTCATGACTGGTATCTAGACTGGATTCTAATTCTTGATTGGTAACAGAACGTTCAGGTAAATAACTGCCTGTCCCAGCAATAACGGCATTTTTCATAGCAACAAACCTTGATTAATAAACTCCGTAATTTGATCACGTACCAAATCGACCACATTATTTTTTACTTGTAACGTTGCTTCTTCAATAGCATGCGCAAACGCCAGGTCACTTGCGCTACCATGACTTTTAACAACTATACCATTTAATCCAAGCAAACTAGCACCATTGTATCTGGCAGGGTCCATTCTCACTTTCAAGTGGCCTAAAGCAGGTTTAGCCAGTATTCCTACAAGTTTAGTTAATACATTTTTTGAAAAAGACTCTTTCAGTACTGCGATCATTAGCTTTGCTAAGCCTTCACTTGCTTTTAAAGCTACATTACCAACAAAGCCATCACATACAACCAAGTCGACTTGACCCGAATAAAATTGGTCACCCTCCACATAGCCGATGTAGTTCATCAAATTGCACTCAGCAAGCATATGGGCGGTACGTTTGACCTGATCGTTTCCTTTGATTTCCTCAACGCCAATATTAAGTAAGCCAATTTTGGGTTTTGCTTTCTTATCAACCGCTTGTATTAATGCAGATCCCATAACTGCAAACTGAAAAAGATGCTCTGCGCAAGAATCAACGTTGGCACCTAGATCAATCACCCGGGTTTTACCTTTCGCCGTAGGCAATTCCGCAATAATGGCAGGTCTATCGATGCCTGGTAATGTTTTGAGAACAAAGCGGGCAGTAGCCATCAGTGCGCCTGTGTTTCCTGCACTGACACAAGCCTGTGCACGCCCTTCTTTTACCAAGTTAATGGCAACCCGCATGGATGAATCTTTCTTGTTGCGCATCGCATGAGATGGCAATTCATCCATCGTGACAACCTCAGAGGCATGAATTACCGAAAATTGATTGCTGTTAGCTACGCTAATTTTTTTAAGATGCGCATTTACCTGATTTTGATCACCAACCAATAACAACTTCAAATCAGGGTTGTGTCGAGCAGCACGAACACAAGCAGGAATCACGACCTTTAAACCATGATCCCCACCCATCGCATCAATAGCAATGGTGATATTTTTCAAGCGATTACTCTTGTTCGTAATTGTTATCAGTATCTAAAACTTTTCTACCACGATAATAACCATCAGGTGTAATGTGATGACGTAGATGTTTCTCGCCTGTGGTAGGATCCACCGATAAAGTTGGTGGAGTTAACGCATCGTGAGAACGACGCATATCACGCCGAGAGCGTGATTTCTTATTTTGTTGTACAGCCATTGTATTACTCCTAAACGATTTGCGTTTGCTGGGGCGGAATATTACCGATTTTTTAATAGTAATCCAAGTATTACTTAGTTAATTTCGACTTTATTGCGCTCTCAACACCAATAAATTTATCTACATTATGATCACAATCACTACTCTTTGCATGCAATTCCGGGATATATAGATGCAATTCGTCAGTTACTAATTCTTTCAAGTCAACTTGATTATTATCAGCAACAACACATTCAAACTGCTCCATCAATTTGTCAGCCATTTCATCACAGCTAACAATTGCCAATTCCGATGTATTATCATAATGATAACTGAACTCTTGCAAACATCTTTGACAGATAATGCCGAGGTTTGATTCAACATTTAAATGTAACAAATAATAGTCATTACATTTTTCTACAGAAAAATGACAATTAACAGTGCAAGGCGAGATCAGATGCGTCGGTAGCCTTTCACGTAGTTCTAATACGATATGCTCCCCCTCGGCTTTAGCCGATAGGGTTTTTAAGTTAATCAACATCATTTAAATAGGTATTGGAAAACGGTTTATAAAATTTATCAATTATACACCAAAATAATATTGGAGTATTATAGCATCTAAAATTTGCAATTTTTTATACAGATTGATATCTATGAAAGCTAAGGTTATTGTTGGCATGTCTGGCGGAGTCGATTCCTCTGTCGCAGCATGGTTGTTGCAAGAACAAGGTTATCGTGTTGAAGGCCTGTTTATGAAAAATTGGGAACAAGATGATACTAACGGCTACTGCGCTGCCGCTGATGACTTAGCTGATGCTCAAGCTGTTTGTGATCGACTACGTATCCCTCTGCACGCAGTCAACTTCTCAAGGGAATATTGGGACCGGGTTTTTGCGTATTTTCTTGATGAATATGAAAAAGGCAGAACTCCAAATCCTGATGTTCTTTGTAACAAAGAAATAAAGTTTGATGCATTTTTAAATCATGCCCTCACTTTAGGCGCGGATTATATCGCCACTGGACATTATGCAAGAGTCCACTTAAATCATGGTACTGGCGAACTGTTTAAAGCTAAAGATAGAGAGAAAGATCAAACCTATTTTTTGCATGCTGTTGCCCCTAAAGCATTAGCTAAGACTTTATTTCCTGTTGGTGATTACCTTAAAAGCCAGATAAGAGATTTTGCCAAACAATTGGGATTGGTCACGCACGCGAAAAAAGACTCCACGGGGATTTGCTTCATTGGTGAAAAAAGGTTTAAAGCTTTTCTGAAGGAATTTCTTTTAGCCAAACCAGGAGACATCAAAAATACCATAGGTGAAACATTAGGTCGACATGATGGTTTGATGTTCTATACATTAGGTCAGCGACAAGGTTTGGGTATAGGAGGACGGCAAGCTTCTCACGATTGCCCCTGGTATGTTGTCGATAAGGAAATAGAAACCAACACCCTCATCGTAGCCCAAGGCAATGATCATCCTATGTTATACTCTCAAGGTTTGGTATGTGGTCCCATTCATTGGCTGACCGATTGTAGCGATAAATTACCCTTGACATGCTATGCAAAAACTCGCTACCGCCAAGAGGAGCAAGCTTGTATTGTTTCACCAGCGGCTGATAAGCAACACTATGTTATGTTTTCTAGTCCACAAAGAGCAGTAACTCCCGGGCAATTCATCGTCTTTTATGAAAAAAATCAGTGCTTGGGTGGGGCTACAATAGAACAAATTATTCGATAATATTGTACAATTAGAAAATAATCATTGAGTACATACTAGATATTTTTTGGAGTAAAGAAATGGCAGCAATTAATGCTTCTCCCACCTCTTCGGGCATTTATTTTTCTGTAAGTGCCGCAGATAAAGTCGCTTCTTTAATTGCAGAAGAAGAAAACCCGAATCTGAATTTACGGGTCTTTGTGACAGGTGGAGGTTGCTCCGGCTTTCAGTATGGCTTTACTTTTGATGAAAAAATCCAAGAAGATGACACAGTTATTGAGCAAACGTGTTCTAATGGGCAATCCTCTGTGAAACTACTAGTCGATTCAATGAGTTATCAGTATCTCAATGAAGCGGAGATTGATTATGTGCAAAGCATTCAGGGAGAACAATTTGTTATTCGTAATCCCAATGCAAAAAGCACCTGTGGTTGTGGCTCATCCTTTAGCATAGAAGATGAGGATGAAGATAATTAACCCTAATAAGGCAGCACGACTACCTTAGTTCCTATTCTTATGAAGTTACGATGCAACCACAACGCATCACCCGGAGTTACACGAATACAACCATGGCTGGCGTTATAATTCGGCACATCATAAGAGCCATGGATAGCGTAATATTTACTGTAAAACATACAATACGGCATTTTTGCTCCTCCATTAGGAAGAGGATAACGACTCGAACGACAACCTGCCCCTCCTTTGCTGATGATCCGATAAGTGCCAGAAGGAGTCTTACAAGACCGTTTTATGTCAGAACAATATTTGCTGCCCCCGGAAGCTTTACCCGTTCTAATCACTTTACCGTTTTGCACAGCTTTCCAGCGGAGTGCACGAGGATTGAAGATAAAGGTATTCGACGCCAGAGTTAAATAAGGACCATGAGGATTGATATTCGCTGCATGAACAGGAGCATGAGCATCAAGATATAGAACAGAAAGGCCAAATAAAACCACTGCAGGCCAATATTTACGAGGTCTTAATTCTTCCATGACAACACCCTTGAACTATACAAGCCCTGAATTTAATATAGTCCAAAATTTAAACAATTTCCGCTTCTTCAGCAATCCATCGATTAGTACCTGATTCTTTGATTAAAAATTCGATGAATTCTTGATGTCTTTGCAACTCTTGTTCATTAGCGTACACCACAGGTGAGCGACTCATTAACGTTTCGACGGAGTGTTTAGTGGTATTGGTTGCAATGCCTGCGAGTTCAACCTCATTATCGAAGAGCGTAGCCTGCCCCCCAGTCATTGCCAAATAGACAGAAGCTAAAATTTCAGCATCCAGCAAAGCACCATGAAGAGCGCGATTAGAGTTATCAATTTCATAGCGTTTGCAAAGTGCGTCCAAGCTATTTCTTTGCCCAGGATGTTTTTCTCTCGCCAGAATTAAGGTGTCACAGACAGAACAGTAATCATGGATTAAAAGAGGCCAGTCGAGCAATTTCAACTCAGCATTAAGAAATCCTAGATCAAAAGTGGCATTGTGAATAATTAACTCGGCGCCTCGTATAAACTCAATAAATTTTTCGACAACCTGTTTAAATAAAGGCTTATCTTGCAAAAATTCATTACTGATACCATGGATACGAAAAGCACCCTCATCCACTTCACGTTCGGGGTTAAGGTAGACATGGAAATGGTTTCCAGTTAGCTTGCGATCAAGTAATTCAACGCAGCCAATCTCAATGATCCGATGACCAAATTCGTGACCAATACCTGTCGTTTCCGTGTCTAGAACAACTTGGCGCATAGCAGAAAAATCCTAAGACATGAGCAGAAGGGATTTTATCGTATAAAAGGCAAAACTTAAACGAGCTAATTGATCTTATGAGAAACCTGAAGCAGTGTTCAAATTCAGTAAATTCAATTTTGGTCTATACCTTATAGGTTGTGATGGCGCTCACAGTTTCGTGAGGCAGAATAACACGTTTATTAGCAAGGGCAAAAAATACCCTTCTCACTATATTATTGCTGATGTACTCGTTGAGGGTAATTTCAACCCAGAGCATTGGTATTTCTTTTTAGCAAAGCATGGTTTTGCCTCGATAAGTGGTTTGCCCGACAAGCGTTGGGGAGTGCTTGTTTCATTGCCTAAGAAGGAAGCACTCTACGAAAGGGGAAAGCAACCTACATTGGACGAATTACAGAGTTATTTTGATAACTTATCAGCCATCCCCGGTAAGCTGTCTGATCTTCGCTGGATTTCGCATTTCCACACGTATTTAAAATCGGTTGATAATCGCAAACAAGGCCGCGTCATTTTGTGCGGTGATGCAGCCCATCAAGTCAGTCCGTTAACCTCTTTGGGTATGAATTCAGGTTTGCTTTATGCTGGAAACTTAGGATGGAAATTAGCACTAGTCTGTTAAAAAGTAGCAAACGAATCATTGGTTGATAGTTACGATTATGAACAGAAGCAAACCCTAAAGCCTGCAAAACTTCTATCTGATATCAATGAAAAATCTTTTTCAATGACGGGTATAATTTCGCGAGAATACAGAGATCACATAACAAAACTTATGATGCAGTTTGAACCTGTTATGAAATATTTCGGTGGAATATTATCACAATCCAATGTTCGCATTGCTAAGAACCCCTATTGTTAATGAGTTTGTAGGCTTGCCTATTTATTGGCCATCAAAACTGCATTTATCGGAACATACTTCATGTTTGGTAGCCTGGTCTGAATTCGGCAAAGGTCCCAGGCCTGGTGAAAGAGCCCCTGATGTTTATAATGCAACCAGTAGCAAGAAAAATGAAATGCATTGGCTATTGAAAATCGACTCGCAGGAAAACATGGTTTATTCCTTTTTGCGTGCGGCAATGAACTTCAAAATGAAATGATTGTTGAAATTAATACAATTTTTCAGAACATTAACGCACATTATAGTCAATGGATAAATGTTTACCTGGTGGTAACAAACTACGATCCTGAAAATTATAATTGGCCTGATCAACTCATTTTTGACAAAGAGAATAGGATTCACGAGCGATATGGTGCTGCTGGTGAGTATCTTTATTTGATTCGCCCTGATCACTTCGTTGGTTTTCGCAGTATCCCTCCCCGCTGGGATAAGCTGGAAAGTTATTTGAAAAAAATTTTTAAGTATTAATTGTTACAAAAACTATTATCTTTCATAGCAGAATGCTAATAATCGCTTAAGCAATCATCAGTTTTATAACAGCTATTTTTGTTTATAATAAGGCTCAATGTAAAAACCGGAAGTATAGATGGGGCTTATAGTTAATTTATCTACCATACATGATTATTCAATCAATGAAACGGTTTCCGCTTTTGTAAGACTTTGTAATCAATATAGCTACGGTTGCTTACAGTGTATGCCCGGCTTTTTTCAAACGGGTACAAATTACGCATGGGTGATGGCTCAATATAAGTTAAAATATAAATCACTTATAGAACCATATAAATTAGGAAACATTTCTACAGAGGATTTTTTAGATAATTTAGCCGAAATTTTTTATTTTATGGATGATATGTCTACAGGTGAACGTAACAAATTGTTGAAAGAAGCATGGAATGCAAGTATCAAAATGAGCGAACATACTCAGGATAGGCTGAGACAGTTAGTTGAAAAAGCAGCGTCGGAAAAAGTATATTTAATCTCCAATACCAATGAACTAAACATACAAGCCATACTGGATTTATTCAAAGAGCAATACCCTGATTTACCATTCAAAGAAAAAATTGATATCAGCATACAAGACAATAAAGAGCCAGTGGAAATTTTACCTAACATCTACTTATGCTTGTCTTATCGATTTAAAACCTTTAAATCTGAAAACGTCACAACTGTAAGTCTGGTTGAAGAATTAGTTAAAGAAAATCAAGATGAGGAGTTCACTGTAGTTAGTCAATATGCAGGGGATCTTAAGAAGGCGGAGCAGCTTGGAATCATCCATATTCAAAAAGCAGAAGAGTTTTATTTTTCAGAAGCGACAGATTTATTAGTAAGGAACTCGCAATAGCTACAGTAAATTAAACTGCAACCTCTTGTTATTCCTCTTTCCATGGTTTAGGTTCAGTCTGAAATGGACTGCGACTTTTCTCCTTGGCACTCGCTTCTTTAGTCTCTAAAGATGGACTCCCTTGGACTTCTTGATCAAGCGTGGTATTAAATTCCTTAAGTCCAGTCAGTACTTGCCCTTGCTTAGTACTCCCAAACGGTTCGCTACGTATATCGTCTTGTAATTCCCCTCTTATCTTACTGGCAGTTCCTTCGTAGAGCTTTCCGGTACCAATTGACAGCATATAATTATCATCTGGGACCAGGTTTATTTGATGAGTATAGAGATTAGTTTGTAATACCTGGCTTCCACAACAAAAATTACTGCAATTTATTGCTTCTTTTTTGTAAAATTCATCTTCTTCTTTCTTACTTCGAAATGTCAATTTAGGTGGAGACTGATTAAGTAATTGTTGCCTGTACTGCTTTTGTTCCTCATCGTCATCCTTATCTAGAACATTCTGCTTAAAACTTTCAATAAAAAGAGAATCTTGTTTACCAGGAATCAGATTTTGAAGAAAAATTAAGTTTTCTATTTTCTTATTCATTTCTTGCTTGTCTTGTGTCATCTCTTCCTCCAACAAATCAAAATTTGAGAATTAACACCCTCAACACCTGACTAATCTGCTCATAAGTATAGTCAAAACCGGAAAGTTGGGAGCCAGGAGAGACGTAATCATCAATTTAATTTATTGATTAAATTGATGATTTTATCCTGAATTCATACGTTTAACTATACTTAAACATAAAGCCAAATATAAACGCAGATTAAAATGATGGCAACCAAAAAACAAAAGCAAGCAACAAAGGAAAACATCGAAAAAGCTCAAGAGACTTGGCAAGAAATGAGTTCGAGAGAGCGCTCCAGGAGACAACCAGAGAAACCTGAATGAGAAAAACCTGGTCTAGGTGGTGAAGGAGATTATTATCATATTGAAGTTCGACCAAAAGGAGAATTTCAAACCTTTCGTACTCAAGATGTGGGTGAAAAAGGCGGAGCACAACGTGTTGCTGGCAAAAAAAGCAGCGGATCCTGGGCAACGCAAAAATGGTTAATCAGTAAAGATAAGGCTTATGTTGATGAAGCAGGCTACTTGCGAGGAAAAACAGAAGGTATCAAAAAAGTATTAAAACGTCTGGGTAGTGTTCCATGTAGAAAAGAAAAAGATCATTTTACTGCCAAACCTAGAGAAAATGTGCCCGAAAAGAAAAAACCTACAAAAGCACAACAAAAAGCTAGACAAGAAAATATCAAAAAAGCTCAAGAGGCGAGATATCATCATTAAAGGAGACACATCATGCCATGGACTAAATCCGATTATCCAGACTCCATGAAGAATCTGGACTCATCTATCCGAAATAAGGCCATTGAGATCGCTAATAAATTGCTTAAAGAAGGGTACGGAGAAGGTCGAGCCATTGCAATCGCAATTGATCGAGCCAAGAAAAAGAAAAATTAAAATTAGGAGAGCGAGCCCTTTATAGAGCTAAGCAGTATGGTCTTAATACAGCGAGGCGCTGAGAAGTCCTCTCATTTTGAGAGCGAAGCAAGAACCTCCTTGTTGGGACTAGATTCAGGAAAAATCGCGTCCTACGGTCAGCACGCACATCCACCTAAGTTTTGCTTGACAGCCTGAAAGCTCGACGTACCACGACTTGTCCGTGGCATCCATACGTTCGGAATCCATTACTCTGAACAAATGGATACGCGGACAAGTCAGTACGTCGACATTTTAAAAAATCAACAAACTAATTCATAATAGATCACCCATATCAGGAACCAAATCAAACATGGGAAATCTGAGCTGTTATACTAATTCACTTTAATTGCCTCCAACACGATCACCCTATCGGCCATCCGAATAGTTTCTTTTCTATGAGCAACGATAATCTGCGTGATTTCCAGCGATTTTAATGCTTGATTAATCTTTCTTTCATTATCGACATCCAAGTGACTGGTTGCTTCATCCAAAAAGAGTAATTTAGGCTTCTTATACAGGGCCCTGGCCAATAATATTCTCTGTTTTTGACCACCTGACAAGGTTGATCCCATTTCTCCAACCAAGGTTTCATAGCCCATCGGCAATTTACTGATTGCCTCATGAATACAAGCCAATTTAGCTACGCTATAAACTCTTTCAAGATCAATATCTTCTTCCTCAAAAAAAGAAATATTTTCTAGAATCGAACCCGTTAACAAGACATCGTCTTGCATTACGGAGCCCATTAGATTCCTATAGTTTTTTAATCCATAATCGATAATCGGCACGGTGTCTATATAAATCTCGCCACTGCTCATGTGGAGTAAACCCATCATCACTTTTAATAGAGTCGATTTGCCACATCCGGATGGACCCGTAATCACGACTTTTTCACCGGCATTTATCGTTAAGCTAACATTATTCAAAATAAAATTTTCGTTTGCATTGTATTTAAAATTGACATTCTTCAACACCAAATCTCCCCTTGCTTGTTCCGCTTTCCCACACCCTGTATTAATGGATTCAGGTTCTTGAAACAGGATGTCACCTAACCGCCGCAACTGGATTGAAATCAATTTATAGTCCACGAGGTTTTGAATCAGCGAAGAAGCTTTATTGACAAGTAAAAGGCGATAGGAAAGAAAAGCAATCAGCATCCCAACAGAAAACGCATTCATGAAAATAAGAGAAGTGCCAACACAGATCACTAAAATAGGTTCTAGATGAAACAATAACTGACTCACCGCATCATAAATGACATTTATCTTGGAAACACTGATGTCAGCATTTAACGAATGAATATAGTTATTCCTCCACATACTAAATCTAACTCGTTCTTTTAAGAATGATTTGATAGGCATGATGCCCTGGAGTGTTTCCAGGAAAACTGAAGCTGCTTTAGCATGCTGTACAATAGATAACTCCGTTTGCTTTCCTAGGGAACGATAAGACAAACACCGGATGCTTAAGTAGATGGATAATGAGAAAATGACTATTAGGGTGAGAATTCGACTATAAACCATCATCACAACAAGGTTAATGATTATCATCAGCCCATCCAATACCGTGTTTACAAAATCTGTGCTTATCTTTTTCTGAATTTGATCGATGGATTGTACCTTCGACTGAATATCTCCTTTGTGTCTCTTTTCAAAAAAATCCAAAGGCAACATTAAAAGATGTTTAACCACATTGGCTGAGAATTGATCTGTTAAATGGTTTGTTAGATAGATAACCATATTGCCGCGAATATAGCCTGTAAAGACCTGGATAATGATTAAAATAACAAAAGCGAAAGCAACCGCATATAAATTGCTAACATTACTTGAACTCACCACATCATCAGTCACATATTGGATGAACAGAGGATTCAATAAACTTAAAATTTCGATAGACAGCGAAAGCAAAACCAATAAAACAAGGTACTTATTTATTCCATGAACCGTTTTGACCAAATCATATAAACTCAGCCGATTTTTTTCTTTGATTTTCTTAAAATGATCGGATTTCTCAACTTCCAGTACAATACCTGTAAAGAGTTTAGACACTTCATCCATTCCACACTGTCTAACCCCTATGGCTGGATCATGAATGACAATGGCATCTCTTTTCACCTGCTTAAGAACCACGAAATGATTCATGTTCCAATGGATAATAGCAGGGGTTTTGACTTGCCCCAGCTCACTTAAGGATACCCTTAATGCTCTTGTTGTAAACCCAAGTTCTTCGAGTAAATCTTTTAATACGAGTAAGCTTACCCCATGCTGAGAAGGTTTATGGAGTCTTCTCAGAACATGGAGATCCAGATCATGGCCCCAGAAGTTGCTGATCATTGCGATGCAAGCATGGCCACATTCTGCGATCTCATCTTGCAGAATCATGGGTAATCTTGGACCCCTTTTAAATTGCAGAACAGCATCCCCATAACTCATACGAACAACATCCCGTAAAAACTGTATAAAGGGTCCAACATCCATTGCCATGCTTTTCGTTTTGAGCCCACAATGATTGCTGATAAGGTCATACCATGTTGTATTTTTTTCTCTCTTCCATAAACCATGACATGCTGCTTTTCTAACTTAGCCGTGATTTTGTAATAAGGCTCCCCTATGCGTATGGGCTTCTCCTCATCCTCGTCTGTTAAAATGCTTTGGCTAATATCTTTAATGACAGCTCGATAGACCCCAAAACGTTCATAGGGATAAGCATCATAACGAATCATCACCTTATTCTCCTTACTTAAGAAACCCGCTTGTTTAGCGGGAACAAATAGTTCCGCAACTAATTCGGAATTATTCGGTATGAGTTTGACCAAGGGTTTAGCAGCATGGGCATATTGGCCTTTTTTAAACATCGCACCGGCAACCATCCCATCAATGGGGGAGCGAATAAGATACGACCTGCTCTGTTGATATTTAATCATCTCCATCTCGATTAGATTTCTTCTATGTTTAAGCGCTATCAGCTCATCTTTTTTCGCGTTATACTCCATTAGCGAGATATATTTTTTTTCTAATAGCGCTTTCATGGCGTGTAAATATTGCGTTTTATTAGTAATTTCTTTTTCAACGAATACTTTATTTTGTTTAAGTTGTTGGCCAATTTCATCGTTGTATTGATATCCAGCATAGGAGGTATCAATCAAAAACAATTGCTCTCCCTTTCTAACGCTATCCCCTTGCTTGTGATACCGTTCAATGATAAATCCATTCGTTTTTGGATAAACCTGCACAGCCGCCTTTGTGGAATTGACATAACCTGTCACCACGAATCTTTCAGAAAATTCAGCAAAAATAAAAAACAAAATAAGCAAAAGTACCAGTACCGTGAAACCAATAGTGACAATTGTATACTGTGGTGGAATATTCATTGAGACCGAACCATACATTTGTCCCAGCTTATTTTGCATAACCTCAGATCGAAATAAAGAATGGTCTTTCATGGGATTTGCAACCTATTACGCTTGCGCTTTTAACCAATTGGCCCAAGCCATCACATTGTCTTCCCCGAAATCTTTCCCACTGATTTTCTTAAAAAGGTGGTAAGCAGGCTCATGATTATTTGGTTGTTTTAACTGAAGCAAGGCCAATAATCGCTGGCCACCTTTTTGGGCAATTACTTTTTTTGTAGGCTCAGATTCTGCTGCAGTTAATAATACATACAAGGCCTTATTCCTATCGGTATCCTCTGGAGAATCCAAGAGTTCTAAAAAAGGTATAACATCAATCTGCGTTATTTTTGCCTTAGCCATTGTCGCAGCAATGACGCGAATAACATTATTCCTAACGAGACCATAAGGATCATTCACATGAGGTAAAAGGAGAGAAATAATTTCTTCTGGATGAGGAAAATGGCCCATTAAAAACGCAGCCGCTGCCCGTCTTTCTGGATGAGGATCATGATTTAGTGTTTGAACGATAAGTTTCTTTTCTTTTATAGCACCCGCATTAAACACCTTTAAATAAGGTTTTAACTTAGGATGATGAAATCCACTGAAACAGTGGTAGACCGGACAGGATACATCCCTTGTGTCCAATTGGTTATTCATGAGTAATTCCATTTCGAGTCTCTCAAAATTGATCATATGATCTATCAAGTCATTTTTGCTCTGATAATTTTTATCATTAACCACGGGATGGATAAATCTCAGTCTGTCTGCTTGTGTTTTGTTAACAACCTCAATGGTGGTATATTGGTTTTTATTATTAGGATAGAAAACAGTATCAAAGTCCACGAACAAAAAATCACTCTCCTCTTTGATTTTTTCCGCTAACAGTTTCTTTTTTAACAGGATTTTATTTACTTCGGAATTCACCATGCCGTGGCGGATTGTCTTAGCCGCGTTTTGTAATAATCCTTCGATTTCACCCACCGCGTTTGCGTATTTTCTTATGATTTCCTCTGATACGCGGAACTCAGCACCATATACATCAACGATGTTTTCAGCGATGGCATGCATGGACATAACCAATCCCCACACGGACAATGGCAATTTTAACAACGTTTTGTTCATAGATACTTCCTTATACGTTATAGGCTTTTGCACAATTCAAATGAACATGATGATTCATGTTTTGAATGAACACATTGGCCATTTTCTTCCGATAATGTTCAATCGTATGTTGAGCTTTATTAGCGTCCCACTTAAATTTTGTGGAGCGAGCAAGCAGAAATTGAATAAACATATCTAGCATTCTAAATTCAGAATTATACTCTTCTATCCATAAGAACTGCCCTTGTTCATTGACTTCAAGAAAAACATATTGACCTTCTGGAGTGACAATGAAATCAAATGAACCAAATACAATCCCCATTTTATGCATAAATTTCCGTAACTTATGTTCAAGTTCGAGAGGTAAAGCATAGGGCTCAATCCTCATCTCTCCTTCGGGAATTGCCCGCCAATCCACTTTGCCTTCCAGATGGCTCTGGGAATTTAATTTCGCAGCGACAAGATGATCACCAAACGCAATGATTCTTAGCTCATAGGCTTTCTTGACCTCCTTTTGAAAAATCCCTGGTACAAGTTGCAAAGATTTATTATTCGGAAGATCTAAAAAGTTTATCTTTGCTGTATAGGAGATTTTGACCTGCTTGTCTTCAAACCAAAAATTTGAACAGAGGGGTTTATAAACAACTCCTTCTTTCTCATGTTGCAATATAAAATTCCGTATATCTTTAGGATCATTTGAGCAAAGAGTAATAGGTGTCGCCATCCCACACGCATTAGCCATCTTTAATTGCAGTATTTTGGAGTTTGCTCGTAGCGCTGACTCTTTTGAATTAATCCACCATGCATCAGGTGCCATGGTGTAAGTTAACGATTCATAAAATAATGCATTTTCTCTGATGACAAATAGATAGTCTTTCGGATGCGTTGTTTCTTTAGGTATGTAAGGTTTTCGTGCACGTCGCCACCATACAACATCATAATCATTATCAAGAATGGAATCGTATTTATCAGAGCTTTTCCATTGATAATCCCCATAATTAATAAAGATTGAATTTTTCTGTTTAGTGGGTTGATCGGCCGTGAAGAAAAATCTTGCATCATGCCCCATTTGTTCTAATGCAAGCTTAACCAAAATAGCATGAGTGTCATCAGGTTCGGTAGTGATTAATAACTTCATTTTTTATGCCGTCCATTTGCAATCATTCATCATTTTTATCAGAGGCCCCGACTTGATCAGAGCCCCCTTATTCTTACGTCAATGTTCTGCCTTACCAGTCCCAACTACAATCAACAATACCGTCATAACCCCCGCTTCCACCAGTCGGTCCCAGAGTTGGCTTGGACGTCATATTTGCCGCACCTCCAGATACTTTATCAAGTTGTTCGTTATCTAACGTTTTTGCTAAAGTATAGGCAAAAACACGTTCCTTTGTATCTTCCATTTTTTTCTCCTTTTTATGGTAAAATTTTTCGTTCACATGCTATATTTGAGATTATTCAAAACAGCAATGTTTATTTATTCATAATTATTCATTTTAGTTTTATAGAGTGCCTTCGTCAATTATTTTTTGAATAATTTATTCGTTTGGTGAGTAAATGAGTGAACCTACTACAACTATTAGTGATAACCTACGTCATTTATTGAAATTGCACGATGAACTATCAGTCAGTGAATTAGCAAGACTTACAGAAATTCCACAACCAACCCTACATCATTTACTTAGCGGAACTACAAAGAAACCTAGAAGAAGTGTACTAGAAAAACTTGCAAACTTTTTTTCCGTCTCAATAAGCCAATTAACAGGCACATTACCTCTATCTCAAATAATTCCTAACACTATTAAGGAAAGTTTGAAGATTACCACTATTCCTGTTCTTACTTGGGGGATGTTGAGTGACTGGCCTAAAGAACACAACCGCAATGATTTAAAAGAAATTATTCTTGACAGACAAGTTGGCCAGCACTCCTTTGCACTTATTATGAGGGATTCTAGTATGGAGCCTCTTTTTCCTGAGAAGGCAATTTTGATATTTGATTCAAGCAAGATGCCAAAGGACAGAGAATTCGCAGTAGTTCATTTACTAAAAGACAATAGCATAATATTTAATAGGGTATTTATTGATCAATCTGAATTTTATATAAAGAAAGAACAGCCTGACGGCAATATACAACTTTTAAAGATTCAACCAAGTGAAGATAAATTTGTCGGTACTTTAATTGAGGTAAGGTTACAATTTTAGATTATTTTAAGTAGTGGCTACTCTACTACTCAATTGATTCTTTGGTTCGATCTCGATCAATCCACTGTCGTGCTCCAAGCTAAGAAAAAAAGGATTAAAGTTAGTATGAATATCATAGTGACTTACATTCTCTGCCTTCTTTAGCCACCTGACAATTAACCAGGAAGGGAATGCAAGAACGACAGCAAAGCACATTTTCCATACATAACCTGAGATCATCATCCATAATAATTCAAGCAAGGATATCTTCCCAATGTAGTTTAATAAATCGACAATAATGGTGAGCAATGCTTGCCCAACGGCAGTTGAGATCAAGCTTCTTAGAACAAAGAATTTCCCTTTTAAAAATATCTTCCATTTAGCAAGTAAATAAATATTTATGAATTCACCCACTACCAATCCAATCAACCCAGAGACGACGTACCTTAGTGTTGGATCAAAAACGATTTGATAAGCTTCTGGATAACTAAAGGAAGTGGGTGAAGGCATATGTGCTACGCTAATGACAACTATAGCAAAAAGAAATTCAGCAATAACACCGACCCATATAAATAGACGAGGATAGGCATAACCATAAACTTCACCTACTATGTCACAAATAGCAAAGGTGAATACAAAAGCAAAAATTCCACCTGGCAATAATAAATTACCGACGATAGTAAGCTTGCTTGCCAAACACACAGTTGCCATTAGGAATGTCAAATACAACCCTAAGAAAATATAAGGATATTTATATTGCTTTTTACAAGTTAGTATGGCCATCAAACTTACATTTTCCTTTCCGATTTAATTTTAAACTCTTTGGCTGTATCTTTTACGCCTGCCAGATAACCAATTCTATTGGCATCGATAGGACTAAGTTTAGAAAGTAATGATTTGTCTTTTAATAATTCACTTGGTGTTTTCTTTATGATCTGATGTTTAGTTCTTGATTGTATTTCGAGTATGTAATCATCAACTTCATCGCTTAAATGCTGAACGACCACAGCGTAATCTGGCTTCATTCGCTCAATGGTAGCCATATAAGTTAATGTTCGAATTGTTTTTTTATCAAGACATTCAATAAAATCCCCATCAATGACTATATCACTGATATTTTTTTCAATGATATGTCTGCTGGATAGTTTAACGACTGCCTTCATAAATCCACTTTTTTTGCACTCATATATTTCGAGGATTTCATATTGCGATTTTGTTGTTTCAATAAGAAACTCCCTAATCATGGCTTTTAACCACGCAATCCGTTTGCATGTTTTACGTAACACTTTGTTCTCCTCACATGTTTAAATTTTAATGGCTACTGCTCCAACGCTTTCACGAGCATCTAAGAGTAAATCATCTGGAAATTGGTCTTTTCTATCGATGTAGGATGATCGTTCAATAAAAAAATTCGTGCGTTGGAGAGATCTATCGAGCACTTCTTTTGTTATCCAATGAACAAACTTTGGGAGCGATGTGGCTCTTCCACTGCTTTCATATTGAGACGGATTTTGAATTTCCCCTGGCCACTCGATTCCTTCAGCCACTTTTTTTTCATACTCTGGTATAAAATTTTTCCAATTTTTTAAATAAGGTGTTTCACAAACAATAAATAATTTTCCGTTAGGCTTTAATAACGTTCTGAGCAACTTCAGTGACGACTCTATGGTGTCTCCTGAAGAAAAATGCAGCACACGGCAAAGAAGAATGGCATCAAAGTGTTCCTTTGGTAATCCTTGTAATTCATGAGGGAAAGAACCCGGGATGAATACTAATTTTTTATAATCGCCGCTAGCAAATTCCTCTGTATCTGGGTTCTCTTTCGCAAAACGTTGATGAACTACCGCAAGATTTTGTGGTTCTATATCATTGCAGAAAACATCTACTCCTTGTGCTAACGCTCTTAATGAAGCAGCGCCAAAAGCAGCGCCTATCTCTAAAACTTTACCACCACTTTTAGCTACCGTTTCGGCATACTCTATAAATTTTTGAGAATAAGGATCACAGGGAGCGGTAGTAAAACCACCGAAAGGATTATACGTTTTAAGAAATTGTCCGGTTTCTTCTTTTTGTGTCGGTAAAGGAACTTTCGCAGTAACACATGAGTCAATGATTACATTATTTTCATCATCATGAGTAGTATAAGGATTTGTTTGTTTGTTTGTTTGTTTGTTTAGATCAGATAAACCAGAATCAGTTAACATTTTAAATTGATGACTAATCTCTTCAATTTGCGATTTGTAGGAAAGCAGGAAACCTAAGGTTGGTACCCCATAATGCTTTTCCCAGCGTTGCAACCTAATTTGTAATAGCTCTTTTTTGATTTGACTATCATCTTGAAGTGCCTGATAAAATCCTTCAAAAAAGATAGTCATTTTTGTCATCTTGTAAATAGGCTCGACAAATTCATCGCAAGCTATCTCCTCTAGCTCTTTTAGCAGCTTCTGAATAATAGGGAATTCCGGATGAGATTCAGTTTTTATGTATGTTGTACATGCGGTTTGAATTATTTTATAAAAAAAATCTGACTTCATTTCTAAATCCATGAAACACGTCCATGTCGATTTTAATGAACCTGATAATAATTTCAATACAATTATTCATTTTTATTCTCCAAGGAAACATCTTAGTACTAACCCTAAAGACTTCTATTATTTTCTGTATTATCCTAAATCATACAAATGGAATGATTACATGAAAAAGGACGTTTAAATGAAATCTGATTATGTTCTATGTGCATCCCAAGAGGGATTACATGAGGTCGTCTATTCTGAATGGGGATCTGGTCAAACCAATAACAATTCCGCGGTGATTTGTGTTCATGGTTTAACACGTAATCGCTATGATTTTGAGCCTCTTGCTCGATTCTTAAGTGACCAAGGGCATCACGTCTTCTGTCCAGATGTTGTCGGACGTGGGGATAGTAGTTGGCTTCGCAATCCAAAACTTTATAGTTTTCCGCAATATATTGCTGACATGACTACGCTTATAGCCAGAACCGGCGCACAACAGCTTGATTGGATTGGTACTTCCATGGGAGGCTTAATCGGTATGATCCTTGCTGGTTTGCCTAACTCTCCCATTCGTAGTTTGATTTTAAATGATGTCGCCCCGCAAATACCCGTTCATGCGATCCGGAGGTTAGGACAATACACCGGGAAAATTCCCGAATTTAAGAGTAAAGAAGAGGCTAAAACATATTTTAAAACAATATATGCCAGTTTTGGCGATTTAAGTGAAGACCAGTGGGACTATCTTACGAACAATAGTATCAAAGAACGTTCTCCTGGGATCTATGTAGCGAAACTTGATCCAAACATTCAAACAACAAAATCTTGGGGACAACTCTTAAAGGAATTCTTTCAGGGTCCTCGCAAAGCGTTGGAAGGTATCCTATTCGACGTTGATTTATGGCAGTTCTGGCAGAGAGTTAAATGTCCTGTCTTGGTTATTCATGGCAAAAATTCAGATTTGCTACTACCTGAATACATTCAGAAAATGCAAAAAGATCATCCATCATTAGAGGTCATTGAAATTGAAAATGCTGGCCATGCACCCATGTTGTTTGAACGTGATGATCAGGAAAAAATTGCCCGTTGGCTAAAGGCCCATACCCCCCCATCATATTAGACTGTCGGGCCAAGAGGACCGAATGACAAACCCTTAACGGGCATGTGTTATACTTCCCATGAGAGCCATGGATAAATATGGAGTTGTATCATGCGCGTCACATCAATCGAATCCTCAGTTAATCTAACTTATCAATGGCTACATGAACTCAAAGACTTTGGGGATTTTAAGGACGAATCTCAATGCTACTCTGTGTTACGCGTTATTTTTCATGCCTTGCGAGATAAACTACCGACTGAAATCTCATCCCATTTAGCTTCGCAATTACCCTTGGTTTTAAAGGGTGTTTATTATGATGGCTGGGTTCCTTCCAAACCGATGACTGAGGCAAGAGCATTTGAGGAATTCTTAAGTCCTATGGCCCACGAACTAAGGAACATCAACGTAAATGGTAGGGATGCTGTGGTTTCTGCCATCCAATTTATTATTCAAAAATTGGAACCAGGATTAACCGAAAAAATATTACATGCTTTGCCTGCACATATTCGTGAGCACGTGGAAACAAAAGAGTAATTCAATAGGCCTTAACTAAAGATAACTGAAGGAGTCCCTTATCGATCTTAAATTATCTTTTAGCTAACAAATTATATTCTCTATATATTCTCTATATTTTCTTCTAATATTTAAATAAGTGCCTATAGGGATATCACGATGAATAATCAAGCACGACCCAATATTGTTGTGGTAGGAGGAGGAGCTGGGGGCCTAGAGTTAGTCACTAAATTGGGACAAAGCCTCGGCAAACATAACAATGCCAATATAACGTTGGTTGATGAACAACCCATTCATATATGGAAACCGCTGCTTCATGAAGTGGCAGCTGGCTCGCTTGACTCCAATATTGATCAAATTAATTTCTATGCTCACGGAGCAGATAACTACTTTACCTTCCAACCTGGTCGCATGGAGGGTTTAGATAGGAAAGCAAAGCAAGTATTACTAGCTCCTCTTCTTGATAATATCGGCGCAGAGATTATTCCAAAACGCAATCTACCCTATGATATCTTGGTCATCGCTGTTGGCAGTTTAACGAATGACTTTAGTACTCCTGGTATACGGGAACACTGCATGTCACTTGATAATTTGGACCAGGCTAACCTATTTCAGCAAAGATACGTAAACAAACTTCTATGCGCGCAATACGCCCCAGAATCCATGCATACAACGTTTAATGTTGTGATCATAGGTGGAGGAGCAACGGGGGTCGAATTAGCGGCAGAACTTCATCATACCCTTGCTCAAGCAGCGATGTATGGTATGAAAAAAACTGTCATCAAACGTGCTCAAATCTCCTTAGTTGAGGCAGCCCCCCGAATTCTACCTCCTTTACCGGAAATGCTAGCCACTGCCGTGACTAAGCGATTAACCTCTTTGGGAGTAACTATTTATACAAATGAAATTGTGACTCGAGCCACCAAAGAAGGTATAGAAACGAAGAGTGGCAAATTCCTTCCTGCAGATTTATGTGTTTGGGCTGCTGGGGTTAAGGCTCCTGACTTTTTGGCTAATCTTGATGGTTTGGAAGTAGATAAAATTAATCGGCTATTGGTTAACTCAAAATTACAAACAACGCAGGATGAAAATATCTTTGCCATCGGAGATTGTGCGAATTTTACTGATCCTGCAAGCGGAGTACCTGTTCCGCCTCGAGCCCAATCCGCACATCAACAAGCCAATGTATTAGTTAAATCATTACAGAATTTAATTAAAAATGAACCCTTAGTTGATTTCAAATATCAGGATCGAGGAACCTTAGTCACTCTAAGTTGTTATGATACTTTTGGGAATTTAAATGCATTTAATAAAATGCAACGATACATAGGAGGAAAAGTAGCTCAATTTGTATATAGATCGCTGTATTTCATGCATTTATCAGCCTTATATGGATTTTTGAATGCATTAACTGTAAGGCAGGCAAAAAAATTGCTTACTAAAAGAAGACCTAGACTAAAATTACATTTTAGTAAACATTAAAAATGTTTTCATTCTAGATTGAAAAAGTCACCGTTTAGCAGAAGGAGGGGCAATGAAAAAAGCAACGAAGGCCACCAAACCAGTATGGAATCGCGTGGCATTTCTATTCCAAGGTGGTGGCTCTTTAGGTGCATTCCAAGTTGGAGTATATGAAGCCCTCCATAATGCGGGATATGAATTAGATTGGGTGAGCGGAATTTCTATCGGGGCAATTAACGCGTCCATTATAGCAGGCAATAAACCCGAAAATCGCATTGAAAAACTTAAAGAATTTTGGCAGATAATCGCCACCCCACCCTATCTTTCCTGGTTGGATCAATATCTGGACAATACGGGGTTTCGCAAATTATATAATCATTGGTATGCTCAAGCAGCCCTAATGTGGGGACAACCTGGCTTTTTTGCACCTCGGTCTGTAAATCCTCACTTCATATTTAATAGTACACCTGAGCAAATTAGTTTTTATGATACCTCACTGTTACGAGAAACCCTTGAGCATCTGATTGATTTCGATATTCTTAATGCCGGTAAAACTCGCTTAACCCTATCCGCTGTTCGCTTGAGAGATGGACAACAAGTGCTTTTTGATAATAGGCATCACCACATTCATCCCGAACATATTATGGCTAGCGGCGCCCTCCCTCCAGGGTTCCCCGCAGTGAAAATAGATGGGGATCTCTATTGGGATGGAGGAATTGTCAATAATACACCAATAGAAGTCATTTTAAACGACCTGCCGCGGGTAAGCACATTATGCTTTATGGTACAACTCTTTGATCCAGAGAGTAGAGATCCTACCACGTTAGATGAAGTCATGTTGAAACAAAAAGACTTGACGTACGCGAGTAATTACAGAAGAGTAATCAAGTCTTTCGGTGAAGCTCATGATTTACGGCACGCGATTTCAGAACTTTACGATAAACTTCCTGATGATTTGAAAAATGATCCCAAGATCCAGGAAATAAGAAAAATGGGCTGTAAAACCATTATGGTTTTGGTGAGATTTCATCGACATGCTCAAGAAACAGATTTATCTTCGAAGGATTACACCTTTTCTTCATTCACGATTGATGAGACCATAAGATTGGGATATGAGCAAGCAACAGAAGCGCTAAAAGAATCCGTGTGGCTACAACCCGTATCAAAGGATGTTGGCGTAGTTCTTTATGATATGAATCCACATGAAGAAGCTGAAAAAACCGTTTTTGAACATGGTCATAAACGACGAGAACATGTTAGCTAATCCTGGTTAACTTAGGAAACGTCCTGAAAAGGAAGAATTAAAAACAAAGGAGTGTTATATGTGCACGGCTAAATGCATTCTTAACGGGATTATCGCTGGTATTGTCGCAGGTATCGTTTTTGCCATCTTTTTATTTATGGGTGGCATGACTGAAACCCTGGGTGCCATGATTGGTATGCCCACAAAGTTAGGTGGTCTCATTGTGCATGTGGCAGTTAGTATTATTGCCGGTATTGTATTTGCTCTCATATTAGGCTGGTTAATTCATTCATGGATTGCAGCTATCATTTGGGGGTTATTATTTGGTGTGGCCATGTGGATTGTCGGACCAATGACTCTGCTCCCTTATATGGCCGCAGGAATTCCGCTATTTTCTAAATGGACAATGGCTGGCATTCAGGCCAATATACCCCCTCTCGTTGGTCATCTGATTTATGGTCTTGTGTTAGGTGTGGTCTTTTATGCCTTAAATAAAAGACAAAAAGGTTCCGTTTAATTTGACACCTCTCTTATCAAGATTACTGAAGGGATTGTCCTGCGACATCGTTCGTGGGACGTACTACTCTTGGATCATTGGCCGTGCGATAGTCAGCGCTATGGCAAAATTTATCCTTTAAGCTGTAGGTGTAAGTCCTTCTTGAAGAGCTGCTTGCGTGGAGGCAAGTCCTGAGGCCCCTGCACCGATAATCGCTACTTTAGGCATGAAATAAAGCTCCTTAAAGCTGCCTTCTTGTTGGATGTAGGATATAGCCCTTCCAATAACTGAACAGAATTGCAGTTATTGGAAGTACCAAAGTAATTGGTTATTATGAGAATACTGTGGGTGAATCAAGTAATTTAGGGATAATCAAGCTCAATGACCTTACTTCCTATGCGCTATATCTATTTTGCCATCCCTTCTCTATTACTCATTGCTTTGATAGCTATTGAATGGTACGAAATATTAACTATAAATAGCGGTACCTTCAGCTATTCGCTTGACGACCCGTATATTCATTTGTCGCTGGCACAACACATCGGTGCAGGAGAATACAGTTTAAATCATGGGGAATTTGCCAGCCCTTCCTCGAGCATATTATGGCCTTTTTTATTAGCTCCTTTTTCTTATTTTAAGTTATTTGAATTTACCCCTCTGCTTCTCAACAGTGTATTTGCCCTATTTACCTTATGGGTTTTTATTCATCTTGTTCTGTCAGTATTGCCAGAGCCACAATTGCACTGGGCTCATATTATTATATTTTGTTTATTGATTCCAACACTAAACCTAGTGGGTTTAGCTTTTACTGGTTTGGAACACTCCTTGCAAATGCTATTAAGCGTTCTTTTAATCTATGGGCTTATTATTGAGAGTAGGCGTAAACTTTTCCCATACTGGTTGGCTGTAGTGATCATTGTAGGTCCGTTGATTCGTTATGAAAATCTGGCTTTATCAATCCCCGCCTTAGTTTTTTTATTCTATCGCGGGCATAAAAAGCAAGCACTTTATAGCCTTGGCATTTTAATTGTGCTTCTTGCAGTATTCAGCTTGTTTTTAATCCATATTGGGCAACCACCTTTAGCCTCTGCTATTGTAATGAAACTTGGCATAGGAGTGATTTCATCGCTTGGAGAGGGATTAATCGCCTATTTCAGGACCAATTTAATCGAGCGTCAAACGTTAATTTTCTTAATTTTTTTAATCTTCTTTATTGGCCTTATTTTCTTTTCCCGGTTAAGCCCCGTAAAGAAACAACTCTTAGTGGTTTTAAGTACTAGTCTGTTGCTGCACTTATTCCTGGGAAAATTCAATTGGTATCATCGCTATGAACTTTATTTATATGCAGCAGTGTGGTTTATGATCCTCTATCTTTATTTTGATAGTATGGTTGCAGATCCACGGCAAATAATCTGGTACCCCGTGGTGTTCCTAGGCTTAGTCTTCGCTAGTTTCCCCTATCTTAGCGTCTTATATACCTTACCAAGAGCAGCAAATAATATTTTTCTCCAACAATATCAGATGAGAAAATTTATTGTCACGTGGGCAAAAGCGCCTGTTGTTGTCAATGATATTGGCTGGGTATCTTTTAATAATCCTTATTACGTCTTGGATCTCTGGGGATTAAGCAATTATGCAATCTACAAAGAGCGCATTTCTGATAAAAGCTCTCTCTGGATGGCTCGAGAAGTAAAAAAATCAGGGGCAAAATTGGCCATGGTCTATAAAAATTGGTTTCCTCTCCTTCCTAAAAACTGGGTCTTGTTAGGGTGTTTGTCTTTCAATGCACCCCGAATAACTCCTGCTAATAGAGTTGTTCACTTCTATGCCACTGATATAAAATATGCTGCTGAACTTAAACAGCAACTAACACAGTTTATAAAGGAGCTTCCTGAAGGAGCACAGTTCAGTTTCAACTGTAATAATGGTCGTATGTCCCATGGTTTGATCTGATTGTGAATTTATGGCTGACTGATTTTTGTGTTACAGTTCTCTACCTATCTATTGCTCTTTGTGATTATGTGAGGGCCAGGTGAACAGTAAATTTCGTTTTCATCGCATCCTATCAAAAAAAATATACATCAAAATAGTCTTATTTGTTTTTACCTGCTCTTTACTAACCTTTGCTTATAAATTTTTTTTCGGCTCGAACAAAGTGCAGCAAGATGAAGCTCCCAAAATGGTCGAAGTTGAAGAGATCAAACGAGGTAACATACAACAAACGGCTGAACTGATTGGTACTATTCATCCAAAACATGCGACCGTTCTGCTTGCGAAAGCAAGTGGCATGCTTGATTCTCTGGTCCCAACCGGGCAAAAAATTCACAAAGGCATGTTGCTTGCGAAACTTGATAACATTGATGTGGAAAATAATCATCAACTTTCTGAAACGGCCGAGAAAATAGCTAGAACACAATATGAACGGCTATCCAGCCTGCTTAAAACTGGTTTTGTTAGTCCAAAAGAAGCAGAGGAAAAAAAGCAAGCTTGGATAGAAGCATCAAAGAATCTGTCTCAAACAAAGATTGAACTCGATACCATGCGCTTTTATGCGCCCTTTGATGGCATCGTTGGTGCCTATAAAAAAAGAGAAGGCACCCAAGTTAACCCGGGAGATCCTGTTGTTACAATCTATGATCCCTCAGCATTGACCGTTGATTTTGATATACCCTGTACGAATATCACAACAATTAGGGAGGGACAAACAGTACGCGTCTTAGGCAAAGAGTATCCCATTACTCATGTACAAAAAATGCTTGATGAAGATTCTCATATGTGTCCTGCTGATGTCGAGATCTCCTGTGACGATTGTGTGATTGGTGCAAGTGTTGATGTAGAGTTGGTAATAAAAGAAAAGAAGAAGGTGTTAGTCATTCCCTTCCAAGCTCTTTTTCTTAGAAATGGTGAACATTATGTTTACATCGTTGAAGATCACAAAGTTGTGCTAACTCCGGTGCAAACCGGTTTGCAAAATAAATCATCTGTAGAGATAACCTCTGGTTTAAAACTTGGGCAACTGCTTGTCGTTAAAGGTCAGGAGCGCCTATACCCTGGAATCTCCGTGGGTATTTATAAGCCCTCCTCAACATCTGCAGCGAAATCACTATGAAACTGCCCAATTATTTTATTAAACACCCAGTGATCGCAATTATCCTGAATTGCATGATTATTGTAATCGGACTGCTTTGCTTACGTGCCTTAGCCATTCGCGAATATCCCAACATCAGTTTTCCGACAATTACTGTTACAACCGCTTACCCTAATGCAAGTTCTGAACTTATAGAATCAGCTGTAACGAACATTTTGGAAGAACGATTAGCAGGGGTTGAAGGACTAGAAAACATCACTTCGCAATCCAGTGCTGGATCATCTTATATCGTCTTAACGTTTCGCGCCGGCACATCAATGGATAGAGCATTAAGTGCGACGCAGGATGCTGTAAGTCTTGCCAAGCCCTTCTTACCCACAGAAGTCAAGGCACCAGCCATAGAACGGCAAAAGAAAGCAAGTGGCCTGCCCTTCATAGGAATGGCTCTGGAATCTTCTTCTCTTGATTTCGGAGAGCTAACACATTTTGCCAATCTCAATTTAAAAAATACGTTTCGCAGTTTGCAAGGCGTATCATCTGTAGACGTGTGGGGGCAACCTTTTACATACAAAATCAGCCTTGATCCCAAAAAATTATTTTCCTTTGGCATTAATGTGGATGAAGTTTTTGATGCCATTTCTCGCAGTAGTGTTTCTCTCCCTGCAGGTAAATTTCAAAATAAAATCCCGAGCACCTTAAATTTTGAGTTAAAAACGCTGCGGGACTATGAAAATTTATTGATTAAAAATAATAATCACCATCCTATTTTTCTGAAATCCATAGCGCAAGTTGAATTAACCACAGATATTGAGCATATGCGGGTAAGAGTGAATGGGCATGCAGGACTCGTTTTATCAATAAACCGCGCAGATGATGCTAATCCTATCGAAGTTTCCAAATTTGTACGCAAAGAACTGGAATTAGTAAAGCAAAATTTACCTGATGATATTAAGCTCAAGATCATTATTGATCAGTCCGATTTCATCAATGCTTCATTAAAAAACATCCAATCCTCGATTGTTGAAGCCATTCTTTTGGTTCTTATCATTGTCTTTATTTTTTTACGTAATGGACGAGCAACGTTCATCCCACTCGTCACTATCCCTATTTCTCTACTGGGGTCGCTAATTTTTTTAAAACTATTTGGTTTCTCTATCAACTTAATGACGCTTCTAGCTATGGTACTTGCCGTTGGGCTGGTTGTTGATGACGCCATTATTGTTTTGGAAAACATTTGGCGTCATATTGAAAATGGGCTATCTCCTGTCGATGCTGCGATGAAAGGTTCAAAAGAGATTGGTTTTGCCATTGTGGCAATGACCCTGACACTTGCCAGTGTTTATGCTCCGATCGCCTTTATTCCCGGGATGTTGGGGCAGATTTTTATTGAATTCGCCGTTGCTTTAGCCGGAAGTGTATTTATTTCAGGAGTGGTCTCCTTAACCCTCTCGCCTTTGATGTGTGCTAATTTCCTTAGTAAGAATAACAGGCAACTGTGGCCAAGTTTCGATGTATTTTTACATAAACTTGAACACCAGTACGCCAGAATCTTAAGTTATGGAATTGGTAGAAAAAAAATTGTTTTTTCTCTTGTGGTCAGCTTTGTAGGAATCAGCTTATTTTTCTATCACTTACTACCCAACGAAACAGCGCCCAAAGAAGATCGAGGCTTGATTGGAATTTATACTCCTTTTTTAGCCAGTGATAATCTTGAAAGCCTTGATCAGAAGATTCCTCCAATTGAAAACAAGACAAACAACTTACCAGAAGTAAACAACCGTCTCACCTTTGTCGGCGACTGGGGAGCAAGTATTTTCTTACCCTTAAAACCCCATTCCCAAAGAAAACGCAGGGCTGAACAGCTTGTTGCCCAACTCCAACCTGAAGTGAATCATTTTCCGTCCATGGATGCCTACGTTTGGAGTTGGGACACTGGCTTGCCTGGAATTGATGATGCCGGTAGAGGTTCAGAGTTAACCTTAGTTATCTCGACAACCGAAAGTTTTCGCGACCTATTACATCAGGTTGAAAAATTAAAGAGTGCACTGGATGAAACCAAGCAATTTGAGTCTTCTCATTTTGATCTGCGCCTCGATGCGATGGGCTACAGTATTGATGTGGATAATAATGTCCTTTCCCAGCTCGGTCTTTCTGCAAAACAAGTCGCAAAAACAATCGAAGTATTTTTTAGCGGTGATAAATCACTTCATTTTCAAAAAGATGGTGTCATTTATGATTTAACCATTAGCGGTACATCTTCACCCTGGAGCCTAAATGAATTGTATCTCACCACATCCGCTGGTAAACGAGTATCTTTGGGTGCAGTAGCCAAGATGAGCGTTAAAGCCCAACCACCGACCCTTGATCATTACAATCAAATGCGTTCCACAACATTGCATGTCAAGTTACCTCAGAAAGAGTCAATTAAAAACGGCATGGAGAATCTTTGGCATGTGGCTAAAAATGAACTACCAAAACACTATAAGATGACTTGGGAAGGGGCTGCAAAAGCGTTTACCCAATCCTCCCATCAGATGCTTATTTTATTTGTCCTATCTCTACTCTTTATTTTTGCTATTTTGGCTGTGCAATTTGAAAATTTTATTGACCCATTGATTATTATGTTTACCGTCCCTTTAGCAAGCTCTGGAGCGCTATTGTTTGCTTATTTATTCGGACAATCGTTTAATATTTACACCCAGGTAGGATTGATCACCTTGATTGGCTTAATCAGTAAACATGGGATTTTGATCGTTGAATTTGCGAATCAATTAAGAAGTGAAGGGTTATCCGCATTAGATGCCATCCAAAAGGCAGCTGTTTTGAGAATACGGCCTATTTTAATGACCACAGGCGCAATGCTTTTTGGTGTGTTACCCCTTATCTTATCTCAGGATGCCGGTGCTGAATCAAGGCATGCTATCGGCTACATCCTGCTTGGCGGTTTAAGTATGGGGACGTTATTTACACTGTTCATTTTACCAACGGTCTTCTATACTGTTAAATCTAGTCGGTTTGCGCGGTAGGTGCCCTCTTCCCGCGCCACCACTGGCGTTTAAGATCGTTACTTGTCAAAATTTGATAACCAAACCACTTGGCAGTTAATCGGAGTAGAACCCTTGCGGTTGCAAACCTAAACTCGCACCAAATTTTTGTGAAGCGGAAATAAAACTGCAGAAAGCGATTAGCTCCACCAGTTCTGAATCAGAAAAATACTCTTTTAACTCCTCGATACATTGTTTATCGATTGCATCCCCAGCAAGCGCATAGCGATTTGCAAAGCGCAAAGCACAAGCCAATCTTGCCGAGGCTGGATTCTCATCGGGTTTACCTGCTTTTGCCATGCAATACTGGCACCTATTCGTATAAGCTAAGGTGCGCCTTACCTGCTCCAGAAATTCCGGATCAAAGGACGAGCTTTGAAAAAAAGCATTTTCAAGTTGGCTCCATTTCTTTAAAATTTCAGGCACATAGCCTAAAAGTCTTTCAAAGGGCGTGCCCCCTTCACTAGATAATTTTATATATGACATCGTCAGGCCTAATTTAAGTGAGGTTGCATTAAATTCAAATTAGTGTAAAATTTGCCCAATGAAAAGAAAATTACTTTATGCATCTTTCATTTTCTCCCTGATCATCATCAGCTTGTGTGTATGGCGGTTTTGGCCACAGCCTAAACCTAAGCCTACACCGATTGCGCTCAAGCAGGCGTCTTTTGCACAGCTACCGGGCTGGAGCACAGCGAATGTTAAAAAGTCTTTAGAGACTTTTCAGGTTTCATGCAAAACGTTTTTGAGACATGATCCTGAAAAACCGGTAGGCAGTCATCATCTTAGTTTAACAGCCAAAGATTGGCATCCTGCCTGCCAGGCAGCACTTAGAATTTCGCCAATTACTAATAAAAATGCAAGAGAATTTTTTCAGAAATGGTTCACTCCGGTTGAATTCTACAACAATCAACCCGTCCGCGGTCTATTTACTGGCTATTATATGCCCCTACTTCATGGCAGTCGCATCAAAACAAAAAAGTACAATGTTCCTATTTATGGTCTACCTTCTGACTTGCTCACCATTGATCTAAGTCAATTTGATCCGAATTTTAAACACAAAAAACTGGTCGGTCGTCTTGCGGGACGCAAAGTAGTACCTTATTACACAAGAGAAGAAATTAGCAAAGGCGCGATTAAGAACAAGGCATCCGTCTTGGTTTGGATTGATAATCCCGTTGATAGAGTTTTTCTAGAAATTCAGGGCTCTGGTATTGTTCAGCTTCCTGACGGTGAACAACTATATTTAGGTTACGCAGCTCAAAATGGAGCACCGTATACAGCCATTGCCAAAGTACTCATTGATAAAGGAGTAATGACCAAACACACGGCGTCAATGCAAGCCATCAAACGCTATTTGATGGCCCACCCCAAAGAAATGAAGAAAGTTTTAAATCAAAACAAATCGTTTGTATTTTTTGAAATTCTACGTGTTAATGCCGCTCTCGGTACTCAAGGTGTCGCCTTAACCCCAGGCTATTCTTTAGCCGTTGATTTGAAATGGATACCCATTGGTACACCGCTGTGGTTATCGACAACAAGACCTGATCAACATAGTGATGAGCAAAAACCCTTCCAACGCTTGATGATAGCGCAGGATACAGGAGGGGCAATTCGTGGCTTGGTGCGAGGTGATGTCTTTTGGGGAGCGGGTAAAAGAGCGACTTATATTGCTGGTCATATGAAAAACGAAGGCCATTACTGGTTGCTATTACCCCAGCATGCGACTGAACGCCTGACAAACGAGTTCCGTGAACTTGCAGAAACCATGGAAGAGCTTAGGAAGTAACATGTGTTAGACCAAGAGCCCAACCTGGGCAAGGCCTAACCTACACTTGTGTTTCATAGCCAGTCTCTTTATACTCAGAAAACTTCTTAGCTCATAGTAAAGACTTGAGCTAGAGGCAAGCCTAAAGCATCCCTATCTAGGGATAATCCTGCTTGAATTGTTTATATGGATAGAAGTCTTTGAAAATGGGATTATATTAACAGCATGAGAATAATACTGGCTGCGTTCTTGATTTTTTGTCTTGCTGGATGCACTAATTTAGGCCCTCGTGTCATTATCAAAGATCGTCTTGACTATAACCAATCATTACAACATACAGACGCCAAGCAAATTTTATTTAATATTGTAAGAGCACGCTATTTAGAATCCAGCTATTTTTTACAAGTGAGTAATATTACTGGCCAATATGCGATCAACGCTAGGGCAAAGGGAGAGGGTAGTTGGTTTTCTGATAATAGGTTTTTTAGAAGTCGAACACTCGAAGCTGAAGTGGGTGCTGACTATAGGGATGCTCCCACCATTAGTTATAGTCCTTTAGAAACCTCTGGATTTATTAAGTTAGTATTGCAACCAATTAGCTTAGATGAAATTTATTTAACGAGTTATGGGGATAATAAAGAGATTGATGCCCTCATGCATTTAGCAATTAAGGATATAGGAAATGTCATTAATGTAGGTAACGCCTCTTATCCTAACTCCACAACTATCCCGCAATATGAAGAATTTATGCGATTGATTTGTTTAATTCGCTCACTCCACATAAAGCATCAATTAGGTTTCTATTATGTTGAGCGAGGAAAGGACAACCATTATTCTCTTTACTTTTCTAAGGAAGGAATGAAGACCCCAGAAGCACAGGAAATTCGTCGATTATTAAAGGTGTCTCCTACAGCTAGGGAAATCATTTTGACACAACAATATCCACCCTCTGGGAATAATGTTGTTTTTGTCCAAATGCGCTCAGTTTTAGGCATCATCTCCATGTTATCTCATAGTGTCATTGTTCCTGTGTCGCATAAACAAAAGGGTTGGGTAGAAATAACCAGAGATAAATATGGGAATGAATTCAATTGGCATAAAGTACTGGGTAACCTAATGACGATTTGTTCTAGTAAAGAGAGGCCTCAGGACGCTTACGTGAGTATCTACTACAAAGGGTATTATTTTTACATTAGAAATTCTGATAGACGCTCGAAACTAACCCTTTCTATTATTCAGCAATTCATCTCCATGAAAAGCACTCATGTTAAAAGCGAAGGGCCTCAATTAACTCTGCCAGTCTAGTACAGCGTCTATTGAACCTTGGCCAACCATTTATTAAGGGCTATTACGTTGTTGATTAAATATTGCTTTCAGGACACTGTCCTCAAACAACATCTCGTATTTCTCATTCACCTCAGTAGCATTAATGGATTCAGCTGGGGCTGTTAAAGCTTCCTCCAGACTAACAATGCGGTATCCATTTTGGCGATATAGATCGATAATATCGCCCAAAAAATGACTATTCAGTAAATTGGCGTGAATGAGCAGGATGTGTTTTACTGGTTTATCAGGATTAAGCTTGGCTGCTTTACTTTCAGCTTTTAGTGTTTGATTCCAAATAAATGCAAGGTACCTTTTCCTAAGTTGATTTAAATTCTGCTCACGTAAACGATAGGGGATTGCAAATAATTGCTGGTTAAAAACGAAATCTTTGCTATCCACTGTTACGGGAGCAATAATATAATGATGAGCTGCAAGATAGTCATAGACCTTTTGCCTTTTTTCACCTGAACTTTCTGCTAAATAAGGGTAGCGAAAATATTTATGCTTAGGGAACAATGGTGTCAGAATTTTATCAGCTTTATCAACATCATCGATGTATTTTTCTGCAGTTATACTATTTAAACTTTTATGTGAGTAGGTATGGTTGCCCAAGAGAAAACCCGCTTCACGAAATTGCTCTAGAAGCTCCCACTGGCCTTGCTCTATGGAGCCTGCGATCACAAACCCTGTGGCTGGCACCTTTTTATCGATCAACGTTTGCAAAATTTTCAAAAAACGCTCTCTTTCACGTTTTAGCTTGCCAGCATTACCGTTGCTAGAACCGACAAAAGGTAAATCGTCAATGGTAATAGCAATTTCTCTATCTTGGGCAAATGCTAAATGACTAGACAAACATGCTAACGTTAGGCACAGAATGCATTTTTTTAACATTTGATGATCCCTCATCTCTAGTAATCGTCGCAATAATTATTTATTTGCAAAGTTTATACCAAAATAAAAACAAATCATTCAGCTTCCATCACATCCAGCCATTGCAATTTCCATAGCTTAAAAAGGAAAAATCGATTTTGTTCCTCTTCAAGAAACGACCGTAACTCATCGCTGTGCAACAAACGAGAATTGGCAATTAATTTAATGAGTTCAACGGATACACCTTCGACATTCCATTGTTCACCATTGATAAATAAATGGACTAAACCCTGAGCTTCTTCCTGGTAAGCAAATCGACAAAGCGGATTGCGTAGCAGTTTTTGGTTATTGCCTAGCATCCTATTAAACTTGTCGAGGCTAGCACCCTTGGCTAACGGTTGCGGCAGTAACTCTTCGGCTTGTAGGTCCAATCGTGTCACAAAACAACCAAACCATGATTTTATTTGCTCTTCATTTACCAATAGCTTCTTCATCAAGGTTTGTGCATTTTTCCACGCCTGCTTTGGTAATTCTGAGGTGCCTCTAAGATCATTCCAATCGGGATCTTTATAAAGAGAGGATAATGTTGTTTGTGCAAGATAATCAGTAAAATTCTCTAGCAATTCCTGAGCGCCATAGCTACGATACCCAAACGAATAGGTCATACAATCTTTTGAAACTGCTATTCCATGGTGCCCAACATGAGGAGGCAAATAAAGCATGTCTCCTTCCCCAAGAATATGCTCCTCTTCTGTTTGAAAATCTTTCATAATCCGCAATTCAATTCCAGGTAGATGATTTTCCGCATTGCATTTTTTCGTGGTTAAAGACCATTTTCTTGTACCAATAGCCTGATATAGAAATACATCATAGTTATCATAATGCGGTCCCACACTACCATGCTCTACCGCATAACTGATCATGACATCATCTACTCGCCATTGAGGAAGAAAATCAAAGTGATCAAACATGAGATTAACTTTGGGCAAGAAACGATCCACACCTTGCACAAGTAAAGTCCAGTATGTTTTCGGTAGGTCTTTGAAATCTTGAGGAACAAAAGGTCCTCGTTTTAAGTGCCAATATGGAGATTGTTTTGGTGTTTCAAAAACAATTCGACTTTCAATCTCTTCTTCCAGAGCCAAACCCGCCAATTCATCGGGGGCTAAAGGATTACGGAAGTTAGGTAAAGCCTGGCGAATGACCAGAGGTTTCTTTTGCCAGTAATCTGTTAAAAATTGCTCAATCGTTATCTCTTTGAAATCAACCATGCTTACTCACTTATGTTGCTGCATTCCAAGTTCCTCTTTGCCATTAAGTTAATGACCACCCATTCCGTCGTTCTGCGGTTTACAGATTTTATAAGGCTTTATTTCGTAAAAAAATCATTTTGAAGAATTTTTGCTATAACTGAAATAAAGACCCAAGGAGTTCGTAATATGGAAAAGAAAGGTAAAAACCATCCAGAGATAAAAAACATCAAAAATATCTGTGATGTGACCCCCAAGAGCAAAGAGGCCAAAGACGTCTGTGATGTTATACATGGAGCAAAAAAGAAACCTTCCTCTAAGAAAAACCAGAAGCCCGATGCATAACGGCTAGAATTTAGAAATTTTTTTATAAAATTCTATACTCTTAAGAACTGCATCTGCATCCTGTTGAAGGAATAATTCGGAGGATATGATGAAGATTTCTCGTTCAGCTCTGCATAAAGCCGTGGAAGCTAGAATTATCAACTCCCAACAAGCGGATGCCCTGCTTGATTTTCTCAAAAATCAACCTGACCAAGTGCCTGCCTTCAACCTAACTAACGTTTTGTATTATCTTGGTGGTTTGGTTGCTATCGGTGCGATGAGCCTGTTTATGAATTTAGGATGGGAGAAATTTGGGGGCTGGGGTATTGTTGCGCTTTCCCTTCTCTACGCAATCATTGGGCTTTGGTTATCTCATCAATTTGCAAAAAAATCACTCGCAATACCTGCGGGCATTTGCGCTACTTTCGTGATCGCTTTAACACCCTTGGCAATTTATGGCTTTCAAGTAGCCATGGGTTGGTGGCCGGACGAGACTACCTATCAACAGTATCATGTGATCTCCAAATGGAATTGGATTTTTATGGAACTGGGTACACTCATCGTAGGAGTCATCTTAGCGTGGATACATCGCTATCCTTTCATGATTATGCCAGTAGCTGTTACCCTTTGGTATATGTCCATGGATATCACCGACATACTCAGCAACGGATATACGACATTTGAACTAAAAGCAATGATTTCAATGTATTTTGGCATGATTATGATTTTAATTGCTTTTTGGGTTGACCTCCGCTCCAGACATAGCCAAGATTATGCGTTCTGGTTATATCTATTCGGGGTCATTGCTTTTTGGGGTGGGTTGAGTTGTCAACACTCCGAGAGTGAACTATCAAAATTCTTTTATTTTTGCATCAACCTGCTGATGATTGGTATTGGTGTTCTATTAATGCGCAAAGTATTTGTTGTTTTCGGTGCTATTGGTTGTGCCTTTTACCTTGGGTATCTTGCTTCGCAGGTATTTAAAGATAGTATGTTATTTCCTGTTGCCCTGACATTAATTGGTTTATTAATCATTTATCTTGGCACCTTGTGGCAAAAACATGAAGCTGTATTAACCCAGAAAGCCCAGTCGATTTTGCCAACCCAATTAAGAGAGCTTTTACAAGCTCGTAATGAATAAACGAATAACATCTTACTATCTGAGCACCTGCCTGTTGCCTCAATAGAACCTGTTGCCGAAGGACAAAAAATATACTGAGTCGTTGCCTCAGAATAGGTGTTGCTTTTGAGAGGTTTTGTTGCGATTAAAAAATAATTGCTATTGAGCCTGGTGGGTGTGTGGGCGAGAAGCCTGTGAGTGTGGGCAATAACTGTGAATAACGTCTTTTTGTTATTCATGGTTTTGTCCACACGTCCCATAGGGCACAGGCTGGTCCGAAGGACTCGTCCATCATATCCACAGGCTTTATGTTCCTGTCTTTTTACAATATTGAATAAGACTTTCATTAAAGAGCCTTTCTTTGTTTTACATGTTGAATATTCACTAATCTAAATATTAATTTTAGCTTTTTTTGAATCTTTTTTTGCAAGTCAAACGGGTCGAGTGTATTAAAGGTCTCTTGTAATTTTGTTTTCTGAGCGAGAGTAAGACCATTCGACGTCATCAGTCGCTGATAGGGCGTTTGGGGTTGATCATATTTTTTGATTACACGGGATTGAATTCGTACTTTGTCAATGAGCTTAATGCAAGGATAGAAAAAATTAAATAACAAGGAGACTTCGTTAGAATATAAGTCATTCATAAGCTCAACGAGCTTTGGATTACCAAAACGATGATAACCAAACAGTTGACGCACATGAGTCCAGTTCTTTTGTTCAACATGTGCATTATCGTCTTTTTTATAAGGACGAGAGCGAGTAAATTGAACCGCTTTTTGTGGGTCCCGCTCAGTAAAATAATGAATGAGATGCCAATTGAGAAACTCTGAGCCGTTATCACAATCAAACCCTTTGATTTCAAAAGGTAAATTTTTTTCTATGTCTTGAATACCCCCCAAGACACCATGAGCTCCTTTATTCCAAGTGGCCCGCATTTCTGTCCAGCCACTGAAAATATCCGTCAGCGTAATAGACCAAACAAAATCACCGGCTAGTGATGCTCCACAATGCGCAACGCTGTCGGCCTCCATAAAACCCACTTCGTTAGTATTCCACTGATTCGTATTGACTGGAATTTGATTCCTGAGAATACTTCCAGGCTTTGTTCCACTTAAGCCTTTTCCATAGCGAGTTTTAACAGGCTTGAGTAAGCGATCAATTGTAGCAGCGCTCATGGTTAGCAGTTGAGAGGATATCTCCGCCGCTAAAGGCTCATAATGATTTTGATAATGAGGTAACCATAAGGGAAGAGCTCTCTTTAATCGTTTACCACACATCTGATCCGTGCCAAGCCATATCTTTTTTAAAGGCTCCAGCAATATGGATGGGTCATAGGTCTTCTTTTTTCCAACTTTCTTCGGACTTTTATCAGAAATGGGTAACTGTCTTAATAAACGAGCTGCTGCTTTGCGATGATAATGATGCGTCTCGCAAAATTCATCCAGAATGCGTTTTTTTAACGCTCTATTGCCTCGTTGATAGCGGATACGCTGTATTTTTAGATACAAATCCATATTCACTTGCCCCATTTCTGTTCCTCTCGCTCGGCAACAGCCATATTGAGGCAACGAAGCAATTTATGGACTTATTTACGTCATCCTTCGGCAACAGATAATTTGAGGCAATTCGCCTGTTGATTAATTTTTTAACTATTAATATTTTGTTAATTCTATTTATATAAAATACATCCAAACATATTAAAAAAGTTACATTTATATGCTAATAGGTTTTTTCTCCAAGGGTATAAAATTAAAAGATAATTTCCGTCAGGAGCGAAAAGAACAAAGAGAATTACAGACCAAATATGGGGTTTCAGATTATCTAATTCCTCTGGCTGCTGAGTTAAGCTGTGAGTTGTCGTGCAACAATGGAGTATTCTCCTTTCCAAACGGGCATAAACCAGATGGAATGTATCTTTATGTACGGACTTTGAAGGGTAAGATTTTTGCCGCTGAATTAGGTGGTAGCATTCGCCATCATTCCTATTTAAGCAATGGTAAAAAAGTACTGTCAGCTGGCCATTTTTTCTTCGACCATGGAAAGTTAATCCTGGTTAGTAATGAAAGCGGACACTATACACCCACCAATGAAGAGATGCTTTCTGAGATAGAATTCTACTATTCTATCTCCAAAAATGAAGATTTAATTTACGAAGATCATTCAAACGTTCCTACTAGCAAACAAGTTCATCGTTACAAGGCTCAAGACATCGTAAGAGCGAAAGATATAACTCGTGTACAGCCGATTATCACAATTAATGATGCTAAATCCAATTTTGGCAAGATATTGCCTAGGTTTTTTGCGGCTAAAGTCAATCAAAATAAAGGTACGTCAGAAAAGACATCTCATTACCTTTCAGACTCTCAATTGCTTGACAAGACAGAAGGCAGCTCAGACTTTAAGGAAAATGAAAAAACTCAACGTTACACCCCAGACTCTGACCTTTCTAACAACATAGGAAATGACGCTAATAAAAATGTAACGACTTCTCATTATTTACAAGACCATCTCTTATTTGTCAAAGCAAAGGATGCTAGTGATCCTGAGAACAAACTCAAGTACTTAATTCAGGATGAGGCTGGCTTATCACTTATAGACCCCATGGAAAATCCACTGCCAAGCTAGTAACTCAGCTTTCATTCCTCAAAGATTGCTATCATCATTTCCTGCTTAACACGGATGCAACCTCTCTGCAAAAAACGTCAACTTCTTCTTCTGAATTATAGTAATGGACAGAGGCTCGTAATAAAGCAGGCAGGTTGCGTTTAGCCATATCCAACCTAGCATATTCTTGCAATGATATAGAGACATTAATCTTTTTACGGCTTAAGTGCTCTCTTATTTCCGTGACTGATTTCCTTTCACTACAAAATGTGACGATGCCGCATTTTTGTCTACCTAAATCCTGTAACTCTAGATGTGGAATTTGTGCCAACTGTTCTCGTAATTTTTCAGCTAAAAACTGAATGCGATGCCAAATCGTTGAGATGCCAATGTTCAGAGCATAATTAATTGCCGCACGAAGACCAAGTTTTGCTGCGATGTTTTGTTCCCAAGTTTCAAAACGTCGTGCATCTGCTCTTAAAACATATTCTTCATCTGCTACCCAAGTGGCTGCATGGAGATCAACAAAAGGAGGATCACATTGGTCCATCATTGCTTTTTTTGCATACAAAAAACCTGTCCCACGAGGCCCACGCAAATACTTTCTTCCTGTAGCGCACAAGAAGTCACAGCCAATTTCATTGACGTCAATTGGGAGTTGCCCAACCGATTGCGTAGTGTCTAAGAGATATGGAATGTTATAATCATTAGCAATTTTTCCCACCGCCACTGCAGGATTAACCAAACCACCCTGAGTAGGAACATGCGTGATGGCAATTAATTTAACATTCTCATTTAACTTTTGTTTTAAATCCTCAATATCTAGTTGACCCTCAGCATCATCATTGATTACATCGATAATAATCCCAGTCTGCTTTGCTTTGTGTAAAAAAGCCAGATAATTGCTCGCATATTCGCTGACCGAGGTCAGGATTCGATCCCCTGGCTTAAATTTCAAACTATAGAAGGCCATCTCCCAGGCACGAGTGGCATTTTCCGTAAAAGCGATCTCTTGCGGGTCACAACTAATAAGTCTTGCTGCAGCTTGATAAAACGTTTCAATATCGGGTAAAACCAGGTCGGCAGCTTCATAGCCGCCAATACTCGCCTCCAAATCAAGATGCTTTTTGATTACATCAACCACTTGTCTCGGAGGCAATGCTGCTCCTGCATTATTAAAATGCAATACAGTCTGGCATCCAGGAGTGTCCTTTCGCAATTTAGCAAGAGAAGTTTGATTAATGATGGTCATAATGAAACCAAAGAAGCTGAATCACCTTGCCGCATCATATCTAAATTTAAGCCCTTTGGAAAAAACAATTTGCCAAAGTTGCAACATTCGCGTGTTAAAGCCCGCGGCGGAACTCAACAAATAATAGTTCCACATCCTAAAAAATTTGTCATCGTAAGTCGTTTTTAACTGATTCCATTGACTATTAAAATTATGATGCCATACCATTAGTGTTTTATAATAATCCATCCCTAAATTTTGCCAATCTTCCATGATTAATAATTTCTCCGTAGCCGTACCTATTTGGGCGATAGAGGGGATCATACTGTTTGGAAAAATATATTTTGTAATCCAAGGCATAGCGTGCGTTGTACTTTCATTGCCTCCGATAGTATGTAACAAAAATAGACCATCATCATTTAAACAGCGATTGATGATTTGCATATATTCGCGGTAATTTAAATAGCCAACATGCTCAAACATCCCTAAAGAACAAATGCGGTCAAATTTTTCTGTTACATCGCGATAGTCCTGAAAGCGAATTTCAATGGGCAATTTTTTGCACTGTTCTTTGGCAAACTCGTATTGTTGCTTGGAAATTGTAATACCAACCACATAGACACCATAATTTTCTGCAGCATGTTTTGCTAATGCGCCCCACCCGCAACCAATATCCAGCAAACGCAATCCTGGTGATAAGAGTAATTTTTTACATGTCAGCTCTAACTTAGCAACCTGTGCCTCATCCAAAGTATCTGCGTTCTTCCAATACGCACAAGTGTAATTCATATTGCGATCCAACATCGCCTTAAATAAATCATTCCCAAGATCATAATGATGCCTACCCACTTGTAGGGCTCGCCTTTTGGTTTGAAAATTAAATACCTTAGACAGCAACAATTTGAAAGCAAGCTGCGGATTGCGTTTTAACTTACTTTCGATATTTGCTTTGACGATACGCTCAATTAAAAGATCTATACGCTGACAATCCCACCAACCTTCTATGTAGGATTCCCCCAAACCTAAATCAGCATCTCGTAGGACTCGCGCGTAGAATTGATCATTATGGATCTGTATATCCCAAAGCGCACTTCCATTAACTGTAATACCGGCCAAATCCAGAAGCCTAAAAACCAGCTCTCTGGCAGCATTCCTATTTCTGTGCATAAAACTATCTCTAATTTCTTTTAAGCAAAAAATAATTATGGATCGGTCATTTCATCATTTTCTGACAATGCTTATTCCTGGCAATCAAATAAAAGTTAGCTCAGAATCATCTGAGCTAACTTTTATATACCTTTGATTAAGGATTAGTGGTACCCGTGTTAGTGTTAGTAGTACCTGTTCCGGTATTTGTGGTATCGGTAGTGCCTGTCGTACCTTGAGTACCCGTAGTGGTATCAGTTGTACCTGGAGTACCCGGGGTAGTACTAGGTGTTGTTGTACTGGACGCACCCTTATCATCGGAGGGAGTAATCGTACTTGGTGGTGTTGGTGTAGTTACAGGTGTTTCTACAGTCGTGTCTACTGTAGTGGTTGTTGAGCGAGGAGCTCCAAAGAAGTACCATAGCGCGATACCGGCTAGAATTATTATCACAATAATAGCTACGATACCGACACTACTATCATTTCGATCAGCCATGACTTTCTCCTATATTTCCTTATTTAAACAATGTAATTATAGCCCTCTAAACAGGTTGCTCAAACCAGAGTCTCTCTTTTTCTCTTAAAAAAACATATTTTTAAATTTCACAACACCTCATGATACCCATGCTCAGAAAGCAAAGCTAGTAGATAGTGAGTAGATCTTCAGATTTAGAGAAATTTTTTTGTGATACTAAGCCTCTGAAATCAAAATAAAATCAAAATTAGTTTATTTAATTATGATCTACTTGTTGCACTTTAACTCCGATTGATGTTTAATGAATCAAGGTCATGGAGGGAATGAACAATGTCACTCAGCAAGGAATGTCGCTACCTATTTGAAGTACTAGTTAAAACTTACACGAAATCTAAAGATAAGAACCATCAGCAAATTTACTCCAAGTTACTTCTCATCCTCGATGAAATACGCAATTTTCCTGAACGCCATTCAGATTTAGACTTAATTGGACAACTGTCTGCTTCTGCTGTTATCTCTTTTGAGGATAATCCTCATTTCGCCTCTGCTGTGAAAACACTTATCCATAACTATCAACAAAGAACGAGCACCTTAAACTTGCTGACCCCTCTCAGCAAAACGGGAAATACAGAGCAACCTTTAGAATTAGAAAAAGAACAAACAAAGGAAGAAAGTCCTGGTCTTTTCTTTCTGGAATTGCAAGCTGCTTTTAGGAAGCGAGCAGAACGGATGACAAGGTCAGAAATAAAAGCAAAATTTTTAAACCTTCCTTAGGGTCTGTTGACAATTGCTTTCACGGCTGCAAATGTCAACAGACCCTAGCCTCTGCAAAAACATCATTATTGTTCAAATATTGAACAATTGGCTATACTTTTAGAATGACTCTGAGGTTAAGGCCAAAGATATGAATAGTTGTTCTGTTAAAAAGCTTAGACTGCTTCCTATCATTGTTGTCTCTGCTCTTCTTTTTTTAGCTATGGCTTTCGCAACCACAGCACAGGCAAAAAAATACTATGTCTATGATCGGTATTATCCATATCATTATCATTATGATCGTTATTACCCATATCGTTACTATTACGCACCCTGGCGATATCATCGTGGAGCTTATTGGACTGGCTGGCGTTCCTATTACTATCGTCACGGCTATCGATGTCAACGAAGTTGTCTAATCAACTGGAATGGTGTGGTAATCCGCTGTGCAAAGCGCTGTATCTAACATTAAAATTCTACTTCTAAATTACCCATGAAAAATTGCTACATTTCAGCTATGATTAGCGTTTTTGAACTCAACGGAGTCGTATATGAAAGTGGGTAAAGACAGTCTCTCAACTGCATCTCAATTATCTGTCGATGGGAAAACATATCACTACTTTAGTCTAAAGGAAGCTGAGAAAAAACATTTTCCCGAGATCAATCACTTACCCTACTCTCTGAAGGTGTTGTTTGAAAATTTGTTACGTTTTGAAGACGGCACCACAGTTCACACCAATGATATTAAAGCACTTGCCGATTGGTTAAAAACAAGAACATCGCAACATGAAATTGCTTATCGTCCGGCAAGAGTATTAATGCAGGATTTTACGGGTGTACCAGCGGTAGTTGATTTAGCAGCCATGCGTGACGCTCTCGCCAAATTGGGTGGTAATCCTGAGAAAATCTCTCCTCTTTCGCGTGTAGACTTAGTCATTGATCACTCTGTTATGGTCGATAAATTTGCCACTCGTGATGCTCTTGAAATTAATACGGCTATTGAGATTCAACGAAATAAAGAACGTTATGAGTTTTTGCGTTGGGGACAAAAAGCCTTTGCTAATTTCCAAGTAGTGCCTCCAGGTACAGGAATCTGCCATCAGGTAAATTTGGAGTATTTAGGCAAGACAGTCTGGTCAAGCGAGGATGAAGGAGTCCATTATGCTTATCCAGATACACTTGTAGGCACAGATTCACACACCACTATGATTAATGGCCTAGGTGTATTGGGTTGGGGCGTTGGAGGCATTGAGGCTGAAGCAGCCATGCTAGGTCAACCCGTTTCGATGTTAATTCCTGAAGTCATAGGATTTAAATTTACCGGAAAACTTAGAGAAGGCATTACAGCAACAGACTTAGTCTTAACCGTAACGCAAATGCTGCGCAAAAAAGGAGTCGTAGGTAAATTTGTTGAATTTTATGGTCCAGGACTTGCTGATCTACCATTAGCCGATCGTGCGACCATTTCTAACATGGCCCCTGAATACGGAGCCACTTGCGGCTTTTTCCCTGTCGATAAGGAAACATTGCGCTATCTGGAATTAACCGGACGTGATGCCCATACCATTGCTTTGGTTGAAGCCTATTGCAAAGCGCAAGGCTTATGGTATGACAAAGACACAGAAGATCCCGTTTTTACGGACGTCTTAAATCTAGACCTAGCAACTGTTGAACCTTCACTGGCCGGCCCGAAACGTCCTCAGGATAAAGTGAATTTGCAATCGTTAGCGCCAACTTTTGATAATTTTTTAGGAGACGTTGGTAAAACGCTTGAGAAAAATACCAAATTCTCAGTCAAAGACCATGATTTCACCATGCAACATGGTCATGTCGTCATTGCTGCGATTACCAGCTGCACCAACACGTCTAACCCTAGTGTATTAATGGCAGCAGGCTTGGTGGCCAAGAAAGCAATTGAAAAAGGATTAACTCGTAAACCTTGGGTTAAATCTTCTCTGGCCCCGGGCTCGAAGGTGGTCACTGACTACTTAAAGCGTGCCGGGTTACAAGATTATTTAGACCAATTAGGCTTTAATTTGGTGGGTTATGGCTGCACTACATGTATTGGAAATTCTGGCCCTCTACCTGATGCCATCGCAGAATGTGTTAATGATAATGATTTAGTGGTGTGCTCTGTGCTTTCCGGTAATCGTAATTTCGAAGGAAGGGTACATCCACAAGTGCGCGCTAACTGGCTCGCTTCGCCTCCACTTGTCGTGGCTTTCGCCTTAAGTGGAACGACTTGCATTGATTTAAGTAAAGATCCTATTGGTCATGATAAGCATGGCAAGGAAGTATTTCTAAAAGATATTTGGCCAAGCAATGCGGAAGTAGCATCTGAAGTAGCAAAGGTGTCTGGCACAATGTTCCGTAAAGAGTATGCTGAGGTATTTAAAGGTGATGATCACTGGCAAGCTATTCCAACGGGCAGTGGTTCAACTTACCATTGGATAGCAAGTTCCACTTATATTCAGCACCCTCCCTTTTTTGAAAATCTCGCAGCAAAACCTGAATCTATTAAATCAATTAAAAAGGCTTACATTTTAGCACTTTTAGGTGATTCCATTACGACAGATCACATCTCTCCTGCTGGCTCTATTAAGGCAAATTCGCCTGCCGGATTATATTTAAAATCCAAAGGAGTAAGCGAGGCTGATTTTAACTCCTATGGTTCAAGACGTGGGAATCATGAAGTTATGATGCGAGGAACGTTTGCTAATATTCGCATTCGTAATGAAATGACACCTGATATTGAAGGCGGAGTAACGCGTCATATTCCTTCCGATAAGGTGATGCCTATTTATGACGCTGCAATGCTCTACCAAAAAGAAGGAGCCGATCTAGTGGTTATCGCTGGTAAAGAATATGGTACTGGCTCCTCACGCGACTGGGCTGCCAAAGGAACGAATTTATTAGGTGTTAAGGCAGTCATCACAGAAAGCTTTGAGCGGATACATCGCTCAAATTTAATTGGAATGGGGGTATTACCTCTGCAATTTCAAGCAGGCATCAACCGCATGACATTAGGCTTGGATGGCACGGAGCGCATTAGTATTGAAGTGGATGACTCCTTAAAGGCTGGCGCGAAATTGCCTGTGTTGATTGAACGTTTGGATGGTACTCAGGAAAATATTGAAGTCCTTTGTCGCATCGACACTAACAATGAACTAGGTTATTACCGTCACGGAGGCATTTTGCAATATGTATTGCGAAATTTAATGTAAACTTATTGCATAAATTCCTCCTTCCTTATCGAATTACCGCGGCCTTGACCGCGGTATCCATAAGTTCGGTGAGTCCCCTCATTACTCTGAGCAAGTGGATACCGCAGGAATGCGAAATCGCTTAACTTAATGGCAGTGCACCCCGCCTCTGAAGGTCTTCAAACAGAGCAGATTGATTTTATATAGTTAAACTGTTAAATTTTGCCGCTACAAATCTAGCTACTTGCGTAGCCCATAGTTCATACTAAATTTTTTCTTAGCACCTAGGATTCACATGCCTCATTCTAAAAAAGTTTTGTCCGTGTTTTCTTTGGTCATGATCAATGTTATTGCTGTTGATAGCTTGCGAACACTGCCCATCAGTGCAAAATTAGGCTTGCCCTTGGTGTCTTATTATCTGATTGCTGCTTTCACTTTCTTTATTCCAGTCGCCTTAGTAGCCGCTGAGCTAGCAACCGCCTATCCCAATACAGGTGGTTTGTATGTGTGGGTTCGAGAAGCCTTTGGACGACGGGCGGGCTTTATCACTATTTGGCTACAATGGATCTATAACGTGGTCTGGTACCCCACGATACTTGCTTTTATCGCTGCAACCTTGTCTTATCTTTTTGCTCCACAACTTGCTAATAATAAATTTTACCTGTTAGGGACAACGTTAAGCTTATTTTGGCTATTTACTATTTTAAACTGCTTCGGGATGCGAGTTTCCAGCCTCATAAGTATTATAGGTGCCAGTATTGGAACGATATTGCCAATGCTGGGTGTTAGCATTTTAGGGACAATTTGGCTCTTTCAAGGGCGCCCTCTTGCTGTAGATACGTCTTTAACATGGCTACCTGATTTCAGCTCTTTAGGTAATTTATCCCTTTTTTCAGCGGTGCTCTTTGGTTTACTTGGCATGGAGATGTCAGCTGTTCATGCTGAAGAAGTTAAAAATCCTCAACGTGACTACCCAAGAGCTATTTTGTATTCAACGTTTATTATTTTTGCAACACTCGTGTTTGGTTCACTGGCCATTGTAATTGTTGTGCCTAATCAGCAGCTAAGCGTTGTATCCGGGTTAATTGATGCCTATGCAGTATTTTTTAAAACTTATAATGCTGGCTGGATGACTGCAGTCATGGCCGTGCTCATCATTCTTGGGGGGCTAAGCGGTGTATCAGCGTGGATTATTGGTCCTACCAAAGGATTACTTGTTTCAGCTCGGGATGGCTCTCTTCCAGAGGTGTTTTCCAAAGTTAACCGCTATGGAGCTCCTGTCGCTATTCTAATCACCCAAGCCATTATTTTTTCTTTATTAAGTTCAGTATTTATCCTGTTTGACACGATCAATGCCGCTTATTGGATTTTAAGTGATTTAAGCGCACAAATGGCTCTATTGGTTTATGTATTTATGTTTTCTGCGGCAATTAAATTACGCTACAGTAAGCCCGATCAGCCTCGTGCTTACAAAATCCCCGGAGGTAATTTAGTAATGTGGTTAGTTGCTGGGGTTGGAATTTTATGCTGTCTGCTTGCAATGCTGATTGGCTTTGTTCCTCCAACACAAATACCAATTAGCAATGTCTATTTCTTTGAAATTTTTCTTATCGGGGGTTTATTTTTATTTGTTGTCTTGCCTTGGCGTTATGCAAAAAAACATGAAGAAGTTTTTGATAAAACCCATCCAGACCATTATGTGGATTAAAGCTCGATTAACGATCTTGAACGAGGGGTGGCACGAAAGGAGAGCACCTACCCTGAGATGAGGAGCTCTCTTTGGAAACGATTAGAAGGAAGCGAAATGTCTAATACCCCTCAGGAATCGACATCAAACTTGCATTCCCACCAGCCGCCGTAGTGTCCACAGTAAACGTACGCTCATGACATAAACGCAATAAATAGTGAGGACCACCGGCCTTAGGTCCCGTTCCCGATAGCCCCTCACCACCAAAAGGTTGCAAGCCAACAACAGCTCCGATCATGTTTCGGTTTACATAGCAGTTTCCTGCATGAACACGTTGGCGTATATACTCAACCGTTTGGTTAATACGACTATGTATTCCCAAAGTTAAACCATAGCCCGTACTGTTAATTTGTTGAATCACCTCATCCAGGGCCTTACGCTTGTAACGAATCACATGTAATACCGGGCCAAAGACCTCTTTTTTCAGGGCTGACATGTCATTAATCGCAATAGCCGTAGGAGGCATATAATGGCCAGAGTTGCACTCATTCGATAATTCACATTGGTAAATAAGCTCATGTGTTTCTTTCATAGAATCTACATGGGCTTTTAGGCTAGCCAAGGCATCCGCATCAATAACAGGACCAACATCCGTTGACAACCATTGAGGATCGCCAACGCTCAGTTCAGCCATAGCACCTTTTAATAACTCAATCATTCGGGGATAAACGTCCTCCTGAATAAAGAGCACACGCAAAGCGGAACAGCGTTGCCCAGCGCTACCAAAGGCTGAGGTAAGCGCATCGACAGTAACCTGCTCTAATAATGCTGAGGAGTCAACAATCATAGCATTTTGACCACCTGTTTCTGCGATAAGGGGAATAATCTCACCACCGCGGGTTGCTAAAGTTTGATTAATCATAGCCGCTGTTTGCGTGGAACCTGTAAAAATCACCCCTTTAACACGCAGATCCGCCACTAAACCTGCTCCCACAACTTCCCCCGCACCAGGTAAGAGTTGTACAACATCCTTTGGGATACCTGCTTTATGCATCAGTTGCACTGCAAAGGTAGCAATGATTGGTGTTTGCTCTGCTGGCTTGGCAACGACACAATTGCCTGTTACCAAAGCGGCAACAATCTGTCCAGTAAAAATAGCTAAAGGGAAATTCCAGGGACTAATGCATGCAATTATTCCTCGAGGATGCAAGCTCAATTCATTTAATTCACCGGTATAGCCATGAAGCCGAATGGGTTTTGCCATTTGCTTCTCAGCCAGCATAGAATAATAACGACAAAAATCTACTGCTTCACGAACTTCAGCAATACCATCATTCCACGTTTTTCCAGCTTCAAAACAGGCCATAGCTAATAACTCTGCCCTATTCTCTTCTAACAACTGAGCAAAACGTTCAATACAAGCTGTCCGTTCAGCAACTCGCGTTTGACTCCAGGAAGAAAATGCTCGCTCTGCTTGTGATAAAGCCCAATCAATATCATCGTCAGTAGCATTACTCACACGTCCAATAGGACGATCAACATCTTGAGGAGAGGTCACACTTCTATGAACCTCACCACTTTCTCTACCCGCTAACAACGGTTTGGCATACCAACGAGAAAGATCCGTTTCCATGTAATGTTGTTGTAAGTTCTTGACAGCCTCCCTATTGGTGAAATCAAAACCACTGGAATTTTTCCTTTCTGGTAAAAAGATGGATGCCGGGAGTGGGATATTTTGATTGATTTTGCCGAGGAAATGATTTGCTTTACTCACTGGATCTTCAACCAAAGAGCTAATGGGTGCCTTTTCATCAACAATCCGATTTACAAATGAGGAGTTCGCCCCGTTCTCAAGAAGTCGACGCACTAAATAAGGCAATAAATCTTCATGACTACCAACCGGTGCATAGATGCGGCAAGGGATGCCAAGGCGATTTGCAGGAACGATCTGTTCATAAAGTTCTTTGCCCATACCATGCAAACATTGAAATTCAAAATCCCTATAGTCACCAACTAAATTTAAAATAGTGGCTACCGAATAGGCATTATGCGTTGCGAACTGCGGGTAGATTACATCCGTCATGGTTAATAATTTCTTCGCACAAGCCTGAAAGGACACGTCAGTAAACACTTTACGAGTAAAGACAGGGTATTCAGATAAACCTAGCATTTGTGTTTTCTTAATTTCACTATCCCAATAGGCTCCCTTGATCAAACGCACCATCATCCGACGCTGCTTACTTCTTGCTAAATCAGCTATCCAGTCTAGTAGATAAAACGCTCTTTTTTGATAAGACTGCACGGCCATACCGAAACCATGCCAACCATGTAAGCTATCATCGTTAAATACTCGTTCGATAACATCCAAAGAAAGCTCTAATCGCTCTGATTCTTCAGCATCCACCGTCATGGCGATATCAAATGTCTTGGCAAGTTGCGCCAGCTCTAGCAGCTTCGGTGGTAACTCTTCCATCACCCTCCCTCGGTGAGACTCTTGATAGCGAGGATGCAAGGCTGACAATTTGATTGAGATCCCTGGTCGTTGATAAATATTCATACTTTGATCAACACTCGCGCCTATGGCCTCAATCGCTTCCTTATATGCGACAAAATAACGCTCTGCATCCGTAGCGGTGAGTGCTGCCTCTCCGAGCATGTCATAAGAGTAACGATAGCCTATAGTTTCTTTTTTCTTAGCTCGAGATAAGGCTTCCTGAATAGTGCGACCTGTCACAAATTGTTTGCTCATAATACGCATTGCAGCATCTACCGCTTTTCGTACTACACTTTCGCCACTACGATTGATTAATTTAAATAATGCCTTGCTTAAGACGGTATCAGCCCGTTCAGGCGTTAGAACTTTCCCCGTTAACATTAATGCCCATGTGGTAGCATTTACGAAAAAGGATTCGCTTTGACCACGGTGTGATTTCCAATCAGCACCCGCTAATTTATCTTTTATCAAACTATCAATCGTTGCATTGTCTGGGACGCGTAATAAAGCTTCTGCCAAACACATCAAAGCTATTCCTTCATCGCTGGAGAGGGAATATTGAGTAAGAAAAGAATCAATTCCTGTACTTTTTTTTCTCTCGGTGCGCACTTGCTCTACCAAAGCCGTCGCTTGGTTGCGAATTGCACTGACCTGTCGACTATCCAACGCCGCCTTTTCAATAAGCTCCGTCATTAGAGTTAATTCGTCCATTCGATATGCTTTATTAATAAGGGCACGAGAACCTTGCGGAAGTTGTAGGGAATACCGCTCAAGCATGTTTTTCTCCAATGTGATGAGACTAAAAAATATCTCGCGATGATAATGCAGAATGCAGAGAATTGAAATCTATCATCGTAAATTTATGTACATAAAATGTATAAACTAACTATATTTTAATCTAATAAACCCTGGTTCGAACCCTAAAATTAGATCTAATTTTGACAAATTTGATCTAATTTTATACTACTTAGTGAGCAAATTTTGTCTTTATTTGCATAATTTATTATCTTATTGAATTATATTTGTACAGATAGAAAAACCCCGAGCTCCTCTAAGTCGCTGATTTGAATAATAATTCAACCAAATGCCTTATAAATGCCCTCCATGATTTTACATTTGTGTCAGTTGTAAATATAATCACCAACTTTGTTAGACCTTATTTCATGCGATTTAACAAAGAAAAAAGGAGTGTTATGAATACAATATTAAATTTACTTTCAGCAGCTTTTTTTTCCACGAACATGACTCACGCTGCCCCTCTGCCAGCCAAAGCTGGATTTGATATTAATCAAGAGGTGCAACACTTAAGTCGGAAAGCTCCTCAACTTAATAAAAAAGTTCTGAAGCTAGCGCTCACAGCCTATCAAAAAGCTGCAGCTAAAGGTGCGGTCAAGAAACCCGTACTTACCGTCATAGATTATTCCTTACCCTCTAACAAACAACGCATGTGGGTTTTTGATGTTCGCAAAGAGCGTCTCTTATACAACACCTATGTAGCTCATGGCCGTAATTCTGGTCTTGATGTACCCCGTCATTTTTCCAACAAACCCTCTAGCAAAGAGAGTAGCCTGGGTACATACATTACACGCAACACTTATATAGGCTCCAAAGGGTACTCCTTAAACCTACAAGGTTTAGAGCGTGGCTTCAACGACAACGCCTATAGTCGCCGCGTGGTTATTCATGGCGCCTGGTATGTAGAGCCCGATTTTATCAAAAAAGCTGGTCGAGCAGGCAGAAGCTGGGGTTGCCCATCTATCGCTAAGACATTGGCAAAGCCTGTCATTAATACGATTAAAGATGGCTCAGTCGTTTTTGCCTACTATCCGGATAGTTATTATCTTTCCCATTCCGGTTACGCTACCGTATAAAAAGAGAAAGCCAGGGACACGCCCTGGCTTCGCAGTCTCCAATCGAGATCATCCTAACCCCGATATTCATCCCTGACCATCATTTCCTTATGATTACAATTCCCTTTGTGAGACTTCAGTCCGTTGAAGTCATACCTAAAATTTAGCAATTGGTATCTTAGTGTGCAAGGCTGTTTATTTTAAATGCGTCAAAGCATTATTTTCATCTTTTTTAAATTAATACTTAGTATTCAATGAGTTAAACTTAAAATAGGATTTGTTTGCGTCTTAATAATGCTTATTTCTTACCATAGATTGAGAAATTTCTTGGTCTACAGCAAGCCAGTATCCCAAGAGACACGAGACAAAATAGCAAAACCAACTTGCCAAACCACTAATTTATGATAGTTTAGTTGAGGTTCAATTGCCTTCAGCAGAGAAAAAAACGATGAATCAACAGCACGAAAGCGCTAAGAAAGACAAATTGCAAATTATTGATTGGTTAATCGAGCATTTCCCAGGCGCGTTCTTTAAAAAAGGGAACCAAGTCAAACCATTACAGATAGGTATATTTGATGAAATCATTGACTTCTATGAGCGCCTGGACACACCACCCTTCAGCAAAAAAGCCTTGCGGGAGGCCCTAAGCTATTACAGTTCATCGCCAGCCTATTTAAACTGCCAAAAACCGAATGCAGCGCGAGTTGATCTGTATGGTAATGAGGTTGATGTCGTTACTGAGGAGCAAGCAAAATATGCCCATCAACGTTATCAGCAACGATATGGGGATAAAAAGGCTCAGGCTTTAAAGCAAGAGATCAAATAGTTCACTGCCACTGAGTTTTGTAGCTTTGCTTCCCGAGTCCAGGGATTGTAGCTCACACCGGCAATGCTTGAAAACTCCAAGCCCGCTGCTCGTATCATCGTAGCCAATTCACTTGGCTTAATGAACTTTTCAAAATCATGGGTTTGTCTGGGTAGTAGGCCAAGTAAATACTCCGCAGCTAAAATGACCGTTGCATAAGCTTTGAATGTTCGATTAATCGTTGACAGGAAAAGATATGCATTTGATTTTAATAAACGTGCACAATGGTTAATAACGACTTGCGGCTCAGGTACATGCTCTAGCATTTCCATGCACGTGATGAGATCGAATTTTTCGCCTTCATACTCCTCAATAGGGCAACAAACATAATCGATTGATAATTTATTCTTTAACGCATGTGCCTTAGCAGCCTTCAATGCAGTTTCTGTCACATCCAGACCAACCACTTGTGCACCTAATTTGGCCATGGCTTCCGTTAAAATTCCTCCCCCACAACCCACATCTAAAACCCTCATATTTTTTAAAGGGCAAATGTTTGTTATGAACTCAAGACGCACAGGGTTGATATCGTGCAAGGTTTTCAATGGCCCTTCTCTATCCCACCAATCGTCAGCATGCTGGGAAAATTTGGCAATCTCTTCCGGATCAATGGTAGATTTACTATTCATGGCAAATTAGCAAGTCCAACGGTCTAAAAAATTCCAAGACCTGGGGGTTATGTATAAAACCTAAATTGTAAGGATGCTCTGCAATTAAGCAAGGAAAAAGTTTCGTTTGTGGTATTTCTTTAGCAATATTGCCAAATATAATGAGCTGTAAAGAAGGGTTATACGCAGCAAGTTGATTTAACAAACTATTCATAAAAGGTTTCCATTGACGAGCATGGAAACGCACTTCACCCTCACTATAAACTAGGGAAGCATTCAACAACAGAAATCCTTTTTTCATTAAAGAGGTAAAAAAATCGTTTGCTGTTTTACAAAAATGGGCTTTATCCAACCTTGCAATTGCCTCCTGGGATAAATCATCTTTAAGATCACCACGTGCGACGAGAAGCATTTTCATCCAATTTCTTAACGAAGTGGCGCGGTTCACTTCTTTGCTTAATCCATTTGCACTCCATAACGAATGCACAGCATTATCCCAAAATGCATAACCATTTGCAGACTCGGGTCGGGGATAGGGAGACTCTCCCAGCAGAATATACTTCGTCTTACTCAAAGGAAGACTAAATGCTGCAAATAAGTTTTTAAGACCAGGCAACCAATCTTGGTCCTCTTGTAATCTAAGAAGATAATCCTGATCAACCTGCTCCAAAGCTATACTCAGAATTGCCTGCCATTGAGGATGTGTATTTCTAAGCAGTGGATATACTGATGTTTCCATTGAGTTTATCAACCCTTATTTTTAGCGCAAATTAAGGCTTATATCATAATTTGTTAATAATTAAATACTAAAATAAGTAGATAGGTAAACAAACAGGAAGCGATCGAAATGTCTAGCCGTACTACTGATGTAATGAGAATGACTAGCGATAGTCTACACAATCGAAATTGTTACCGATACTTAAAAAAGCTATCACTGACTCCTTATGTCATGGAAGAATTTTCAGATAGCTTAAAACAACGCCTTGAGGCTGTACAAAGCCATTCTGAATACAATGAGCGTTTTCCCTATGCCGATGTTTATAAACAATTTTTTACTGAAGTAGAAGGCAATATTAAAAAAATCTATGATGATCGCAGAGAAAGATTAAAAGCCCAACTCAAGGATGATAGTCTTAATCATGCAAGATGGGAGCAATTAAAACTACATGAGAAAGGCATGGAAGAAATTGCAGGTGCATCATTTATGCGCCAATATAAAAAGATTATCACTCCCGAAACAATACATGAAAAAATAACAGCCCTGGATGATTTTATTTTTTCCATTTATGACAATGACAATTCAAATCTCGAAGAAACCTTTAAAGTCATTCAACATATTCCTTTGGAACATACCCCCGCAAGCCAAGAAATAGAACAGGGGATTACAGAGTGGGTAAAAGATGAAGGGGATAAAATAAATAAGAATGCTCAATCCCCCGCCGAAGCTGGAAGTCTATATGGTGCCACCGTATCAACACTGTCTGGTAATTTTAAACCACAGCACGATACAAGCATAGCTACGGTACGTCATTTTGAATACACCAAGCTTGAACACACCAAGGAGGATAAAAAGAACGTATACCCCAAAGAATATCGCTTTGGAACCCAAGGACAACGCCATAACGGTGATCCACGCCACAGTCCATTGTTTGAACGATTTCTGAAAGTCAAAGAAGAACGAGCAGAGGACAAAGAAAAAATATCACACATTTACTTTAATGTTCTTGGCTTTGACAGAGATGATTTATTGGATATCCCGGGGAAGAAGGAACGTAACCTAACTGAAGCCCTACATAGATTAGGAGACACTCATAAAAATATCGCTGTCATTACTTTACCAGCTGATAAAGGTTTAATGGATAAACATGATTATCAAAAGATCAACGACAAACATGATCGCGAGGACGTTTTTAATGAATTCCTTAACATTGCCAGCGAAAGCACAGATCCTGCACCGAAAAGTAAAATCAAAGATTTTCATATTAGTCCTAGAGTCCGCGCGCTTCTATTTAAAAATGAATCAGGAGATTACACGGCTGAAGCGCAGAAAGAGAAGCTCACAAAGTTATTGAATAAAAGTTTTAAGAAACTAGGTCTTGATGGTAAAAACACATTAACTAGTGCTGAACGGCAGGCCGTTTGGTTCCACTTCATTAAATTTGAATTAACAAACCACATTATTCAAACACTAAAACCTGAGAGCATGAACTTTTCCTGTAAAGATGCTATTGATCGGGGGGGTGTTTCCTCAGCTTTTTACAATCTAATGAAATCCTTTAAAACCAAGCATCCACTATCAAGAGAAGAATTCGAACGTACATTACATGCAGCTCCTACTATGGTAAAAGGACGTGGCATAAACCATCATTTGAAAGTCATCTGGAATGCCGTTGATGCTTATGTCAATGCTAATTATGACACGCTTATAGAGGATGAGAAAAGGTCTTGGTTGATTGAGTGGCGAGATCTTAATTGTCCACATGCTCGTGTAGCCGATTTATTGGATCGAAAAATAAAACAAAGTAGAGATGTATTGGAGGCAGCACAGAAGAAGGATCCTCATAATCCTAACATCCTAAAAGGTTTAGAGATATTAAATCAAATAGAACAGCAAAAAAATCTTGGAGTAAGCGGGAAACGAGCGTTATTAGGAGCAGTAGCTCTCACACCAGCTGTTGCTCTTGGTGATGTAAACAAAGCTAAAATGTATAGTGAACTTGCAGATAAGCTTCGTATCAAGTACCCTTCCTTGCATATCGTTGCAGGACTCATGAAGACTCTCGCAGGGGCTGTTCTTTTTGCCGCCACAATCGGGCATGTAAAAAACTTGCTTCACTCTGGCTTGGCAACATTAAAAGCTGGCCAAGATGCCGAACATCGAGCGCAAATAGTAGGAAATATGAAGCAGGTGAAAGACGAGCTTCAGCATCTTAAAGATGAAAATCCCATCGAAGAAGAAAGAAGCCTTTTTGAAAACCCCGATGCCCAAGCCATAAAAGTCCAATAGTTCATTAGCCCATCGCTTAATTGGAGTGAATTAACTTGCGTAGCTGGGTGAAACGAAGTGAAACCCGGGTTTCGGTCTACGGACCTTCACCCGGCTACGTAAGCTAGTCTCTGGTAAGTTTTTTAAGATTTTGTGAGGATTAAGATGATAAATCAGGAAGATGAAGCGTTTAAAATTATAGAGCATTTTAATCACTTAAATGCTTCCCGGGCGCCGATATCAGCTTTCGTCAACATTATCGATACAGAGAATTTTGAGATTCGTTTGCGCGGTAGTGATATCGTTTTTAAGGGGATTGCTGGTCTTGCTGATCATCAACTAGGTAAATTGATATTTTTTGATCAAAAATTTGATTGCCTACGTCAGAAAAGCCACCTGGAATTCAACAAAATTTCCATTGAAACGCAAGGTGTCTGGTATGCTCGAACATGGCAATCTCCAGCAGCTTATAGTCAACAACTCATAGCTGATCTTACTCACACGTGGATTCTAATTAAGAAAGCGGATGATAAGCCATGGATTATTCTGTCACATATCTGTGAATCATTTTCTTATCGTAAAGGATATGCACCAACGGATAACCCCAAAGATTTTCATTTATCGTTAAAGTAACTGGCAGGTTGCGAAGGTGTAATTTTTACGTTAATGTCATAAGCTTTGTACGTCGAGTTTCAAAATGGACCAAGTTAGAAAGGATTTGTTACCCTACCTTGATGCCCGCAAGCCAAGCATGGTAGAGCAATTACATCGATTTTGTGAAATTAATTCCGGAACAGAAAATTTACAAGGTTTGGCTATTATGCTTAAAACCTTAAAAACAGCCTTTACCCCCCTTGCAGATCAAATACATACCCGACAATTTCCAGCCATCACTACCATGAATATGGTAGGCGAAGCGTCCATTCAACAATGTGGAGATGCTCTTTTTATTCGTAAACGTCCCGAACTTAAGCGTCGTGTTCTTTTAGCTGGTCACATGGATACTGTATATGGAGCAAATCATCCCTTTCAAAAGCTCATGTATGTTAATGAAAATACTATAAATGGCCCCGGTGTCACTGATATGAAAGGAGGATTAATTGTCATCTTACATGCGCTTAGTGTATTTGAGGAATCACCCCTTGCTTCGACATTAGGTTGGGATGTCGTTATTAATGCTGATGAAGAAACTGGTTCTCTCGTATCCAGTGCCTTATATGATGAAATTGCTCGTGATTATCAAGCCGCCTTGGTTTATGAACCAGCCGCTGATGCCGAAGGAGCTTTTGCTAAAAATCGTAGTGGTAGCGCCAAACTGACATTAGTGGCCACCGGCAAAACGGCTCATGCAGGCCGCTCCTTTTATGAGGGACGTAATGCGATTTGCTATTTGGCAGAAGCGATAACGGCTATCCATGCACTTAATGGACTAAAAGAGGGGGTAACCATCAACGTAGGTAAAATCGCTGGGGGGACTGCATTGAATGTGGTTCCAGATAAAGCGGTGGCCAAAATGGATGTCCGTATTAGCCAAACGGAGGATGAATTTTGGGTAAGAGATCAAATTCATAACATTATCCATAAATTGGAGCGTCCTGGCTATTCACTAAGCCTTCATGGCTCTTTTCATCGTCCAGTGAAAAAAATTTGTCCCGCTACGGAGCGTTTATTTTCTCGAATACAAGCGATCGGGCGTCAACTTGGTTTAAATCTTGATTGGCGAAATACCGGTGGTTGCTGCGATGGTAACAATCTCGCCCAACATGGATTGGCTGTCATCGACACGTTAGGCGTTCGCGGCGGGAGAGTGCATAGTAGTGAGGAATTTATTTTGCTTAACAGTCTCGTTGAGCGCACAGCGCTTAGCGCTTTATTACTGTTTGATTTAGCTCAAGGCGGGCTTGAGGAATTACAGAAATGATGCTATTTCGCACTGTTCGCGAATCTGACCTTGATGCCATTTTTCAACTGGCTGAGCATTCTGGAATTGGGATGACAACGCTTCCTAAAGACAAAAAGCTTCTTCAGAAGCGGCTTAAGTGGGCCTGTGACTCTTTTAAAAAAGTCGTCAACCATCCTGTCAGTGAATATTACATGTTTGTGCTGGAGGATCCTTCTACAGGGGAAGTTGTTGGGATCTCAGGGATTGAGTCTGCGATAGGACACGATTTGCCTTTTTATTCTTATAAACTCTCCAAACGCACGCGTATATGCCACTCATTAAATATTCGTAGCGATTATGAAGTGTTAAACTTAGTGAATGACAACCAAGGTCGAAGCGAAATCTGTACTCTTTTTTTAGAACCTGCTTACCGACATAATAGCAATGGTTTATTACTTTCACGGGCCCGTTTTTTATTCATAGCCCATTACCCCAATCGCTTTGCGCCCATTATTATTGCAGAGATGCGCGGTATCTCTGATGAATGGGGGCATTCGCCCTTCTGGGATAATGTAGGGAGGCATTTTTTTCATATGCCTTTTAGTGAAGCCGATCAGTTAACAGCCTCCACGAACAAGCAATTCATTGCTGATTTGATGCCACGCAATTCCATTTACGTTAAATTGCTTTCTCCGGAAGCTCAAGCCGTTATTGGTAAGCCTCATCAATCTACTGTTCCTGCGATGAACATCCTTCTACGGGAAGGCTTTCGCTATAATTCCTATGTCGACATCTTTGATGCAGGACCTACCATTGAAGCGCCTTGTAATCAAATTCGTACTATTGTTGCGAGTCGCGTTTTAACGGTAAAAAATCTCAGTGATGAGGTTAGCGCTAAGCGATTATTGTTAGCAAATACTAAGCTTGACTTCAGGGCAACAATTAGTCAAGCCATCTTAAACGAACAACACGCGTCTTGCATCATCAGTAAAAAAACCGCTGAGCTATTACAAGTTAAACGCGGAGATTGTTTACGTTTAGCTCCTGCACAAATCGAGGAACCAACTATTTTTAGCGAGCCAAAGCATGATAGCAAATCCACAAAATAATTTAGCAATTCATTACATCGGAGGACGCTGGATGCAAGGTGAAGGCAAGCCTTTGCAATCCATAAACCCTGCCGATGGCAGCATTATTTGGCAAGGTGCACAAGCAACAGACGAAGAAGCGTTTACTGCTTGTGAGGCAGCCCATCTTGCTCTCCCCTACTGGTCTTCTTTGGAGTTCTCAAAACGAGTTCATTATCTACAAAATTTTGCTAAGGAAGTAACGACTAAACAACAAGAATTGGCTTATCTAATCGCATTAGAAACCGGAAAACCTTTATGGGAAGCTAAAACAGAAGTGAATTCAGTCATTGCTAAAGTCAATTTATCCATTCAAGCCTATCAGGAACGCACCAATGAAACACACTCCAAAACCGCTGATGCTAATGCGCATCTTCGCTATAAACCGCACGGGGTTGTAGCCGTTCTTGGCGCATTTAATTTTCCGGCTCATTTGAGCAATGGCCACATTGTTCCCGCTCTTCTGGCTGGCAACACAGTTATTTATAAACCCAGTGAATTAGCACCAGCGGTGGCGCAATTTATCATCCAATGTTGGCATGAAAGCGGATTACCCCAAGGGGTCATTAACTGTATACAGGGAGGTGTCCGCTCTGGGCAAGCGCTTTTAGACTCTGATATTCAGGGGCTTTATTTCACGGGTAGTTATCATGCGGGGAAAACGATTCACCAATATTTTGCTGGCAGACCAGATGTTATCTTAGCCCTTGAGATGGGAGGCAATAACCCCCTCATTGTCGACAATGTTAAAAACACGAAGGCAGCGGTTTATCATACGCTTTTATCCACGATGATGACTTCGGGGCAGCGTTGCACTTGTGCGCGCCGAGTGTTTGTTGGCAATAACGCAGCGGGAGATGAATTTTTATCACAATTTATTCAAGCTTGTAAAAACATTAACGTTGGCGCCTTCACTCAAAAACCAGAACCCTTCATGGGACCAGTCATCAGCCATGACCATGCCCTCAAGCATTTAGGGGCGCAAAAAAAATTGACTCAAATGGGTGGACAATCTCTCCTAGAAATGTCTTTATTGGAGGAAAACACTGGATTCCTTTCGCCAGGGGTGGTTGATATGACCAACGTTGATAACCCACCTGATGAAGAAATTTTTGCCCCACTGACTCAAATCTATCGATTTGACAATTTTGATGAAGCGCTAGCGAAAGCTAATCACACTCGTTATGGCTTAGCAGCCGGACTACTAAGCGATGATGAGAAAAAATATGAACAATTTTATAACACCGTACGAGCCGGACTTATTAATTGGAACAGACCCACAACAGGTGCTATAAGCAGTCTTCCATTTGGTGGGGTCGGTTGCAGTGGTAATCATCGTCCAAGCGCCTACTTTGCCGCGGATTACTGCGCCTATCCAATTGCCAGTTTAGAGCAGGACAGTTTAGCTATACCCTATGAATTATTACCTGGTATTCAATTGGAATAATTATGCAAGCCTTTGAGCTCAATTTAGATGGTCTTGTAGGCCCTACTCATCATTATGCTGGATTAGCAGCGGGTAATCTTGCATCAATCAATAACGCTTTGAGTTTCTCCAATCCCAAAGCCGCCGCTTTGCAGGGCCTCGCTAAAATGCGTTTACTCTATGAAATGGGCTTAAAACAGGCACTTCTCCCACCTCACCAACGGCCAAATTTGCATTTGCTTTATCAATTGGGTTTCACCGGCCCTCCTGCTCAGCAAGTTACAAAAGCACTGTACGATGCTCCAGAACTTCTTAGCGCCTGCTATTCAGCCTCAAGCATGTGGGCAGCAAATGCTGCCACCGTGTCCTCAAGCCTAGATACTGAGGATGGACGTGTGCATTTCACTGCGGCCAATTTGATTAGTAATTTACATCGGCATCAAGAAGCAGCTTTCTCCAGCCATTTATTACAACGTATTTTTGCGGATCCTCGTTATTTCCAACATCACCCCGTACTGCCCAAAAGTACGATGACCGGTGACGAGGGAGCTGCTAATCACAACAGGCTGTGTCAACACCATGGAAGCTCAGCTATTTGCTTATTTGTTTACGGTAAGCGAGGGCTTAGTACCGTTCGTCAGTCTGGTCCTGTTAAATATCCCGCAAGACAAACACTTGAAGCGTCTGAAGCTGTTGCACGAGCACATTTGTTAAATCCACAGAAAATCATCTTTGCTTGTCAAAAGCCGCAAACCATTGATCAAGGCGTTTTCCACAATGATGTGATTGGAGTCGCAAATGAATCTGTTTTATTGGTTCATGAAGAGGCCTGGCTAGAACAAGCAAAGGTTTTGCAGGAAATTGAAGCTAAAGCGAATTTTTCAGTCAACATCATCGAAATTAAAGCTGAACAATTAACGGTTGCAGAAGCAGTGAGCACTTATTTTTTTAACTCTCAGCTACTTAGCTTACCTGGGACAGATGAAAAAAAGCAGATGGTGTTAATTGCACCTAAGGAATGCGAGCAAAGTCAGCGTGCACAAGAGTTAATTAACCTTTTAATCGCTGATGGTTCAAATCCTATTGTAAAGGTCCATTACCTCGATCTTAAACAAAGTATGCGCAATGGTGGTGGCCCTGCCTGTCTACGTTTGCGAGTGCCTTTGGGGGAAAAAGAACTCGCAGCAATGCATCAAGGGATTCTAATCAATGAAGAATTATTAGCCACGCTCGAAGCTTGGATCAATCGTCACTATCGCTCGCAACTACACGCCACTGAATTAGGCGATCCCTTGTTTATTGATGAGTGTTTTACCGCTCTGGATGAACTGAGCAATATCCTAAAACTCGGGTCTATTTACCCTTTCCAGCGTGAGATAAACAACTAATTATGTGGAAAACATTCTGTGGGAGATGCATTTATCAATCCCCTTGTGGAGCTCAGGTTTACCAGAATTTTTTATTTCGCTGGTTAAAATTTAACAGCAGTGCATTGCAAACGCTCATAAATAGATATTATCCTCATTGGCCTGGACTTTATTATATTAAACCCCTCACTGTCTTCGTACGCATCAAACCTTCAACCTGTTGTATGTTAGGGTTAGGTGGGGGTGGCGCCGCTCACGCATTGTCCCCATATAAAAATAACCTTAAGCTTACCATTGTTGAACATGATATCGATGTCATTAACATCGCCAAGCGTTTTTTCATGCTGGATCGTTTATCGCACATCGAAATCATTCACCAGGATGCCAACCTCTTTGTGGAACAATCTGACAGACAGTTTGAGCATGTATTAGTGGATCTGTTTAGTGGGGATAGCTTCCCGGAACATTGTAATACCGAGTGTTTTTTTGACAATTGCAAAAGGATCTTGTCACCCGAAGGCATACTCGCCGTTAACTTGGCAAACCGCAATGAACAATGGGAATTATTCCAATTAATCAGAAAGAGTTTCGTAAACGCTACATTGGCTGTACCGGTGCGAAAATCAGCTAACATTATTGTTTTTGCATCGAAAAATGAATCTGTAGCCAATCTAGTGGATAAACTAAACGATCATAAAAAACTTAAGCAAGTTTTTTGGGATAGCAAATGGGGATGTGTGGGTGAGGTGAGGTGACTCACTCCTCTCCATCACGCTACGCGCGGTGGAGAGGGAATAGGAACCGCAATCAAATTTCCATGAGATCTTTTTCTTTCTCATGTAACATCGCATCTACTTCAGCGATGTATTTATCTGTTAATTTTTGGACAACCTCCATGGCACGACGCTCGTCATCTTCCGAGATCTCCTTAGATTTAACTAATTCTTTCAAGTGATTGTTAGCATCACGGCGAACATTACGAATCGCTACTCGTCCTTGCTCACCTTCATTGCGTACAACCCTGATCATCTCTTTACGCCGCTCTTCGGTTAAAGGAGGCATTGGGACGCGGATAGCATTACCAGCGGTGGCAGGATTTAACCCTAAATCAGACGTTAAGATGGCTTTCTCAACTGCCGCCACCATTGATTTTTCCCAAGGTGTTACCAGCAACGTGCGAGAATCACTGACGATTACATTGGCCACCTGATTCAAAGGTGTCGGGTTTCCGTAGTAATCAACATGGACATGATCCAACAAACTGACATTAGCCCTACCCGTACGAATTTTTGTTAGCTCATTGCGCAAAGTATCAATCGATTTTTTCATCCGCTTTTCAGCATCCTGCTTAATATCATTGATCATGGTTTGCTCCTACTATGGTTCCAACCCTTTCACCGAGAACGATTTTCTTTAACGCATTTGGAATTGCCATATCAAATACCTGCAAAGGCATACCGTGATCCTGGCATAAACAAATGGCTGTTAAATCCATTACTTCCAACCCTTCACGTAATACTTGCTTATATGTCAAATAATCATAACGAATGGCCTGAGGATTCTTTATAGGGTCTGCTGAGTAAATTCCATCTACTTTGGTGGCCTTCAAAACAACATCTGCGCCTACTTCGATCGCGCGCAAACAAGCCGCTGAGTCGGTAGTAAAAAAGGGATTGCCAGTACCTGCAGCGAAGATCACCACATGCCCATTTCGCAAGTGAGTAATTGCCTTGCGTCGATGATAAGGATCCACAATTCCAAGTATGGGAATAGCAGACATAATACGTGCTGGCAAATCAATGCGCTCCAGAGCATCACGCAGAGCAAGAGCATTCATTACCGTTGCAAGCATCCCCATATGATCGCCGGTGACGCGACCAAGACCTGCTTCCGATAACGCCTTGCCACGAAACAAATTGCCACCACCGATGACAATACCAACTTCCACTCCCATGCTAATAAGCTCAGCGACCTCTTTGGCCATACGATCAAGAATTGAAGGGTCAATGCCAAACTGCACTTTACCCATCAAGGCTTCGCCACTGTATTTCAACAGGATGCGTTTGTATTTTAATTGTGGTTGATTCTCACTCATCATTAATCACGGACCTGCGCCATTACTTCTTCAACAAAATTATCTTCCTTTTTCTCAATACCTTCACCCACCTCAAAGCGGACAAATGAAACCACCTCAGCATTTTTTTCCTTTAATAACTGACTGACTTTTTTGTTTGGATCTTTCACATAAGGCTGTCCAAGCAAACTAACTTCATCTACAAATTTATTAATGCGGCCTTCAATCATCTTATCGATAATGTCTTGTGGCTTACCGCTTTCACGCGCTTGCGCCGTAAAGATTTCACGTTCATTTTCAATGGCTTCGGAAGATACTTGATCGCGGTTGACAACCATAGGACGGCTGGCTGCAACATGCATAGCAATATCTTTAGCAAGCGTTTCGTCACCGTTTTTCATTGCCACCATAACACCAATACGTGTACCGTGTAGATAGTGACCTATCACACCATCAGAAGACATTCTTTCCAGACGACGCAATTTGATATTTTCACCGATCTTGGAAATTAATTCCTGTCTTGCTTGTTCAACAGTGATATTACTGCCAGCCAATGTTTGGTCTGCCAACGCTTTAATATCAGTCACACCAGAAGCCAATGCTGTCTCGCCAACTTTTTGTGCGAAATGAGTAAAGTTTTCATCACGAGCAACAAAGTCTGTTTCACTATTAATTTCAAGCATAACGCCAGTTTTTCCATGAGCTTCGCGAACGATGACGATGATCCCTTCAGCAGCAACTCGATCTGCTTTTTTATCAGCCTTAGCTTGTCCTGCTTTGCGCATTTCAATAATTGCTTGCTCAATATCACCATTGGTCATGGTCAGAAATTTCTTACATTCCATCATACCAGCACCAGTACGTTCGCGTAATTGCATCACTAATGAAGCACTAATCGACATTATTTCAATCCTCCACGTAGCAAAAAGGGGTACGTTAACTAGGGTCTGTTGATATTCCTACTATCTTACCTAGACCCTGGCCAACGCGCCCCCTCCCCTTTAAGAAAACGAATTATTCACCTGTTTTTTCTGCTTCTTTATCATTGACAGGGACTTCAACAAATTCGGCGTCTGATGATACACCACCTATAGTACTTCCTTGCTTAGCATCAAGGATAGCATCTGCAACACAGCGGATATAAATATCTACAGCACGCATAGAATCATCATTACCAGGAATCACATAATCAACATTGTCCGGATCATTATTTGTATCAACGATGCCAATTACGGGGATCTTCAATCGACGAGCTTCTTCAACTGCGATATGTTCAAAACCAACATCAATAACAAAAAGAGCATCAGGCAAGCCACCCATGTCTTCAATACCACCTAAACCGCGCTCTAGTTTTTCTAGTTCTCTGGTGAGCATTAGTGCTTCTTTCTTAATCATCAGATCGAATGCACCTTTTTCACGCATTTCTTTCAATTCTTTCAAACGAAAGATAGATTGACGAACTGTCTTCCAATTGGTCAACATGCCACCTAACCAGCGATGGTCAACATAGGGCATGCCACAGCGCTTTGCATGCTCACGGATGCTATCCTGAGCTGCCCTCTTAGTACCCACAAATAAAATCTTTGCCTTATTTGAGGCCAGACGACCGACGTAATTAACCACATCATTTAATAGGGGTAGGGTCTTTTCAAGATTAATAATATGGATTTTATTTCTTGAACCAAAAATGTAAGGAGCCATTTTGGGGTTCCAGAAACGGGTTCTATGACCAAAATGGGCGCCCGCTTCCAAAAGTTCTCGCATGCTAACGTTCATATATTCTCCAGGGTTAAGCCTCCACGTTTCCCATACGGTACCCATCTAGCGGGACCCCACCGCATGTGACGAAACGTGTGTGTCGTTAAAAGCGCCGTAGTTATACCACAACACAGCACAATCAGCAACGTTATTGACTTTAAACTAGTTTTTATCATGGCTCATTTGAGTTTCATAAAAAGTGGAAATCTGGTCTATACTCGATGTTGGAAGTCTTACAACAACGTTTAACTAAGGATAGTAAAATGAAAAAAATAACGCTAGCGGCAGTTGCTTTATCTTTTATAATGGGACCGATGGCTTTTGCCACCACGTCAACTACTTCAGATCAAACAACAACCACTCCTTCAACCACATCTGATCAAATGAAAGACAAGATGGGCTCCGGTTGTCCCCATAAGGAGCGTATGAAGGAGATGATGCAGTCCTTGAATCTAGACTCATCACAACAAGCAAAAATTAAAGCCATCAAAGATCAACTGCGACAAAGCCAACAATCCAATATGCAACAAATGAAATCCATTCGCTCTCAAATTCATGATTTAATCACATCTGGCACCATGGATGAGTCTAAATTAAACAGCTTGATCGATCAAAAGAAAGAGCTTTTAGGGCAAATGATAAAAGCCAAGATCAAGGCAAAACAGCAAATTTACAATGTTCTTAATGATCAACAAAAATCTCAATTTAAACAAATGCTACAACAATGGGAACAAAATAAGGGTACTCAGTCTTAGAAATTTCAACCTACCTGCGTAGCCCGTTGAGTTAAATCAGGAAATTATCTACCGTCATCCCCCGGCTTGACCGGGGGATCTAAGATTGGAATTCCTAAATTCTCCGGTCAAACCACAGAGTTCTTAGGACAAGCAATCTCTCATAAACACAACAGATTTTTTCTTTATATAATTAATAGAATTAACTAATTATATTCGATGAATAGAAAGCATGTGCTACTATTGATGTTTTTACGGATTAAACCATGGCAGTAACCATTAAAACTCCTGAAGAAATCGAGAAGATGCGAGTAGCAGGTAGGCTTGCAGCCGAAGTTTTGGAAATGATAGGTCCTTATGTCAAAGAAGGCATCACCACAGATGAATTAAACACGATCTGTCATAACTACATTGTTAATGAGCAGAGAGCTATTCCAGCTCCACTTAATTACAACGGTTTCCCTAAATCCATTTGTACTTCTATTAACCATGTGGTTTGCCATGGAATTCCTGGCAAAAAGGTATTAAAGGATGGTGACATCATTAATATTGATGTCACGGTAATTAAAGATGGATATCATGGTGACACCAGTAAGATGTTTTTTATAGGCAATCCCTCTATTAAAGCCAAACATGTTGTCAACGTGGCGCATGAATGTTTATTCATTGGTATCAACATGGTAAAACCCGGTGTTCATTTGGGGGACATCGGTCATGCTATACAACGTCATGCTGAAAAAAATCGCTGCTCCGTTGTTCGTGATTATTGCGGACATGGAATCGGGCGAATTTTCCATGAAGATCCACAAGTTTTGCATTATGGTATCCCTAATACGGGAGAAATCTTAAGACCAGGCATGACATTTACCATTGAGCCAATGATTAATGTCGGAAAGCACCATACTCGACTCCTGCCAGATAACTGGACGGTAGTCACTAAAGATCACAGTCTTTCCGCTCAATGGGAACATACCCTATTAGTCACCGATGATGGGGTAGAAATTCTGACCTTGCGCGATGAAGAACGATAATCGCCACCTAAAAGAGCATATTAAACAGTTCAAGGACGAACTTTGTGATGAGTTTCGCCAAAAAGTAAGTATTAGTACAATCACTCGCAAATTAGTCAACTTCATTGATGAAATTTTATTGATTTTGTTTCACAAAAATAACCTTCATCTCGAAAATAAGTTTTGCTTACTAGCGCTGGGCGGGTATGGTCGACGCGAGTTGCAGCTTTATTCTGATATTGACTTATTGTTATTGCATAGCGAACAGATCTCCAAAATACACTCACAGCGCGCGCAAGCCTTTATTCAAGATGCTTGGGATGTGGGATTAGAAGTTAGTCATCAAATTACCACGGCAGACGCCTGCGCGGCTCTCGCTAGCAAAGATTTAAGTGTCATTTCCAGTCTTCTGGATATGCATTTGATTGCTGGTCGTGGCAGCTTGATGGAAAAGTTATTGTATAAGATACATCCATTACACATGTGGCCAGGCGATGAGTATTTTTTTGCCAAACGCAACGAACAAAGGCAAAGGTATGCCAAGTATGGTGGCACAGCATACAATCTTGAACCTAACCTGAAAAACGGCCCAGGTGGGCTTCGCGATATTCATATTTTGTTAAGTATCAGCAAACGCCATTTTGGGATTAATAAATTGCCTGAAGTCATTTCCAGTGGTTTTATCACTGATAAGGAGTATGAAGAACTTATATTTTGTCAGCATTTTCTTTGGCGAACGCGCTTTGCCTTGCACATGTTGGCGGGCAAACAAGAAGAACGATTGCTTTTTGATTATCAGGTGAAATTGGCCAATTTTTTTGATTTTACTGACGAAGCTCATTCATTAGGCGTCGAGCAGTTCATGAAGAACTATTTTAAGATCATCAAACGCATACGCGAACTCAACGAAATGCTGCTACAATGGTTTGCTGAAGCGATAGTTCATGATCAGCAGCAGAAAATTGTTTCATTGGATAATAATTTTCAGGTCATTAACGATTACATTGAAGTTAAACATCCCAGAGTATTCAGCGAAAAACCCCTTACTCTCCTTGAGTTATTTTTGTGGATTGCTAAGCGTCCAGATATTAAAGGCGTACGTGCGAAAACAATTCGCTTGATTCGTGAACATCTTTACTTGTTAAATGAAAAATTTCGCAAATCAAAAGCAGCTACGACCAGTTTTATAAATATTTTTAAAACCGAAGATCCCTACGAAGCGTTGCATCATATGAATCGTCATGGTGTTTTAGGGCACTATCTAGATTGTTTTGCTGCAGTCACAGGTCAAATGCAATATGACTTGTTTCATGTGTATACTGTGGATCAGCATACATTGTTTGTTATTCGCAATCTTGCCAATTTTCTTAAACCAGAATATGCCAAACAGTTTCCTTTGGCTGCACAGTTGATGCCCACGATTAAACAACGTGAAATTCTATATTTGGCTGCCCTTTTTCATGATATTGCTAAAGGCCGCGGCGGTGATCATTCAGAACTAGGAGCAAAAGAAGCCTATCAATTTTCACTAAACCATGGTTTGAATGAATATGAAGGAGCGTTACTGGTTTGGTTAGTTCGTAATCACTTAATTCTTTCACAGACCGCTCAGCGCCAAGATATCTATGACCCCAAAACGATTCAACAATTTTGCGATTTATTACCGCAAGCAGAATATCTCGATTATCTTTATCTACTCACCGTTGCAGATATTTGTGCCACCAATCAAAAACTATGGAACACCTGGAGAGATTCGTTACTAAAAGAATTGTATCGCGGGGTACAGCAAGCCATCCAGGAGAAATATCTTCTTGATGAAGCAACAGTAACCAATACGCGAAAAAATCAAGCCATGCAAATTTTGCTCAAGGAGGGTTTTTCGCAAGAAAGCATTAGCACATTATGGGCGACTTTTAAAAGCAGATATTTTCTGCATGAACCAGCAGAGGTAATCGCCAGGCACACCAAAGCGATTTTAACGTGCAAAAAGTACCCGCTTGTTCTTATTATGCCGCACCATAGCCAGGGTGGCACAGAAGTTTTTATTTATATGCCCCATCGAGACGAGCGCTTTACTATTACCACAACGGTTCTTAGTAATCATTACACAACGATTCAAGAAGCTACGATTTTAACTTGCGACAATAATTATGATTTAGACACCTACATTATTCTGGATGAACAACATCAGGCTTTTTTTGATGAGAATCGTATTGCCGCAATTCAAGAGGCATTGACCCAGCAGTTAATGAATAAGACGGGACTACCTACGATTACCCGGCGACGGCTTTCGCGCACCCAAGCTCATTTTAACTTAAGACCACAAATTAGCTTCAGTGAGGACAATCAACATCACCATACGCGCTTATTTCTAATTATGACCGACAGACCGGGCCTACTTGCTAGTATAAGCCGAGTGTTTTTAACCCAGGATATTAGTCTGCACAACGCTAAAATTGCCACTTTCGGCGAGCGGGTCGAAGATATGTTTTTTATAACAACCAAAGCGGGAAAAGTATTAAATCAAGAAGAGAAAAAACTATTGAAGGAAAAATTAATTGCAGAATTATCGGCAGCTACGGCATAAGTTTTATCTCGTTACTTGAAGTCCGTTCATCACGCAAATTGTGTCATTCTCGCGCAGGCAGGAATCCATTCCTCAACAGGGTACATCATTTTATTTGCTGGATGGATCCCCGCCTGCGCGGGGATGACACGACTTGAGTTATAAACAAGCAAAGTATGTGGTTGCCTTTCCAATAAGTTAATCCAGACTTGACGATAAAAGTGAAAGTCAAGGGCATACCACAAAAAAGTAGTCTTATTGATCACCATGCCATATAATGATGCAATTTGATTTTTGCAATTACTTAGGGATTACTCTTATGTTTTCAAAAATCACTGTAACTAAAGATAATAATAGATTTTTCTTAACAGAAAATTCGGCTTTTTCATCAAGGCGTTCCAAACAACTTGATCAAATGAAAGGCATGCTAAATAGCGAAAGGATTAAGTTTCTCTTTAGTGATTATGGCGTAGAGTTGCTCTTTCAGGAAGGCAATATACGAGTATCAAATTTACACTCCAATCATATAATGAGAACATGTGCTGTAGTAAACTTTTCTGACTTTTTACCTAACTGGCTTCAAGAAGCTCATAATAAAATTTTAAAAGGTGGATCGATAGGCCAAACTATAAAAGAAGATGGTTTTAAACTAATCAAAGAAAATATTTTTATTGGAACCTCAGAATTACCAAAGGCTGCAAGAGAAAGAATGGAAATTAGTACATCTTCTGGAGCGGTTCATGTTTATCAGTTATTTGTTGAAAATCCTGAAACTTCTGATAAGGTTTTATATTGTACAATAACTGAAGCTCATAGTCCCCACTACCTGTCTATTGAAGATCTAGTTTACTTATCTCCATCAGACGTTAAAGAATTCAGTAGTAATCAAATAGATGCAAAGAAATACCTTGATGCGTTAAATGAAATTGATGGACTGATACCTCAAAAAAGAATGGAATTTCAATAAGGTAATAAAAGTTTTGAACAAACATAAATCTGTTTTTGTTTATCATACCTTAAAACGATATCCATCATTAATACATCGAGTAAAACCTACCCGGCATGTCATGGCTGCTGAACGATTTAACGGCGATTTTTAAAAAAATCTGCCAACAAAACAGCGCATTCTTTCTGCATGATTCCTTCATCAATGATGACCTGATGATTTAAAGGATAACCCTGCAGCAGGTTATACACAGATCCCGCGGCACCTGCTTTAAAATCACGCGTAGCAAAGACCAAACGCTTTACACGCGCATGCACAAGAGCACCCGCACACATCGAACAGGGTTCAAGGGTAACGTATAGCGTAGTATCTAACAGCCGATAATTTTGCAGTTGGGTTGCAGCCTCACGAATGGCAATCAATTCTGCATGCGCACAAGGATCATTCAATTGCAATACCTGGTTCCAACCACTGCTTAAAATATTATTCTTCGCATCGACAAGTACTGCACCGATGGGTACTTCACCTTGCTCTTTGGCTTTAAGGGCTAACTCATAAGCTCTGGCCATCCACGAATGATCGTTTATTCCCATTCAATCGTCGCCGGCGGTTTGCCAGAAATATCATAGGTCACTCGAGATACCCCACCCACTTCGTTAATGATGCGATTAGAAACCTGGGCCAAGAAATCCCATGGGAGCTGTGCCCAATGAGCAGTCATAAAATCAACCGTCTCAATGGCACGTAGACAAATAACATAGTCATAGCGCCGGCCATCGCCCATGACACCTACACTTTTAACAGGTAAAAACACCGCAAAAGCCTGGCTAACTTGTTGGTAAAGATTATTACTCTTTAATTCCTCAATAAAAATAGCATCGGCTTGACGTAAAATATCAGCGTATTCTTTCTTAACCTCACCCAGAATACGAACACCAAGACCGGGACCAGGAAATGGATGACGGTAGACCATATCGTAAGGAAGACCAAGTTCCAGACCTATTTTTCGCACTTCGTCCTTAAATAATTCACGAATTGGCTCTAGTAATTTTAATTTCAACGTCTCAGGCAATCCACCGACATTATGGTGAGACTTAATCACCATGGAAGCTCCATTGTTTTGAGTGCCAGCAGACTCAATCACATCAGGATAAATTGTACCTTGAGCTAACCACTTAACATCGGGAATGTGTTGAGCTTCATCGTCAAAGATTTCAATGAACGTACGACCAATGATTTTTCGCTTTTTTTCAGGACAATCGACCCCCACTAAAGCATTTAAAAATTTTTCTTCAGCATCCACGGCAATAATGTTTATGCCCATATGCTCGCCAAACATCGTCATTACTTGTTCTTTTTCATGCAAACGTAATAAGCCTGTATCGACAAAGACACAAATTAATTGATCACCAATGGCTTTATGCAGTAAAGCCGCTACGACAGACGAATCAACACCCCCGGAAAGGCCAAGAAGCACGTGCTCTTTTCCGACTCGTTGACGGATACTCATTATCGCTTGTTCAATAATGTTATCAGAAGTCCAACTTGTATCCGCTTGGCAAATATCTATTACAAAACGCTGCAATATGCGTATTCCTTGCAGCGTGTGAGTGACTTCTGGATGAAACTGCAAACCATACCAATGACGAGACTCATGAACCATTCCTGCGATGGGTGCATTGCGCGTTTCACATATGACTGTAAAACCGGGCGGCAAGCGCGTGACTTTATCACCATGACTCATCCAGACATCGAGTAAAGCGACTCCGGAAGGAGTGGTCCTATCTTCAATATTTTCTAAAAGCGGACTATGACCATGCAAACGTAGCTCAGCGTAACCATACTCACGAATAGGAGAAGATTGTACTTCTCCTCCTAATTGTACGGCCATGGTCTGCATGCCATAACAAATGCCTAGCAAGGGTAATCCTGATTCAAATAGCCATCCAGGAGCTCTAGGATTAGTATCTAAGGTAACGGTAGAAGGTCCACCGGATAAAATGACACCGCAAGGATTTAACGCTTGTAGCGTTTGAACATCAATGTTATAGGGGTGGATCTCACAATAAACCCCCATTTCTCTTACTCGTCTTGCTATTAACTGTGTATACTGGGAACCAAAATCAAGAATAACCAGGGGTTTTTGTTTTAAATTTTTCATAACTAACTGTCGATTTGATAATTGGGGGCTTGTTTAGTGATGTTGACATCATGCACATGTGATTCACGCATACCGGCACTCGTGACTTGCACAAATTTAGCCTTATCGTGAAGTATTTCGATTGTCTTACAGCCAGTATATCCCATGCAGGATCTCAATCCGCCTATTATTTGCTGGATAATCGTTTGCACTGGGCCTTTGTAGGGCACACGTCCCTCTATACCTTCTGGTACTAATTTTTCACTCCCAAGGCTCGCATCTTGAAAATAACGATCGCTGGAACCCTGAGCCTGTGACATGGCGCCAATAGAACCCATGCCACGATAATTTTTATAGGTTCTACCTTGATAGAGTTCTATTTCTCCTGGTGACTCTTCTGCACCAGCAAACATACCACCTAACATCACTGTGTTAGCACCGGCGGCCAAGGCTTTGCATACATCACCTGAAAAACGAATACCACCATCAGCAATGATAGGTACATCACTACCCTTTAATCCTGCTGCCACATTAGCGATGGCAGTGATCTGTGGCACGCCAACACCCGTAACAATCCGGGTAGTACAAATGGATCCAGGGCCAATACCAACCTTCACCGCATCAGCTCCAGCTTCAACCAAATCACGTGCAGCATCGGCAGTAGCAATGTTGCCACCAATGACTTGGACATCAGGATACTGTTTTTTAATCCAGGAAACACGCTCAACCACCTTTTGTGAATGACCATGAGCTGTGTCAACAACAATCACATCCACTCCAGCATCAACCAGAGCAGCAACCCTCTCGTCAGTACCTTCACCAACACCTACAGCGGCCCCTACTCGTAATTGCTCAGCACTATCTTTACAGGCAAAAGGATTTTCCTTGGCTTTTTGAATATCTCTAACGGTAATGAGTCCACGTAAGTTAAAAGAATCATTCACCACAAGTAATTTTTCGATCCGATGTTTATGCAACAGACTGAGAATTTCCTCTCGCCCCGCACCCTCTTTTACAGTGACTAGACGCTCTTTAGGAGTCATCACAGCATGCACCGGCAAAGACAGGTTGGTTTCAAAACGAATATCTCGACTCGTTACAATTCCAACCAAACGATCGCCATCGACCACAGGCATGCCCGAAAAGTTATATTTAGCCATCACATCAAGCAATTCTTTCACAGTGATGCCAGGTGAAACTGAGACGGGATCTCTAACCATGCCACTTTCAAACTTCTTTACTTTGCGGACTTCTTCGGCTTGAGCCGAGGCACTCATATTTTTATGGATAATCCCAATCCCTCCTTCCTGAGCCAACGCAATGGCTAGACGGGCCTCTGTGACGGTATCCATTGCTGCTGAAAGTAATGGTATGTTTAATTCAATTTCCCTTGTCAGAAAGGTTTTTAATAAAACATCTTTCGGGAGCACGGTCGAGTGGGCGGGAACCAGCAACACATCATCAAAAGTCAGTGCCTGTTGCACAATAGAAAGTGACATACCACACTCCTGGAATTAAATTAACCGAACATTATACAAACATTATAGGAAATCGCAAATGGTTACTGATAGAAAAGGCAAGGCCTACGCATGAAAAAGTACTACATCAGGTCTTAGATTTTATATCTTTTACAGCGCCGCATGAATAACCAAGATGGCATAAATCCTTAGTAAATTGCTTTAGACAACGCGCCCGAGCAAGTTTTCTTTGCAAAAACTGGCTAGTATTTTGAGCTTCTTTTGAGTTGTCACATAACCAATACGTCATGGTCATTAGAAAAATGATTGTCAAACCCGTCTCTTCAATAGCACGATGGGAGTAGGTTGCAGAGCGCTGAGCAGCCTCCCGCCACCATTGTACTGTTCTGCTTACCCGCAAGAGTGCAAGAAATTGCACATGAATATGGCCTATCTCTAACTGGGACCCAAGCATTTGTCTTGCAACACTACGATTGGCTTGTAAAACCTGGAACCAAGACATTAAAAGTTTATGTAAGCGCTCTGGAGTATTGAGCTCTTTTATTTCCGGTTGCCCTGCCATCGCTAACATTGCTTTGTCAGCCCTATCAAAAAAAGCACTCACTAATTCATTCTTTTCGCGGAAATAATGATGGATATCATCCAGACTAACTTTAAGCTGCTTTGCAATATCAAATAACCTTACATGCTCCCATGAGTTTTTTTTAGCAAGAGAGAGTGCTGCATCGACAATTTCATCCGAAGACACATTCGTTTTTTTCATAACAAAATCCTTTTTATCTCCAACCCTACACTATAGGTATAGGAATAATTTGCTGTCTGCACAACTGAGAGTATTTACCGAACTGCTCACAACGTAAATATTGCCACTCTATTTTCCAACTTGATAAAAGTAGTATCACCTACTAACCTGAAAATGAAGCATCATGCTTAGTTTTGAATAATATTAGAACTAAGTGTATAATATTTATGACATTAATTACGCAAGGATGCTATCATGAAAAAAATAGTATTTTTGTTACTTATAGTGGGATCTTCAGCCGTAATGTCAGGATGTGGCTTCTCTAATTGTTGCGGCGTGTCTTCTTGCGGAGGCTGCGGCAGCTACACCATGGCTTGTTGCGGCTCTAGTGGGTGGTACTAATTTATTACAATTATCTCGTATCTAGAGTGCGAGACTTGCTGTAATAGCCTCAACATCCCACTCTATATCGATACCACCTCAAGTTTTTTGATAATCCAATGCCGTGGCTTGTCCACGGCGTTAGAATGTTTTTGAACCCTAGATACTGTGAATAATGTAGCAGTACGTTAATCTTTCAAGCATGCGTTTTTATTGTCGTATCAAAATTTTATATATCCCACATACGAATAATCAATTTTTTCTACAGATCGATAGAGAATACTATACCCACACATTGGTCATTAATTAATAACAAGTTGCTTGAAACCCACAAAGTGAGTCCTTATGCAAGAAAGAAATGAATTAGAAGAGCAGCAAAATCCCTTTGAATTACTCCCCAATGAACTCATTGCAACGATTGGTACTCATGTGGATGGGAATAAGAGGCAACTAGAATACAGTAACAACTTTGTCTTAACTAACTCTTTGTTTTATAACACTTACCAACAAGAACGATTAAGATATCAACGAGAGAGATTAAAACCTATCTTAATCGAGGCTGTTACCGCAGGTGATCAAGACAAAGCACAAAAAATACTGCAACGATACCCTGAGTTACTGCTAACCAGAGGAATAATCAAAGATCAATCAAAGCGGATTTTTAAAAATATCTCCGTTTGGGAATATACTTTATGGGCTCTGGATGTTCGCTATATGGCTCCCATGATGCTTAACTGCTTACCTCACAATGAACAAGGAGAGGCAATACGATTAGAGTTAGTTAAGCAATTCGATGAGGTTGAAACCAAGGGAGTAACTTATGAGCTAGAAGGTGTGGTCTATCATGAGAAACACTATGATTTTGCCATCATTGAGGCATTGAAAGATTACGCTGTAAACGAAACCGAGAAATGTTGGTGCACCAAGGTTGGTCAAGCACAAAGGTTGGTTCCTGCTCATGTGGCACAACATTATTGTGATCTTGAAGAGTCGTTCTATCCCACGCCGACATTTAAAAAAGAAGAATTTACTCGCACACTCAATTTCCAGCTTAATCACCATGAGATAAACCAAAAATGGGAAACTTGGTTTTCATCCTCAGGATTAGGTATTAATTTTGCAATACTCCGTGCGTATTACCACTATGCGATCAGCTTCAAGATGGCCTTTGTAGCTTATGATTTAGCAGCAATGACCACCCTACGTGATGTGAGAATCGAGGATTTAGCATTGCTTAAACAGCAGTTGCAAAAGCCTCTGCACCAGCATGATGTAGAGCCAGATTCAGAGCGAATGCAGTGTTTTTAACACAAAAAGATCCAATCATATCCATATTGTTAAATTAATTATGCTTACGAAAAAAAGAACTGAATCGCCAGAGAATCAAACTTTATTTGACTTGCTCCCTAATGAACTCATTGCAACGATTGGCCGTCATGTAGATGAAGACAAGAAGCAACTAGAAAACAGCAACAGCTTTGTCTTAACGTGTTCATTGTTTTATAACGCTTACCAACAAGAGCGATTAAATTACAAGCGACTAATCATTAGCTTGGACCAAGCCGTTACCGTAGGTAATCAAGACAAAGCAAAAACAATACTGCAAAAACACCCTGAGTTGCTACTGGCCAGAGGAACGATCATCGATAAGTCAGGGCGAGTTTTTAGAAACACCAGCGTTTGGGAATACACCTTATGGGCTCTGGATGTTCGCTACATGGCACCCATGATGCTTAACTGCTTACCTCACAATGAACAGGGAGAGGCAATCCGATTAGCGTTGGATAAGCAATTTGACGAGATTGAAACCAAAGGGATCACTTATGAATTAAACGGTAAGCTCTATAACGAGAAACACTATGACTTTGCCATCATTGCAGCGTTGACCGATTACCAAACTAATTTTCACGTAAGAGAATGGCATATGCGTGATCGGTGTTGGTGTACCAAGGTTGGCCAGACACAAAGATTGGTCCCTGCCCATGTGGCGCAACATTATTGTGATCCAGAGGAGTCGTTTGATTCCACACCGACGTTTAAAAAAGAAAATTTTATTCGCTCACTTGAGTTCTATAATGAAGTAGACGAGGAATGGGTAAATTGGTTTTCAACCCCAGGATTAGGTGTTAATTTTGCAGTAAGCCGATCATGGTCTGAAAAAGCCAACCTCACATCCCGAGGTTATTTTTTTTCCTTGCTGCAAGATCTAGATGCAATGCTTGCTTTACAAAAAGCGAGAACCGAGGATTTAGCATTGCTTAAACAGCAATTACAAAAGCCTCTGCAACAACATGCTGAGATAGATTCAAAGCAAATGCACGACAGTCTATCCCACAAATAAATTTCACAGAAGAAATATGGATTATCGGGACATGGACCCCGTCCATGTTGTTGATGAACAAAAACAGTGCGATGATCGGTCGATACTACGCACTGTCTTATAAAAACACTTAATAATTTACACAGTGCCCATCTTTGAATAATTGGAGTCTAATCAGCTGATAGTTATGCAATTGCTTGATCACACAATTGTTACTTTTTCCCTCTAGTGAAATTCCAATAAAATTATGATTTACATTATTATCCTGCACAGGCTTATATCTTTGCAGGTTCTGGGCAAAATAATTAAGACCCGTATATACATCTTTATACGTTGTAGATCCACCTACATTACTAAAAGCTCCTGCATCATTTTTAGTTGTAATATTATAACTTGTAGTGACTTTTCCCTGTGGGATCCCTTCAGGGTAAGAGATGTCTAAAGTCAAGGCATGTGCACTACAAGCAATAAAAGTTCCCATACAAATTAAAGCTAATTTCATAATTATTCTCACAGAAATGAAGGGAAATTAAATCCTTTTAGAGCGCTTTCTATCCATTTGGTTCGATTATATTGCTTACTTGAAAGAATACAAGGCCTAAATTTCGAGACGGTTCATAAACTATGTCATTCTAGCGTAAGAGGGAATCCATTCTGAATAGCGCAAGGTTTTAATTAGGATGAATCTCCGTAGGAGAGAATGACATCGTTTGATAAAAACCATCTATTTTCTCGAACCACTTAATTGAACTTGAACTGCACAAACAATAGCGTGTAAACTGAGTGAAAATGTTTAACTTGTCAACTAACGAAAAGGGGTCAATGTTGGCTAAAATTATCGTCATCACATCAGGCAAAGGCGGAGTGGGTAAAACCACTACTTCAGCGGCAATTTCTTCAGGACTTGCCATGCGCGGTCACAAAACGGTGGTTATTGATTTTGATATTGGTCTTCGCAATCTTGACATCATCATGGGTTGTGAACGTCGCGTTGTGTATGACTTTATTCATGTAATTAATGGCGAAGCCAATTTAAATCAGGCTCTGATTAAAGATAAACGTTTACAACATTTGTACATATTGCCGGCGTCACAAACACGTGATAAAGATGCATTAACGCTTGCCGGCGTTGAAAAAGTTTTGACCGAATTAGCCAGTGAGTTCGAATATATTATTTGTGACTCACCCGCAGGTATCGAAACCGGTGCACTTATGGCTATGTATTTTGCTGATCACGCAATCGTAGTAACCAACCCTGAAGTTTCATCCGTGCGTGATTCCGATCGAATCTTAGGTATTCTAGCGAGTAAAACAAAACGAGCCGCGGAGAACCAAGCTCCAATTCAAGAACATCTCTTACTCACTCGCTATGACCCTGAGCGTGTAGAAAAAGGTGAAATGCTGTCCGTTGAGGATGTTAAAGAAATCCTTGCGATTCCTCTAATCGGTGTTATTCCTGAATCCAAAGCAGTGCTTAAAGCTTCTAACACAGGCACACCGGTTACTCTTGATGAAACCAGCGACGCAGGCCTGGCTTACCAAGATGCAATAGCTCGTTTTCTAGGAGAAAACAGGCCTATGCGTTTTACTAATAGCGAGCGTAAAGGGCTATTACGCCGCCTGTTCGGTAAAACCAAGGAGGATGTTCCAGCATGAGTCTATTTAGCTATTTAAGAAAACGAAACAGTACGGCCTCTGTAGCTAAAGAGCGTTTGCAAATCATTATTTCTCACGAACGCTCGCAACGCAACACCCCCGATTATTTACCAAAGCTTCAGGAAGAAATTTTGGCAGTGATTGCCAAATACATTCGTATTAATCGGGATCAGGTTAGTGTGAATCTGGAACGTTTAGGAGACAGTTCTGTTCTTGAGCTTAACGTAACCATGCCCGATGAGATTTCAGAAGAAACTTAGAACCATATATTGTTAACGAAACTTGTTAACATTATTTCTTATTGGGAGATTTGTAGCGATCGGAGCCATGCCGTATTCGATAATAACCAATCTCGGCATTGTACACACTATCCTATTTACTTTTGATTATTAGTTTTCTAATCTTTGGCTACAGATATCTTTTTATATACCTGCCGCTAGCAGTGTATTATTTTTGCAAACTTCCCGTTCCTCACCGAAATTATTTTAAAAAAGCATCGCTTAATTAAGATAATCTTAAGCAATCATTAGTACAATATAGCAAATAAAAAATAGCTATAACTATTTTAAAATAAAGAGTTATAAACGAGACTGATTTAGTGGTAATGAAATCTGTAAAGAGAACAATTTTTTTGCCATCAGGCAACAAAAAAAAATTTCTTGATCAAGATAGTCATGATTCTTATCAATTAAGAGCCGAAGATTATGTTCCTATTATCTTACATTACAAAAACAAATATCATTTGAATGCTGATGTCAAATTTATTGTTAACGGTTCGAGTGAATATGGCCCAGAGCAAATAAAGAAAAACAAAGCTGAAATTCAACTTGAGATTGATGCATATCAAAATAAAGAACTCAATTACGCAGTTTTCTTAGAAAATTATTGGGTTCCTCCTCAAGGTAGCTTGCCTGGTAAATATTATTTAAATAAAAAAAATGATAAAGATTCGGAGTTCGAGGAATATTATGAAGGACTCTATTTAGCAATAAAAGACGAGTATCTAGATGAATATGGTCATTTAAAAAAACTAGATTTAGAAAAAAAACTAAAATTAAATCAAATCTTGAGCAATCTAAATTGTAAGAAAAAATTTGATGATTATCTCAGTGAAATAATAAAAGACTTAAATCAGCGTAAATTAGGGGTATGTCTAAATAAGAAACAAACTTTGGAAGAAATTGAATTTATTCAAAAGAATTTAAAAGAAAACGAAACTGCAATTTACTTTTTTACAAATAATAAGCGAATAGGACCAGCTCATTTCGAAGTATTTATTATCAATAAAAATACAATCATTAAACCCATCCACTGGCCATTAAACAGAGAAATTATCATTGATAAGAATGATATTAAAAATATGTTTTGCGCAGATATAAGTGATTTTATCTCACCCTATGTAGCGGCTGTGCCACAGGTTGATAAAGTTTCATGTGGCACCCTTGGATTATTGTATATAAAAGAATTTTTAAAAAATAACGCCCTGCAATTAAATCAATTTACTTTGAAGGCATCTATTTATCACAAAAAACAGAAGAATTCAGAAATAAAGAATACGAATTTATTTTTCCCATCACCACATATTTTGCGGTATTCGCAATTTAGTCTTTACAATGAAATCATCGTTGCGATGTTAAAGAATGATGACGTAGTAAAAATAAAACATAAGGGAACAACATACAAAGTTAAAACGTTGAAAAAAATATTAAGTGACTCTATTAAGATTGCCAAAGAAAATGGTGATGAAGAAACTGTCGCTGCCAATAAAAACATCCTAAAAAATTTACCAAATTTTCGCAAAAAATGGTTGGAAGAGTACCAAAAAATAATAGAAAAGCGTAATGGAATGCAGGGCAAAAAGCATAATTTATATTTAGCCTATTGCAGTAAACGAATGGAGACTTTAAAAAGTCGAAATTTATTTAGTGAAGATACATCAAGCATCATTTCTTCGAGTAAGCTGCCACATGTTAGCAATATTTCTTCTACAAACTCTAGAACTGTTGATATACCAAAGGATAGAAATAAAAAAAATTCATACCACCCCCATTTATTTTTTAGTTCCCATGCTATTACTTCAGTAACTTACAATCCACTTTATCAGGGGGATAAATATATTGATAATCCACTTTACGAACCTAAGAAATAATAATCAAAGTAGAGTGGATCTCACATGCCTATGATCCTCGATCACTTCATTAATTGTGCGCAATGCCCTTTTTGCCTCAAAATTCATGTCGGTTTGTTGGTTAACAAGATACATCATCGCTTTCCATAAAGCCCAAGCTCGTCCTCGTGCCCAAGTATTTGGATCAAGTTCTAGTGTTTCTAAAAAAGTGCCTCGACTTTTTCCTTCAAATAGTGTCCAGGCAATAGCAAGATCGCAAGCAGGATCACCGATTGCGAGTTGGCCAAAATCGATAACCGCACTTAACTTTCCTTGAGAGAGTAATAAGTTTCCGACACTTACATCGCCATGGACCCAAACGGGTGGCTTCTGCCAAGAGGTGGATAGTGCTTTTTCCCAAATCTCTGTTGCGGCACAGAAATCTATATTGTTCTTCAAGTCTTCGATGGCTTTTCGTGTTTCTGAATCATAAACTGCTAAATGACCACCGCGATAAAAACTCTGGTGGCCCGCAATAGGTCCACCCGTTGATTCAATTCTTTGAAGTACCTTGAGAAATAGAGCTAAATCTTTTGCTAACTCACACAAATCATTAATAGGAGCAACAGCGGCTGTCTCACCAGGAAGCCAACGATTAATAGACCACTTCCAAGGATACATTTCATCGGGTTTTCCCATCGCAAGAGGCACGGGTACGGGAAGAGGAAGTTGCGAAGCTAATTTGGGTAACCACGTTTGCTCTTTTTCCACTTGCCCGGCGTATTCGGCGCTACTTGGCATCCGTATCAACATTTCGCTACCCAAGTGAAATGTTCTATTGTCCCAACCGCCATTTTTTATAGCTCGAATAGGTAAATGACTCCACTGTGGGAATTGTTCAGCAATCAGCTCGCGCACTAAGGTTTCCGTAATATTTATTTTTTCATCGGATTTTATATTCATCTTTGTTGGACCATAAAATGGATATTCTACTTTATCAAGCAACTTGCCTGACTCACTTAATTTGATGTGTTCGTCTTCTACTTGGTATAAAAGTCAATAAACCGCCTGATTTTAGGTTGTAAATAGCGACTCTGTTGGTAGTAAAGATAAACATTTTTATGAGGTTCCTGGTATTCACGCAAAATCTCAATTAATTCCCCCTTTTTAATAGCATCAGTAACCATGTAGTCATGCAAATTTACTATTCCCATATCATGTATGGCACATTCACGCATAGCATAGCTGTCATTTAACCAAAGTGTCGGATTAATATGAATCTCTTTTCCATTCTTGAAAGATACAACGTTATTAGGTTTGCGAATGCTATGAGTAATATATCTATGTTTAACCAAATCAGACGGATGTTCTGGTATTCCATATTTCTCTAAATAACTAGGCGATGCGCATAGTATGTAGCGAGTTGTGATAACACGACGACGTACTAATTCAGAAGAGCCTTCAATGGATACACCAAATAAAACATCAATACCTTCTTTTTCTAAATTTGGAAATCGTTCAGCTAATTGAAAATGTATACATACTTTGGGATTTAACTCCATAAATTCAGATAGTCTAGGTAATATATGGGTGATTGCAAAATATCGGTTCGCCATAATATGCAAGGCACCAGTTGCCTCATTTTTGCTTTTTGTTATTGCACTTTCCGCTTCCTGTAATTCACTTAATACCTTTTTACATTGCTGAAAATACTCTTCGCCAATTTCAGTTAAGGAAATTTGGCGCGTGGTTCTATTTAATAGTTGAACACCAAGCTCCTTTTCGAGAGCGGTAATTTGTCGGCTAATGGCTGCTGTTGACACCCCTTTTTTTCTAGCCGCCGCCGCGAAACCGTTTTCTTCTATTACAGAAATAAAGGTAGCTATTCTTTCTAATTTGCTCATTATTGTTAACTTAAATGCAACATATATTAATATTTTAGTATATTGATAATTATTTAGTCAACGATTAAACTGCTAAGAACTGTTTGAGGTAAGCTATGAATAAAAAAACACACATTTCATTTCTGACATTATTGTTAATGATCTCCTTTGCCTCAGTAAATGCTGTTTTATTTACACCAGCATTGCCTGCTATCGCAAACTTTTTTGCTATTTCTGACACTACAGCGCAACTAACTATTACTTGGTTTTTAATTGGTTATGCAATAGGGCAACTATTATATGGTCCATTGGCTAACCGGTTTGGAAGAAAACCTGCTTTGTATGCCGGAATTATTTTACAAATATTAAGCAGTTTACTGTGTGTATTCGCAGGGTTTATTTATAGTTATCCTATTCTAGTTTTAGGAAGATTGTTATTAGCTTTAGGATCGAGTGTTGGATTAAAGATGACATTTACACTCGTCAATGAAATCTATGAGCCTATCATCGCGAGTCAAAAACTATCCTACCTCATGATTGCATTTGCTATCACACCAGGCTTGGGCGTCATGATAGGAGGCTATTTAAGTCCACATTTTGGTTGGATGAGTACGTTTTTTGCCAGTGCTGTTTATGGTGTTATTTTGTTACTATTAGCGACAAAACTACCTGAAACAAGAACAAATTTGGATTTTGATGCGTTTAAAATGAATCATTTGATAAATGGGTATATAACCCAATTTAAAAATCTGCAATTAATAGCAGGCGGATTGTTAATGGGTGGTGCAACCTGTTTTGTATATTTATTTGCCGCACTTGCCCCTTTTATTGCAATTAATAGGATGCATATGGATGTTTCAATTTATGGAACAGCAAATCTTCTTCCTTCTTTTGGCATGGTAATGGGTTCGCTTGTGTCTGCACAATTATCAAAGTTATATAAACCCACTTTCATTATTGCATCTGGGATTTTTATTATTTTAGTTGGAAGTATAATGATGTCTTTATTTATGATAATAAAAATATCAGCATTATTAACAATATTCATTCCCATGATGCTTTGTTATTTTGGATTGTCATTAGTTTTTGCTAATGCCTCTACCATTGCGATGAGTAACACATCAGATAAAGCCCACGGATCAGCTGTCATGAACTTTATTAATATGGGACTTGTGACCATTGTTGTACTAAGTGTGGGTATGCTTTCAATCAATAATTTTATTTTACCTGCTATCTATATTGTTATCTGTATTTTTATGGCGGCTTTACTATATGCTCTTAAAATCATCGAGGGCTATAGGCTAACGAAGATACCTGTCTTTACTCATGCACGCTTGCCGCAAGCTCAGAATGCAGTAACAACCAGATTAAAAGAATGATGATCAAGGCAATGATTGGCCTTTTTAGGATGGCGTATATGGCTTGAGAAACACCGTGCTGTGCCATGATCCTCATTACACTTAATTTTTCCCACTTTTTATCAAAAAGACGTTGATGATTAGCGTTAAGTAAGTCTTCTTTTGTTGTAAATCTGAAAGCCTCTCCAGGCTCAAAATAACGAGTGCCATAATCAATCAATAATTGCTCACCTTTCGCTATATCTCTTTGCGCCCCAAAAAGAACAACTTCTATGCCATTGAGTAAGTGACGTTGTGTTATTAAATTCGCTTCAAGAAGAGATGAGTTTTGCTTATCTGCGTCATCTGGGTTGGGAGCATGATTAATAAACCGGGCAATATTACTATAATTTTGCGCATCTGTTCCCATCAGTAAAGCATCATGTTTCGGCCCAAAATAATAGGCATGTAATTCAGGATGAGTCGTTTTTACTCCAAGATAGAATGCTACTGGCTGATTTTTTTTGATAGCCCTTTTTGCATAAACACCAAACCCAATATAGTTATTGATATATCGCAATTCATATGTTTCAAAATCGTCCGGTTTGTTTAGTAACTCATAAATGGTTTCATTCTCTTCAAAGAGTGCATCTCCATTAATCTCCGGTGGTAGGTTTTTGACTGATATTTTATCTTTAATTATTAACCCATCATGAAAATCGAATTTAAAGCCCGACGCTTGACTAACGATTCCATTGAATTGATTAACGGTGATTGTTTTTTTAGCTGCTTTGCGATAATTGAGAGAGAATGGGATACGATACACCTTCTTTAAAGGGGTAAAAAATTCATCTGACGGTGTGATCTCAAATTGGCAATGCATCGGCTCACTGCTAGCAATTAGCGTGGCATAAATATATTTTGCGGTACTGAGCAAACCTTCCATGTCTTTATATTTGTAGCAATAAACATTGGTTGCGGAACTCAGTCTTGGGTGTGCAAGCAAAGGGTGGCAGAAGTCGAAGGTTTTGAAAGCCTCAAAATCAACTTCCTGCTTTTTATCCAATAACACCTTACCTGAAGCAAGATCCAATACTGCTTCTTTGATGGAAGGTTGCTGGTGTTGATTGGTAAGAACGATTTTTACCATAACTTAGAAAATTTGAGAGTTTTTACCAAACTGTGTCATCCCGTGTAGGCAGGGATCTATTCCGATTAAAGTCTCATGCCATTCCCGAGTGGATTCCCGCCTACGCGGGAATGACACAGTTCAATGAACAGTCTCGAAAATTTCATGAAATGCATCAGCCCCTAATGACCTCCTTCTTATACCAATTCTGTCGCTAAATCATCTTCGCTGAGGCTAGTTATCTTTTTTTTCTCCAAATTAACCTCCTTCTCAGCAGGTTGCCTTCGTAACTCATCATCACTAAAATCGTCAACAGCGATGACTTCCTGACGAGCCTTTTCAGCTTCACGCAAAAGAGAAGCTTGTTTTGCATCAAGAAGACCGTTCTTTTCGGCTTCGTCAATCTGCTCTAGCAACGTTAAGCTAACAAGACTCTTGTCTTTCACTGCACGGCTGACCTTTCTTTCAAGCTCTTCAACAGCACAGATTTTATGGAAAGCGGCCTCCAATCGACCCAAAGGACAACTCTCAATGGCTTCTGCAAAAACAAGCCGAGTTAGTCGTGTGCGAGACTCATTTGGTGTTGTGAGAAGATGAGCAAGTCTATGACCCAGCTTGTCGGAAGGCTTGTTACGTTGACGACCTAAAGGCTGTAAGATGAGTTTTAGAACAATACGAGCCCAGTGTACTGGGAAGTTAGCAATAACCTCATACATGGCAGTTTCACATTCATGCAGCAATTTTTGACAACACCAATCAACTAAAGGCAGATCAGCATCTGGTTCTCCATCATCATGGAAACGCTTTAACACACCTGAAATTAAATAGAGATTACTTAATACATCACCCAAACGTGCTGACATTTTTTCTTTGCGTTTCAACTCTGCTCCAAGAATCGCCATGGAGAAGTCAGATAAGAAAGCCAGATTGGCACTATAGCGATAAACAAGTTGATAATATCGCTTCGCCTTACTTTTAGGTACAAATGTAAAACGACCGTCAGTAAAAGCAAAAATGAATGATCTGGTTAAATTTGCCAATACAAATCCCACATGACCCCAAAACGCTTTATCAAAGGCAATAAGATCATTTTTTCGAACGCTTTCCAATTCCTGGAAAACATAAGGGTGACAACGAATTGCGCCTTGTCCAAATATAATTAAACTGCGCGTTAGAATATTAGCTCCCTCAACCGTTATGCCAATGGGTGTGCTTTGATAACCTCGGCCCATATAGTTATTTGGCCCTAAACAAATTCCCTTGCCACCATGAATATCCATGGCGTCAATTGCCAGTTGACGCGATCGTTCAGTACTATGATATTTCAGGATAGCACTGGCCACAGAAGGTTTTGCTCCATGATCGATGGCCGCAGCAGTCATGGTTAAACCAGAATCAATCAAGTACGTGATACCAGCAATACGAGCTAATGGTTCTTCTATGCCTTCAAAATTAGCAATAGCTTGATTGAATTGTTTTCGTACCCTTGCATATGCACCGCTGGCTAGGGCAGCAGCTTGTGCACCACCAAGTGAACTTGAGGGAAGAGAAATTGCACGCCCAGCGCTCAGGCACTCCATTAGCATTCGCCAGCCGGCTCCAGCCATAGCAGCACCGCCAATTAAATAATCAATAGGGACAAAAACATCTTTTCCTTGTGTTGGACCATTCAAAAAGCCAGCATTGAGAGGAAAATGTCGACGACCTTTAATGACACCAGGTGTATTTGCTGGAATAAGAGCACAGCTGATACCAACATCGGTTCCTTTACCCAGTAAATTTTCAGGATCAAAGAGACGAAATGCCAAGCCAATGACGGTTGCCACCGGACAAAGCGTAATATAGCGTTTGTTCCAGGTTAAACGGATACCTAAAACTTCTTTCCCATTAAACTCTTGGCGACAGACAATCCCCTTATCAGGAATGGATGCAGCATCTGAACCAGCATTCGGACCTGTTAATGCAAAACAGGGAATTTCTCTACCGTCTGCAAGACGAGGTAAGTAATAGTCTTTTTGTTCCTTAGTCCCATATTTTAATAACAACTCGGCTGGCCCCAAAGAATTCGGCACAGAAACGGTACTTCCGACAGTTATTGATCGGCCATAGAGTCTGGCTAAAATGGTAAATTGCGCTGTGGCTGAAAACTCAAGACCACCGTAGTACTTAGGGATGATCATCCCTAAAAAACCCTTTTCTTTGATAAACTGCCACATCTCTGGAGGCATGTCTGTGCGGACATGAGTAATATCCCAATCATCAATCATGCGACAAAGTTCATCCACTGGACCATCAATAAAGGCTTGTTCTTCAGTCGTTAAGTTAACTGCAGGAGCATTTAAAAGACGTTTAAAATCCGGAGAACCACTAAACAAATCCCCTTCCCAACTGACCGTCCCTGCTTCGAGTGCTTCTCGCTCAGTGGCAGACATTGCGGGCATTGACTTGCTCACTGTCTTAAACAAACGGCGAGAAAGGACATTTCTTCGCAATGGCTTAATGGTACCGAAAAGAAATAACGCAAAGATAGCCCATAGCACAACTGTGGCGATAATCCCTGGTGAACCATATTTCATCACCAGTAATGCAAATATGGCATAACTAATAGCCCAAACAGCCAGCGAGGCTTGTCTAGCTATTAATAGAAGAGCTGCACCTACGACTGCCAGTACAATTAGACTTTGCAACACGGTTTTCTCCTGTAAATAAATAATCCTGGTTAAAAAGACATTATTGGAATGCTAGGAAATGATTTTGGCAAGAAATCCAAGCGACTTATCATCATTTCAGTATAGCATCCAGCATGGCAAAAATTTGACTCGCAACTTGAACAGGTGACTCCAGAGGAAGCATGTGAGTTCCATTCATTCTAACACTTAAGATATTGTAATGCTTTTTCATGTACCGAACATCCAATCTGTCAACCACGGTACTTTTATCCCCATAAATGAGGGCTGCAGGCACAGTTGATCTTCCTTCATATTCGTGTAAGGTATGCGGTATTGTGCGGAAGATCAAGTACTCAATATGACGATCAAAGCGAAGAACGTAACCATCGTCTGTCTTCTTTAGACCATAATCGATATAATCTTGTAAACATTCTGGAGAGAATGTTTTAAATAAATCACGCTTTTTGAGGTAATCAACCAACTGTTCTTTATTTTGCCAATGATCCCGTCTACTTCGAGTACGAAACGCAGGTGTGACTCGATCAATGATACCCGTTGCCTTAGCAAGACGTACCATACTGGACTTGAAACGACCAAGAAGGGGTGAATCAATCATTACCACAGCTTTGAACAGCGAGGGTTGTTCGATGGAAGCTATCAAACTTAAAACCCCGCCAAAAGAGTGTCCCACTGCAATGACAGGTTGATTGGCCTGTGCCTTTATACTGGCCAAGACCTCTTCTACTAAAAGATGCCAATTTTCCGTAACAGGAAATAATGGATTGTGACCAATTCTATCAATGTAGCAGTAATCATATTTCATGGATAATTGCTTTAATAATTGCGAATAGCAAAGGGCAGGAAAGCCATTCCCATGAGCAAAATGAATTAATTCTCTCACGAAACCACCAGTTTTTGACTTTCTCGTTTTAAAGAAATCACCGCAAAACAAAAATAACCAAAGAGCAAAACGAGCAATAACAAGCCAAACCCCGGAAAAAGCAAATTAAACGTTAAGCCAAGCAGAAGAACAACGATTTGTGGTGTTGCAGCAACCATCAAAAGTCGGCATGTTTGTTTATAGCTTATCGTCAAATTAAAAAATAATTTCGCAACAAACTGCCCCATAAGCGCAAAGACAAGAAAAAGTATAAGGAATATGACAAAAAACAATAGGGCAATCGTTGGATAGACAATAACCTGTGATAACCATTTGATACGCTCTATGCCAGAAGATTTTATCCAGGCTTCTCCATCAAAAACCTGGTTGATACTTTCGCTCAATGTTTGCGAATAAACAGGATTTTTTATTGGCTGCACCCCCTTTGCAAAAAAGAAGTGTGGTGGAGGCACTCTATAAAAAAATTTATCTTTTGTAATTAAGGTGGTCAAATCTGGATAGCGATCATCAATCGCATTAATTTCACCCGTTGTATCAATTATCGTTACCACTTCGCCCTTTTTATTTTTAATCAAATAAGGCATCGGTTTATCCAACGAAACCTTTCCATTTTGAATATAAAGAGGTGGGATTTGTTTAAGTGGGTTTATAATTTGTTCTTCAAAGAAATTGTTGAATTCCAAGTTGATACGCACTGCAAACGGAATAGCAAGTAAACAGGTAACAAACAATAAATAAAGAATACCAAAGCCTTTCCACCTTTTACCTACGTCAACATACAAGCGATTGCTGAAGAAAGACAAGACCAAGGCCTGCAAATAATTATACAGCGGGACGTCAACTTTCCGTAAAGCCTTTTCTTGTTTAGTCATCCCATCCTCCAAGACGTAAACCAGTGTTTTTATCAAATAGATTAGCTTTATTTACGACAAGTTCCAAGGCGAGTTGACCATCAATAATCTCCAGATCAGCTGGTACTCGAACAGAAAAGCGAGCTTTGCCACAGGGTGTTACTCCTTTAACCAGTTTATCAGCCCCCATGTCGTCAACAAATTCGATTTTAACGAGAATAGTCCCCTGTTTCGCTTTCGCTTTATCAGCCACATTTATGTGCTCAGGTCGAATGCCAATGACCACATCTGCACCACAAGAGAGGGTCTTTTTTAGCAATGGCAAGGACAACTCAACACCTATATCCGTAATAATCTTCTGAACATTGAGATCAATTTTGGCCGCTAAAAAATTAATCGGATAATGACCAGTAAAACCTGCAACAAAAAGTGAGGCTGGTTGGGAATAAAGCATTTGCGGGGAACCAATCTGCTCTACCCTTCCCTTGTTCAATACCAAGACTCTAGATGCCATAGTCATTGCCTCAGTCTGATCATGAGTTACGTATAGACATGTTGTGTTTAATTGCTGATGTAATTTTTTAATTTCATAACGCATTTCACCGCGCAATTTAGCATCCAAGTTTGAAAGAGGTTCATCGAACAAAAATACAGCTGGAGAGCGAACAATGGCACGCCCCATAGCCACCCTCTGACGCTGCCCTCCGGAAAGCGCCTGGGGCTTTCGATGTAAATAATCAGATATTTGTAATAGAGACGCCACTTCAGCTACTTTTTGCTGGATAAAAATTTTCTTCATACCGCGCATTTTTAAGCCGTAGGCCATGTTTTCAAACGCAGTCATATGGGGGTAAAGAGCATAGTTCTGGAAAACCATTGCCATATCTCGCTTGGCAGGAGGTATTTTATTAACGCATTGATTATTAATCAAAATACTACCACTACTTACGGTATCCAAACCTGCAACCAGTCGCAATAGAGTTGATTTTCCGCAGCCAGAAGGACCAACTACAGCAACAAATTCACCCCCTTCTATATCCAAGTTGATTTTATCGAGGATAAGTTGTTGTGCATAGAATTTACTGACATCAACTAAGCTTACCGTACTCATTAATGCATTAACCCCTTTTCAAACCAACGTTGCATCGTTAGAACGACCAAACAAGGAGGAATCAGAGCAATTAACGCAATAGTCATAATGTAATGCCATTGCGGAATCTGATCAGCAACTCCTGCTAAGTAGCGTATACCCATAACAATGGTGGCCATACTGCTGTCTGTCGTTATGACTAAGGGCCAAAGATACTGATTCCAGCCGTACACAAACAGAATAATAAATAATGCGGCAATTTGAGTTTTAGATAAAGGTAAAAGAATATCTATGAAGAAACGCAAAGGTCCAGCACCATCCAATGTTGCCGCGTCAACCAATTCTTTGGGTACCGTTTTGAAAAATTGCCGAAACAAAAAAGTAGCCGTTGCAGATGCCATTAATGGTAAACTAAGGCCTGCAAAGCTATTTAGCCAGCCAAAGGAAGCAATCACCTGGAAGGTGGGGATGATCCTTACTTCAACAGGCAACATCATGGTGGCAAAAATTAAAGCAAAGAAAAACGATTTCAGCGGAAATTCGAAATACACCAGGGCAAACGCAGATAGTAGAGCAAGAATAATTTTACCCCCTGCAATTAAAACAGCCATCACACAACTGTTAACCAACATTTGCCAGATAGGCTGCCCTCCGGTTGCAACTAATCCCTCAGTTAGAACGGTTTTAAGATTATGAAAGAAAGCCAACCCAGGCCAAATGGGCAGAGGCGCTTGCATCATCGCCATACCATCATGGCTAGCCGCAACCAATGCCAAATAAAGAGGCATGAATAATAATGCAACAAAGAGACATAATAAGCCATGACTAACTAAACGTGGCAAAAATTTCATTCGTAATGAACCTTTTTTTCTAGATAACGAAATTGAATTAACGTAAGACCGATGACTAAGAGCATTAGCATGACTGATTGCGCAGAAGCACTCCCGGGATCCATCCCCACAAAACCATCTTTATACACTTTATAAATGAGCGTGGTAGTGCTGTTGTTAGGACCACCGCTGGTCATGATATCAATAATGCCAAACGTATCGAAGAAACCATAGATCAAATTCATGACTAACAAGAAAAAGGTCGTTGGGGATAGCAAAGGAAAGATAATTTGCCAAAAAAGCTGCCATCTAGATGCACCATCAATAATGGCTGCTTCAATTAACGTGTTAGGAATGGCCTTAAGAGCCGCAAAGAAGAAAAGAAAGTTATAGCTTAACTGCTGCCAACTCGCAGTAATGACTACTACAATCAAGGCTTGCTTGGGATTGGTAAGATAATTAAAAGATACCCCTAACAGCTGCAATCCTTGAGCTAACCACCCTAACGTGGGTTGCCATAAGAAACGCCATAAGATGGCCGCTACTGCAGGAGCAACAGCATATGGCCAAAGAAATAAGGTTTTATAAAACTGCTGACTTTTACGTCGGCCATGAACAAGCACCGCTAGCAATAAACCTAAGCTCATGGTTAGCAAGGTTATGCACGAAGCGATGATGAATGTCACACCCACAGCTCTTCCATAATTAGGATCTTTAAACAAATCCAAAAAATTGGTTATGCCTGCAAATTCACTATGCAAGCCAAATGCATCACTGAATAAAAAAGCCTGTACGACAGCACTCAGAGCAGGCCAAATAAAAAATAATAATGTAACTAATAATTGAGGGAAGATAAAAATCAATGCTAATTTTTTGTGTCGGGTATATTTAGCCATCATCGGATCAAATAACCTGCCTGATTGGCAGTATACCTTTATTTTTGATACTCCGCAGCTTGTCATCCTCGTTACCACATAAGATACTAATTAACCAATCATTTTATAAGAATTCCCATGCGTTGCATTTTAATTGATAACCCAGGTCCCCAGAGTCGTTTGCAGCTAAGTGAGCAAGAAATTCCATCCTGTAAGAAAGAAGAGGTTTTAATTCGCGTCAAAGCTACTGCTTTAAATCGCGCCGATTTATTGCAGCGACAAGGGAAGTACCCCCCGCCACCAGGTGAGTCCATCATTCCTGGTTTAGAAGTGGCAGGAGAAGTGATCGCCATTGGCTCGGCGGTCACTCGGTTTAAAACCGGTGACAGAATATATGGGTTGGTAGGTGGTGGCGGTTATGCAGAATATTGTTGCGTGAATCAACATCTGGCAGAACCTATACCTATTGGTTGGGATTATACTTATGCTGCCGCTCTCCCTGAGGCATTAATGACCGCGCACGCCGCAATATTCTTATTAGGGCAATTAAAATCGACTCATACATTGTTGATTCATGCCGCTGGAAGTGGGATCTCTTCCTTAGCCATTCAAATGGCTAAATTACAAGGTGCACAAATTATTACCACTACGAGTGGCGATGAGAAGATAGCTAAAGCAAAAAAATTAGGCGCGACCCTAGTCATCAATTACAAAAAAGAGGATTTTGAAACGGTACTTGGCGAACGATCCGTAGATGTTATTGTTGATTTTATAGGGGGAAGCTATTTTCTTAAACATTTAAAACTTCTGAAACCTCAGGGGAAATTGACTCAAATCGCCTGTATGCAAGGCCATTTAGCAGAAACCAATCTTTTATTAATTATGCAAAAACGATTGCAAATAAATGGCTTTGTACTCCGTTCACAATCCATTGCCGAAAAAGCTAGCCTTTGGCAATCGATGCAAAAGCAGTGGGCAACAGTTTTATTGAATAAAGATTTAGCACCAATTATCGATTCAGAATTTTCGCTTGAAGATATCGAGCAAGCTCATGCGCGCATGTATAGCAGTGACCATTTTGGCAAAATTGTTGTACGCATTCCGACTTGAGATGTCAACAGACACTATATGTATTTATCTTAAATATACCGACATTCTTCGGGTTGAATCTTTTATGTCTTCCGCGAATAGGTTAACAGCGATCACCTCTTTGGAATCTCTAAATAAACCGTTACCTATAATGCAAACTACCAATAAAATGTCATACAGATTTTTACGGGTGATTAAAAAGCTCTATTAGCTTTAACTTGCTAGTAATATGGTTGATAATCCCAGGGCCAAAAATCACTTTTGAAATATTAAGTCAATGACCGTTTTTGCTGAAAAATATTATCTCCAACAAAATTTTAACAAATTGATAGCAAGTTCTGCAGTGATCGATGAGATCGAATTTCACTCTTGTCAATTTAAGCTGTGTAAATTTAATGAAACCCAATTTAACAAATGTAAATTCACTGAATGTGATTTTGAAGACTGCGATTTATCGTTGGTAAAATTCAAAGGTTGTAAATTCTCCGAAAGTTCATTTAAAGATTGTAATCTAGCCGGTATTAACTGGACTCAGGTTCATTGGCCATCAGTCAAATTAAGCAGTCCACTTTATTTTTATAATTGCAATCTAAGTCACGGCAGCTTCTATAGCCTTGACCTTGCTGATTTGGTAATTGAACAATGCAAAGTTCACGAAGTGGATTTCAGAGATAGCAATTTGAATCATGCGAGCTTCGTCGGAAGTGATCTTCACGGTAGTCTATTCATTAAAACCAGTCTGCTGCATGCAGATTTTACAAATGCAATTAATTATATTATTGATATCCGGCAAAACAACATTACCAAAGCCAGATTCTCCTTTCCTGACGCGATTGCTCTATTAAAATGCCTTGATATCCATCTTATTGGTTATGATGATTAATATGAAAGTAGTCCCAAATTAATAAATGCAGTTATTGGTGCCAGCTTGCTTAAGTCTCTGAACTGATATCCCTTTTGCTCTGTACAGAGTTTGTTTTATCTGTTCGACTTCTTCTTAGTGTTCGCTCTAATAATTGTGTATATATGGGCTCATTACCAGCTAATTGCACAATTGTGGTTGATGTTAGACAAGTTACCATCAATGGTAAAATCAAAGAGTAATTTTGAGTCATCTCAACAACTAAAATGATGCCAGTAATGGGAGCACGCACTGCAGCAGAGAATAAAGCGCCCATGCCTGCCACCGCAAACATGCCAGGATGAATGCTTTCATCATATACAAATCCCTGAAGAAGGTATGCAAAGATATATGCACAAGCAAGACCCAGCAAGGTACCCAAGGCCAGCATAGGTGCAAAGATTCCACCAGGAACACTCGTAGAGTAAGACGTCATTGTCGTTAGAAACCTTAGCACGATTAATAACAACAACACACTAAAAGGGGGAGACAGTGTTAATGCTTGCTCAATAATCTCATACCCACCTCCTACAGCCTCAGGATAATTTTGGGCCAGATAGCCCACTGCTGCACCAAGCAATAACACGTATGCAATACGCATTTTCACGGTTAGTTTATCAGTTAAGGCTAAAGTCGCCATCAGTGTCTTGTTAAAAATAAGGCCTACAAAACCAACGACAATACCAAAAATAAAAAAAAGCCAAAGTGATTTTAAGCTGGGTAAGGCATAGACAGACATGGGTATAGCCGGCTGCGGCCCAATAATAAAATGTAGAGTAATGGTTGCCATGACACAACTGATGGCAACGGTCTTAAAATTGGTAAAGGAAAAATCAAACTGGCTTCGCATTTCTTCGAGAACAAAAAGAACCCCAGCCAAGGGGGCGTTAAAGGCAGAAGCTAGTCCTGCAGCGCTACCTGCAGCAATCAAGGTATTACATCTCCGTGGTGATAAACGCAATAATTCCCCTAGCATTTCACCAAGGTTACCTCCCATCTGTATCGTAGGTCCTTCCCGACCCAGAACCAGTTTGGCTGAAATCGCCATCACGCCGCCAATAAATTTTACTGGCAATAATCTACGCCAGAAAATAGGCCGCTCATGCAACAAGGTCCCTTCAATTTCTTGTACACCACTTCCTGCAGCCTCCGGAGCAAAACCTCTCACTAAAAGCCACGAGATAAATACCAAACACATTGAAATCAGCATGGACAATAATGTTGCTGACAAGCCTACACTAGCAGCTTTTTTTAAAATAAGCTCTATAAAATGAATACCATAGACAACCGCTAGCTGGAAAAATGAACCCACCATCCCTGTCAGGACACCGAGAACAACGGCAATAGCATATAGTATTAAGATTTTATCGCGCATTGGCGGCAATCATTCCCATTAGGTTGTTAATAATTTTAAACCCAGCTTGATTCGGCATCGACAAGATGGTTTCCGGATGAAATTGCACTGCATAAATGGGTAAGGTTTTATGTGAGATTGCCATCACAATGCCATCATCGGTCATCGCGGTTACTGCTAGCTCTTTTGGCATATCTTCTAAGCGGGCATAAAGAGAGTGATAGCGCCCAGCCATAAAGGAATCCCCAAGCCCACTCAAAAGATCATCACCATTCGTTATCTTAATTTGAGACGCCTTGCCATGCATGGGATAATCCAACACATCCAATCGTCCTCCAAAATACTCCACGATGCCCTGCAAACCCAAGCAAACTCCAAATAAAGGGATCTCTTTGTCAAGAATGGCTGCAATTGTTTGCTGTAATTTAAAATCCTCCGGTCTCCCAGGACCTGGAGATAGCAAAACCAGGTCGAACTGCTCTTGTTGCAGAAACTTAAGAGCATGCTCACTGCGAACCGTAGTAACTTGAGCACCCGTTTGCCGGATATAATTAGCCAACGTGTGCACAAAAGAATCCTGATGATCCACCAACAGTACTTTCTTACCCACACCTGATAACGCCTTAGAATCTATCGTTTTGGGTTTCATTTCAGGCTTTTGTAACATTTCCAGGAAAGCAGAAGCCTTTAAGCGAGTTTCTTGCTCTTCCGCTTGTGGTTCAGAGTCATAAAGCAAGGTTGCACCAACTCGAATCTCAGCAACTCCCTCCTGAATTCGCATGGTTCTCAACACTAGTCCAGTATTCAAGTTGCCGTTAAACCCAAACCATCCTACCGCACCGGCGTACCATCTTCGGGGTGATTTTTCGTATTGTTCAATGAAATTCATAGCCCAAAGTTTTGGAGCCCCCGTGACAGTAACGACCCACATATGCGTCAAAAAAGCATCCACGGCATCAAATCCATCACGTAACATCCCCTCCACATGATCCACGGTATGAATCAAGCGAGAATACATTTCAATTTGGCGTCGGCCGAGTACTCGTACACTTCCGGGCTCACAAATCCGAGATTTATCATTACGGTCTACATCCGTACACATTGTTAATTCAGAGGCCTCTTTCTCAGATTCTAAAAGTAACTGGATATTTTGTGCGTCCTCAATCGCATCAGCCCCTCGTTTAATCGTTCCAGAAATTGGACAAGTTTCCACGCGTTTTTCCTGAACACGCACGTACATTTCTGGAGACGCCCCCACCAAATATTCACTGTCTCCTAAGTTAAGAAAGAAACCATAAGGAGAAGGATTAATACGACGCATACGACTAAAGATGGATGAGGGCTGTTCCGGACAATGTGTATAAAATGTTTGACTCGGAACGACCTCAAAAAGATCCCCACGGGCAAAATGCTTTTTGGCGAGTTCAACTAATTTTGCATATTCGCCAGGGGCGTGATCACCATTTTTTTCTGGCTTGTATTTGGGCTCATAAGCTTTAAACTCCCCCTCTCGAGGCAAAGCTTGCGTAGACCTACCTTGATATTGGAAATTATAACGTCGAATAAAGGCTTCTTCCTTACGATGGTTGACAACATAGATTTCATCAGGAAGATAGAGGACCATTTCTCTCTGTTCGGGCGAGCGTTGTTTGGCTTGCGCCAATTCTTCAAATTGAAAAATCAAGTCGTACCCAAAAGCTCCATACAAACCAAGATAAGGCTCATCTGATTTAAAGAAAGCGAGAAGCTTTCTTAGGACAGTAAAAACGGAGGGTTGATGACTGCGTTCCTCTTCGCTAAAAATCTTGTGTGATTTTTTTACCTTCATACGACAGAGCTGCGGCGAGGACTCATCAATATCTAAATCCTCACAAGCAGCCAGCATCGGAAAAATCATTGCCAGTAACACTTCCCCTCGTTTATTCAAAGCTTGTATTTGAATTTCATTATCCTGACAAACGATAACCAAGGGAGGGTTATAGAAACCAATATCCCAACAAGTATAGCGGCCGGGGAATTCAAAACTGGATGCAAATAATGCACCTCGTTGGGTATCAAGTCGCTCTAGAAGAGGCTCTATTGCTCTATCATAGACTAACGCATGTTGTTCATATTCAATATGAATCCCACCCGCCGTTTGAATCTGTCGTAACATCAATCATACTCTTAAGAAATCCATGTGATCCATTTTACTTTAAAACAGAGGCTCCGCAAGGCTAATAACTGCTATAATGGATCCACGGAGGGCGCACCTCATTTCACTTTTATCCTTGGATAAAAAATTGTACTCTAACAAACACCTAATGGCTTTGGAATTTCAATGGCAATTACGAGAAATGAATTAGAAAATATGGAGCAACTGGCTTATTTGGATATCGAATCTACTGATAGTAGCAAATTGGCAGAAGATGTCAGCGCAATCATGGATTTTGTCGACCAATTAAAACAAATAGATACAACGGGAGTAACACCACTTTTCCATCCGCTGGATTTACATCAACGCCTGAGAGACGATGAAGTGAAAGAAAGCGATTGTAGCGAGGAGTTAGCCAAAATAGCACCTTCTTTTGAAGATCATTTGTATTTGGTCCCTAAAGTACTCGATGTAGGACAATAATTATTATGCACAAGTATTCTTTAAAAGAATTAGCCCACGCTTTACAGCGTCGTGAATTCTCAAGCGTTGAGTTAACCAAACACTTTCTAACTCGAATAGAACAACATCGGTCACTTAATGCTTTTATCAGCATCAATGAGGAAAATGCTTTAGCATCTGCGGCTATCGCTGACAAATGCATCCAACAAGGACAAGCCAAGCCTCTCACCGGAATACCAATGGCTCACAAAGATATTTTTTGTACGCAAACAATGTATACAACATGCGGGTCAAAAATGTTAGCCAATTATCAATCGCCCTATCCTGCAACTATTGTGAGCAAGCTTGAGCAAGAAGGAGCCGTTTTAATTGGCAAAACAAATATGGATGAGTTTGCTATGGGTTCATCCAATGAACATAGTTATTTCGGCCCTGTCAAAAACCCTTGGAATACTGATTGCGTTCCTGGCGGTTCATCTGGAGGTTCCGCTGCCGCAGTAGCGGCAGGCCTTGTACCCTATGCCACAGGCTCAGACACTGGGGGATCAATTAGACAACCATCAGCTTTTTGCGGAGTTTCAGGAATTAAACCTACATATGGCTTGGTTTCTAGATTTGGCATGGTTGCATTCGCCTCAAGCCTTGATCAAGCAGGACCAATTGCTCGTAATGTTGAAGATCTTGCACTCATCCTACAAGCGATGACGGGCTTCGATCCTAAAGATTCAACCTCTGTGAATCGGATTGTGCCTGACTACTCGAAAAATTTATCCAAACCAATTGCAGAAGTACGTATTGCTCTCCCCTCCTGTTTTTTTCAAAAAGAAGTTGACGCTGATATCCAAGAAGCAATAGCCAACGCTGTGAAAATTTTCCAACAAGAGGGCGCTAAAATTATCGAAGTAGACCTGCCTTTACAACCTCTATGGGTCCCTTGTTATTATGTGATTGCTTGTGCAGAAGCTTCCTCTAATTTAGCACGTTATGATGGCATTCGTTTTGGCTATCGTAGCGATAAAGGCAACAGCTTACGAGAATTGATTATCAATTCACGTAATGAAGGATTTGGTGCCGAAGTCAAGCGTCGTATTCTTACGGGCACACATGTTCTATCTGCTGGTTATTTTGATGCCTATTATTTACAAGCATTGAAAATTAGACGGTTAATTCAAATGGAACTGCAAACTATTTTGCGCGAAGCAGATTTCATCCTGGGACCAACTACACCGACTTGTGCTTTTAAAATAGGTGAGAAAATTAATGATCCTATACAGAACTATTTAGCTGACGTTTTTACAGTAAGTGCTAATTTAGCGGGATTACCCGCCCTCTCGATTCCAGCCGGTTTCAGTCAAGGGTTACCTATAGGAATGCAATTGATTGGCAATAGTTTCCAGGAAGCACAACTTTTAAATATGGCGTACCACTACCAACAATGTACAAACTGGCACCAAGCCAGACCAACCTACAAAGGGTGATTTTATGGCATGGGATACCGTAATTGGGCTTGAAGTACATGCTCAATTGAAGACAAATTCAAAATTATTTTCGGCTACCGCAACGAAATTTGGCGCGCAACCGAACTCGCAAACAAGCTTTATTGATGCAGGTTTGCCTGGCGTTCTACCCGTTCTTAACAAAGAAGCCGTTTCCATGGCTATCCTGTTTGGCTTGGCTATCAACGCAGAAATTAACAATAATTCTTACTTTGAACGTAAAAATTACTTTTATCCAGATCTACCTAAAGGCTACCAAATAAGCCAATTTCAAGCTCCCATTGTGAGCCACGGATACTTGGCTATTGAGCTAAGTGATGGTACAGAAAAAAAAGTCACTATTGTGAGAGCACATTTAGAAGAAGACGCAGGTAAATCCTTGCACGAAGCACATCCGACCTATAGTGGTATCGATCTGAACCGTGCAGGAACGCCATTACTTGAGATTGTGACTGCACCCTGCCTTTTTTCTGCAGAAGAAGCCATTGCTTATCTTAAACATTTACACCAACTGGTTCGTTTTTTAGGAATTTGTGATGGTAATATGCAGGAGGGTTCTTTTCGCTGTGATGTTAATCTCTCTCTAAAGCCTAAAGGTTCGAACAAACTTGGCGTAAGAACAGAACTTAAGAATCTTAATTCCTTTCGTTTCATAGAAAAAGCAATTCTCTACGAACAAGCTCGTCATCAAGATCTATTGGAAAGTGGCCAAATCATCCAACAAGAAACTCGCCTTTACTCTCCAGATACAAATACCACACAACCTTTAAGAACAAAAGAAAATGAAAACGATTATCGCTATTTTCCTGATCCTGATCTTTTGCCCATTCAAATTAAAGAAGAAGACCTAGACCAATTAAAAAAAGCGATGCCCCCTTTACCTGAGCAGATCAAACGAGAGCTCAATAGTAATCCTGCATTCAATAATGAAGATATTAACTTTCTGCTATCTTCACCAGCCACTTACCATTTTTTTTGTGCTGTTAGAAAGCAAAGTCATGCCAATGAGAAAACCATTGTCAATTGGCTCAAAGGAACCTATGCTGCTGCTCTGAATGAAAAAAACCTCAGTTTTGAAAATCCACCTATTTTAGCAACCACCCTGGCTAAACTCCTCGATCACGTAACGAACCAAACCCTCTCGACCAAGATAGCTAAAGAACTTTTTGGTAAATTATGGGAAGGTGAAACCGATATTGAAAAACTCATCAAGCAGGAAGGCTATGAACAATTAAGTGATAACAAAACGCTCGAGGAGTTAGTTCGGAAAATGATAGATACTTATCCACAACAAGTAGTAGACTATCGCGCCGGAAAAGAAAAATTATTCGCTTTTTTTGTTGGGCAAATCATGAAGGAAACGAAAGGACGAGCAAGTCCAGAGGAAATCAATCGCTTGCTAAAACAGTTTCTTAATCAATGATTCATCCGCTTCCTTATAACACGTCGTCATTCCCGCGAAGGCGGGAATCCATTTTATAAATTAAGCACAACGTTTGGATATAGATGGATTCCCGCCTTCGCGGGTGAATTTTATTTTGATCTATGGAATTTTAAGAAGGCTATCAAAAAAAGTTGGCAAATCGTTCAGCGCTTGCTCTCTTGCAGTTGCATTAAAACCGATATGGTACTGCTCGCCTTTTTCATCAATAACCTCCTTTGAGGGAGGAAACTCAAAATTATCAAAGCCATGCAAAGCACCATCATAAACTTTAATAAAAACCACGTCTTCACTCCTGTGGACTAAATTTACACAATCTTGCGTTGTTGCTCTATCATCTTCAGCGCCAATAAATATTTTGATTGTCCCTCTTAACTTTGTATTCTCATCCAGTCTATGACAAACACCATAAAAAGAAGCGGCTGCTTTGAAGGCTAGCTTCTGGTAGGGTTGAGGATTGTCTCGAACCGATTCCATGATTTTTAACACATCAAAACCTCCCATAGAAAACCCAAGCACGCCAATTTTTGTAGGATCCACAAAAGGAAGTTGACTTAAATAATTGTACGCGGGAGCCACGTCATCAAGCTGAGCCTGGGTGGCTTTTTCCCACCCTACAGACTGTCGATTCTCATACCCTCTCGGTTTAAAACTATCAATTATATAGACAACATAACCCCGCTCTTTTAGCCGACTAGCCCAATCGTAATTTACCTTCTCAATGCCTGTACTTGCATGTAACAACAAGATGGCGGGAAATTTTTGCTTGCCTTCTGGAACATAAAGACTATGATGTGGATCTTTGGGGTCGAATACATATTCCTTTTCTTCTGCAAAGGCCAAGGATATAGAAAAGATTAATCCAATACCTACAATTAAATTTTTTAATAAAGGATTCATACGTGCGTCCTTGAAAAAGAATAAAATAGGTGAAAATTATTGTTGCTTAGCACAGAGGAAACTGTTTTATAGTCTAGTGTACCTGCGGTTTGTAAGGCGTTTTGCAATAAAAGTCCTAAGGCGGTCGCCGAGGCGGAATAGGATGTTGATTTAAAATTATATTGCTGATAGTAACTGTCTGCGTAGAATTGGGTAGTTACAAAATAATCCCATCCGCGTGCTAGATTATCAGGAACCCAGGAATCTTCATGGCTTAAGAATGGCGTAACCAATAATTTACTTTTTTCAGCCATGTCTTTTTCTATAGCATAAGCATCCGGACCATAGGTTGAGAGTAGAGCTTGCACTTTATATTGATTTAAAAGCTCCAGGGTTAACTTTTCTACATTGTCAAGTTTCGATTCCGTGTCCAAATAAACGATATCAACATCATAAGCCTGCTTACCTATTAAAAGGCCCCTGGCTTGAGTTATTTTCAATTTCCAATACTCATATCCTCTCATCATTTCACGCCCTTTAGCATCCTCAGAGCCAGTAAACGGTAAAAGAGCACCTAAAAGTAATTTCTTCCGTGGTTGGTAAACAAATTGTGGTACGAAACCAAGTCCATTTGGTCCAGCGTGACTGGGAATAGAAACAAATTCAAATGTTTTTAAATCCACCTTGGTTAAGTGTTTATCTGTTGCATTAGAAACATAAGCAAACTGCGCGTCTGGACTAACCAAAACATTAATGGGATTCAATCCTGTTATTAATCGTTTAACTACTTTGCCTGATCCTACATCGATCACAACCACTTGGTGATCAAAAGCTGCTGGTGCCAAAATGTATTTTTGATCAGGAGTAATTTCAGAATAAAGAATGGGACCTACCCCTAAATTTGTAAATTGTTTCCGCAAGGTTAGTGTTTCTGGATCAATAAAAACAATCTGATTCACTGCAGAAACCATGAGATAGCGATTATCCGGAGTGTATTTTAGCCCACGTACAGGGGTAGGTAAGGTAAATGTTCCAGTTATTTGTCCTGAATCTGGATCCAAGCGAATAACACCATCTCGTCCGGCCATTAACCATAATACCTTACCATCTGGTGAAAAAAAGATATTGTGGGTGTTGGGGCTAACGTTGATTTTTTTTATGATTGAGCGGTTGTCTACATCATAAACCAATATCTTATTGCCTTTTTCGACATTAACATATAATTCTTTTTCAAAGGGAGGTCGTAATTTTACGCCATGAGGTGCACTGTCAATTTGTGAATAATCTTGAGAATCCTCAGGATCAAACGTGTATAAGCGATATTTCTCTAGATGATTTGGGATATCAATGACTGAGATACTCGCGCCTGGTGTCCCGGAGCCGCTATCGTAATCTCTAATCCCAAAATTACTAATATAAGCTGTTTTGCCATCCTTGGTAATAGCAATTTCATGAGGCAGAAACCCCAGTTTAAGACTACTTAATGAGTTGTCATTGGGATCATAAAAGCTAACACGATCAGCATTTTCCTCAACCACTGCCAGCACGTCTGTCGAAGTGGCATGACTTGAAAAGCTAAACACTGAAATGATCAAGCCACATGCTAATGTGCAAGCTTGCAACATATGATAAATTCCTTTTAGTTGATGCGAAAATTTAGAATTCTAACGATATTAAGCAATTAAATCAAAATGTTATCCGGTCAAACCAGCAGATGACGTTTATGATTAAGCTGAAAGATGACGAGGCAACCCGTAAGAAACGGGTTGCCTCATGCTATTAATAAGGTTTGACAATAACAGTAGTACCAACATCCATGAAGTCGGAATGCAACCATTTAGCAGCGCTAGGAAAAACTCTTATACAGCCATGACTTGCATTCCAGTTAGGTACCTCATATGCAGCGTGGATTGAATAGCCGCCATTGAAATGCATACAATAAGGCATTCTCGCTCCACCACCAGTCTCAATGGGATAGATACTGGACGTGCAATCCTCTCCTTTCTTGGAGTATACTCTAAATGTACCAGTAACAGTACGACAGCCTCTGCCTATATCCTCACAAAAGTCCTTACCACCAGAAGCACTACCCGTTTTAATGAGATTACCTTGCGCATCATAAGCTGCCCATGCTGTTGCCCTAGGATCAAATATAAAGACTTTTCTACCTGTTGCAGGCCGGGTTTCGGGGAAATGATTCCTACCTTTCTTATCTGAATCCACATGCACTGTGTAATGTGTATTACCATTATCATCTATGATAGGTACCGATCTGCCTACAGGTCCGCAAGCCATCGTTAGCAGACATAGTGGCCCAATGATAAGTTGTTTTTTCATTGGTTAACCCTCCCTCTTTTTTTTATGTTATCGGGAGGTTTTTGAATAAATTTAGTCTTTTTTAATAAAATTTTAACTAATTGTATTTTTTATGGTCTTTTAGGGCAAGTAAAAAGCTTGCGCGAAACTCTTCTGGGAGCATAGCAACAATGGCTAAAACCAGCTGTTGATCAGTACACTCAAAGCAACCACCTCTGGGCGGCATGGCATTTATACCTTCCAAAGTATGTTGCAATATGTCACCTATTCCTTTCTGTAGTCTAACTTGCCAATCTTCTTTTTCGCCAATGCGTGGCGCTCCAACATCTATCAATGGTTTTAGAGCATGGCAATTGGCACAAAAATGCTGCACTATCTGTTCACCCTCATTTGGCGTTCCCTGTATCTGTTTGAGAAAATCCTGAGGGTGATGGCTGGCAGAATAACAGAAGGATGCCATAAGCCATCCAAGAATTAGAATCATTTTACAATTCCAATACATACTTTCTCCAAATTGGTTCAAAACTTTTCACGGTGAGAATAACTAGGGAGGTATGTTAGGGTCAGTTGTAGCTGATTGCAATCGATGAGCACAACATCAAAGCGCCTATCTCACCAACCAAACCTATGCAAATTTTATCTAACAGGTCAACTATTTGACATACTGCAAAAAAGCAATTAACTTAGACCGCCTGCTCGTAAGACAGACATACATTTCATGAAAAATTCTGAATTATCAACAACGTCTCGGCAAAAAATCTTTAATTTAATCAAAGAATATTTCTTGTATTCTGATCAAAAATTAGTTGCCTGGTTGCTCCTTATCGGAGCCGCTCTTTGTGTTATCGGTCTTGTAACCTTAATGGCTACCTTTGCTTGGTGGTCAGCTGGATATTGGACAGTTTTGACAGCTAAGGAATTAACTCCTTTCCTAATTAGCATGGGGCAATTTGCCTTGATTCTTGGAGCTCATGTAGGCGTTTTTGTTCTAAAACACTATTTCATTGGAAAATTATCCATACTTTGGCGTAATTGGCTGACAAAAAAAATTATTGGGGAGCTATTTGAAAGCGAAAATAATTACCTGGAATTAAAACGATTCTCTTCTGAAATTGACAATATTTCGCAGCGAATTCAAGAAGATGTGAAAACTTTTGTAGAGTCAACGCTTAACTTAAGCGCCGATTTTTTTAATTCGGTTCTTAGCTTGGGAACGTTTGTAGGAACCCTATGGGTAATTGGCGGTCCATTAGCGTTTACATTGTTAGGTCTTAATATTGTTATACCCGGTTATCTCGTTTGGGTGGCTCTAATTGCTGCCATAGCAGTCACCGCAGTGACTCACCTAATAGGGAAATCACTTCCAAAAGCCAATCAAAACGTTGAGCGTGCAGAAGCTGATCTTAGACAGGAATTGGTTCAACTGAATGAGGATGCTGAAAATATTGCCGAAGAACATGCCGAAAATTATTACAAGACCACGATAGAGAATAAAATTCAAGACATTAAAAATACCACGAATCGAAAACTCAATACTCGAACAAAATTAATTGCCTTTCAAAATTTCTATTTCCAAATATCTGGGATTTTACCCACTTTACTGGCTGCTCCCCTTTACTTTGCTGGACTTATTGAGATTGGCCAGCTCATGCAAATTGGGATGTCCTTTACCCAAGTCAGCTTGTCATTAAACTGGTTTGCTGACAGCTATGAAAATTTATCGATTTATAAAGCAAGTATCAATCGCATTATTGAATTACAAAAAACCTTCGAAAAAAACGGTCTAGAGACGAACGAGAAATTGATTGCAAGAAAAGTAAGAAATAAAGAGTCACTCAATATAAAGAGATTAAATATTGCTCAGCCACAAGCCTCAAGTACACAGTACATTTTGCGCAATCTCAATCTTAAACTAATACCTGGTGAGCATATCTTAATTAAAGGTCGGTCTGGTCTAGGTAAAAGCTCTCTTTTTAGGTCAATATCAGGCACTTGGAAATATGGCGATGGAAAAATTTCTATTCCTGCAGGTAAGTCTTTCTATTTCCTACCGCAAAAACCAACTTTACCTTATGACATTTTAAAAGCGGTTTTAGCTTACCCAGAGTGTGTTGATACCTATACTGAAGAAGAATATATTGCTGCATTACGAGCTGTAGGAGGAATGGACGATTTTATCCCAAGACTGGACGAGAAGCGCCCTTGGTCAAAAGAGATGTCCGCTGGTCAGCAGCAAAGAATATCTTTTGCAAGAGTTCTATTGAAAAAACCAGATTGGCTCTTCTTAGATGAGGCTACTTCTTCTCTGGATGAAGAAAGCGAAGAGCATGTCTATCGGGCTATAAAAGAATTAAAAAGTACAACTATTGTCAGTATTGCCCATCGCAGTACCGTAGAGAAACATCATTCAAAAATAATATTTTTTAGTGCCAATGAGGAAAGAGAAATTAAGGTAAAAGAACAGACTCTATTGGGAGTTTCTTTCTAAAAAATTCTTATTTTTAAGTTTAATTCGAGCGCCAGACAAATCCAGTTGATTTAATTTTTAACTTTGCCATTTAGAAATGGTGACTTCAATTTTAAACTATGGTATAGGTTAAAAATCAAACAGAACCATCTAAAGATTTCATCAAAAGGAGCCGATAGTAATTATGAACGCAATTGAGAGCAATGTTATGGTTAAACCGATTGATGATTCCAAGACGTTCAAGATCCCAGATTCAGACAATCGGCTTCAGCAAGATCAATCAATTGCGAAAGAGCCACAAGTCCATACACCTACTCTTCCTGAAGAACTCGTTTATTTAAAAGATTTCATCCTCAGTGCACCTGAAGTCAACGTTGCGAGAGTCCAATTTCTAAAAGAAGAATTATCTAGCGGACGTTATCAGATCCTAAGTCATCAAATAGCCGCAAAAATGCTTCTTGATATACAAAATATCTAAGATGTTGTCAGCACGTTTGATCAGGTTCTATTGAGATTTCATCTCAGAGCCTACGTCCCGCGACTTGTTCGCAGGATCCATGGATACCGTGGACAAGCCACGGCACGTCGGTATTGTGGAGCACTTGTCAACAATCCCTAATAATCAAAAATAAATATCTTGTCAGAAGCATATTATTATTTACACATGTAACATTATCGATATACTTTGTGAACAGTTTTCAATCCATCAAGGTAAACAATGTCTAAAAATACGCTTTATAATTTTATCCAGCAATATGTCCCTTCCATCACCCACGTTAAATACCTTGAACTGGCCAAAGATAAGCAGCAGCACCACTATTATCGTCTTGAATTAAATCAGAAAACACCTATTGTATTAAATAACTATACCTTGCTAAATCACCATATTAGCATTTATGAAACCGAAGTCAGAAGCAACCCTCAGTTGAGCCAATATCATTACACCGCTTATTTTGATGATGGCAAAGGATCAACTTATCGCCTTCATGTTTATTTTAATGCATTTGATGAACTCACCAGAAATGCGGCCTTTGCTATTCAGACAGAAAATAGTTTTGAGGTCATTGAATCCAAAGAACTTGAAGAATCATTTATCGGACTAGCACTGCAAAATACGGAACCGGTTATAAACGAATTAAGAAAAAAACAAGCAACGATCGTTAACGATTTAGAAACCCGCTACGCTCAACTTGAACAAGAGTTAGCAGAACTATTTGAGACATCCAAAGAGAATTATTTCTTATATTTGCAAAAATTAGAGGAAACCTGCAGCGTGTTGCAAACTCTAATCCCATTAGTCAGGCACTCTACTTATAATAAGATTCATCATTTTCTCTCTAGGTCACAAAAAACGCTTATAGCAAACCTAGCACAAGAAGAATCTATCGAAGATGCTATTGCCATAAAGCCTGATTTTGGCAAGAAAGAACTAGAGGAAGCAACGACAACTCCAGCTCCCTCAGTGAAAAAAACACAAAGCAATCAATCCAATGCCGACAGCACTGCTGTCTCCGAATTTGACAAAAAATTTAAGCAATTGGTTGCGCGCTTTGATGCCATTAAAAGTGCGGACGCTGAAATCCAGGCTAAAGATCTGGAGGATCTGTTGGCACGAACCTATGAGTTTTCATTACTTCTAAGTGAAAAAGATGCAACCGTCACCAATCTGCAAAACCTTGAGAATCTGCGCCTAAATATATATCGATTGGGAGAAAAATTACTCCCAACACTCTTGGTCAAAAAAGAATTTGCGTTAGCAAGTCAACTCACCTCGTTTCACTATTTACTGAAGGAAAAACATCTTAATTGGGCTTTACAAACAAGAAACCCTGAATTACTCGATTTTGTTTTAACCCACGGTGATTTTAATATCAATAGCCAAGAGGTTCATGTCAAAGAGAAAGCCTACTCATCCGCTGTTCATGCATGCATGAGTTGTCATAGCGACAGCTCCCCCATGACTGATTGTCTATCCATTCTCATTAAACATGGGGCCTCGCTTTTTGTTGATTCGAGTAATGGCTTACCTTTGGCTTATGAAATCATGACAAATGACAATCATCCCTTTCGAGGAGCTCTTTTAGCCAATAGGGAGAAAACGATTGATTCAGTCATCTTTTATAAGCAGTTACGTGCTTTCGTTACTGACTACCTAAAGCGGGAAAAAGTAAGTCAGGCGGCACAAAAGGGTTTCCAAGAAGCGTTAGATTATTACAATACGCAAATTGAAATCCTGCTCGCACCAGAAATGCAATCGGCGAGCGCAAAAATATTACAAAGAAAATTTACCTTTTTTGAGGAAAAACACCTTGGTAAGTTGGCTGATAAACTTCGTAAAGATCTAGAACTTCGAGCTGCTAGTAAACTGTTGCAAGAAGCAAGTAGAGAACTTCTAAAGCTTGTTAATAAAGGACATATCAAACGGAATTCGACAAATATAACCGATAGTCTTGATAATTTGGATAAATTATTAGTCAAGTGGAACATTAAGTTAGATGACGAGTACGATTTTGTGAAAGCATGTACTTTGAAACATTTAGAGGGCAGTTTATTATTAGTCAATAAGAAAATTCAGCTGCTAACTATACAAAAGCAAATGGTCCCAGTTCATTTAAACGGCAAAGTAAGCAGGCGTCAGAAAAAATTACATCGAGAAGAAGCCGCACTACTAGTCGAAATTAACGAACTTGAGAAGCGCTTCGGTTTCACACAAGACTTTAAACAACTTGATGAAGGGATAGATGCTATCGACAAAATGGATGATGCTATCAACGAATTGAATCAAGTGGTCAAAGGATTGGAACAGATGTCACGTGCACTTGAATCGTTGAACATTAAGGACATGCTTCATCAATTCTCAGCATTGTTCTCTGAATTACCACCTGAGTTAAGCAAACCAATTGTCACGCAGATTGACAAAAAAGTCGCTGAACTGAAAGAAGAACAAGAAGAAGAACAAGAAAAGGAAGTAACGCTTGGGAGATCAATATAAAAAAATGTCACTCATGACCAAGTCACATAGAACTTGGTCATGCCTCTCTTAACGCGCTTGCATGCGCAACGCCCCATCCAGTCGAATGACTTCGCCATTGATCATTGGGTTTTCAATAATATGAAGAGCCAGTGCTGCAAACTCTTCTGGTTTACCGAGTCGTTTCGGAAATGTCACTGTCGCTGCCAAACTGTCCTGCACGTCTTGTGGCATATTTAACAATAGTGGGGTCGCAATAAGACCTGGTGCAATCGTATTCACTCTAATAGCAAACTGCGCTAACTCACGTGCCGCTGGTAACGTCATGGCAACGACACCTCCCTTTGAGGCACTATAAGCCATCTGACCAATTTGTCCTTCAAATGCAGCAATAGACGCTGTATTAATAATAACCCCTCTTTCCTGAGAGGAAGCATCAAGCTCTGCTTGACTCATCGCTTCAGCAACGACACGCATGACATTAAACGTACCAATCAGATTAATATCAATTACCTGTTTGAATGCTGATAAAGGCATAGCACCTTCTTTCCCTACCATGCGCTTGGCAGGAGCAATACCAGCACAATTAATACAGATGCTAGGTACCCCGACTTCTGCTACCGTCTTTTTTATCGCATGCTCAACGTCTTCAGCTGAACTCACGTCGCATACCACTGACAACGCCGCATATTCATTTTCTGTGCCATTCATTTGCTTATCCCAAATGACAACTCTAACACCACGAAAACTTAATAATTGACCACAAGCTTTGCCCATTCCGGACGCACCGCCTGTTATAATGGCGATTTGATTATCCAAATTCATTTTTACTCCCCCAATCTACATCAAATACGCTTTACTCAAAGCCTTAAACTCTGCTGTGCCTGCCTGCTCTACCCATTCAAAAAACACCATTTCTGATGTCACCAACTGCACTCCTCTTTGCTTCATTCGCTTGAGTCCATACTTATGGTCAAGTTCAAAACGGCTGCTTACAGCATCAACAACGACAAAGACATCATAACCAGCATCTTTTAGATCGATTGCCGATTGCAACACACAAACATGTGTTTCTATTCCTATCAATACTAGCTGCTGCCTCTCTAAGGCTTCGAGCTGATGTTTAAACGTAAGTTCGCGAAAGCAAGAAAAATGTACTTTCGCAATTCTTTTTTGATTGATTACCAGGCTCTTTAATGGTTCAATCGTCGGCCCCAAACCTTTAGGGTATTGTTCACTTACCAATAAAGGAACTTGTAATTCGGCAGCCAAACGGATCATCCATTGGCAACGAGAGAGCATATTTTCTGCATCCTTTACCAGAGGCGCCAGTTTTTCCTGGACATCAACAAGCAGCAAACAGGATTTGTCTTTTTCCAATAACATTCCTTCTCCCCCACTCCCGAAAAAATATCATCTCAACCTAAAACCTGGGTGCTGTCAAATTTATTTGACAAATTTAAACCGCCCCTGTTACAATGAATTAATGTTATATTACGTTAACACAGCATTATGAAAATACATTCCACTACACAACATTCCATTCATGAACTCATGCATGCAATTAGCTTACTCAAAAATAAGGAGGAAGCTTTGGCATTTTTTACTGATCTATGCACACCAGCAGAAATTGAAGCCATGGCTGATCGTTGGCAAGTGGTGCCCTTTTTACGACAAAACATGCCATATCGCACAATACATGAACAGACAGGAGTTAGTGTTACCACAATCACTCGTGTAGCTCGTTGTCTTACTTTGGGCAGCGGCGGCTATCAATTAATTGCTGATCGTTTGGAGCAATCGTGAAGAAACGTTTACGTCTGGCTTTGCAAAAAAAAGGCCGTCTGGCACAAGAGTCGCTAAGTTTGTTAGAACGCTGTGGCCTTAAATTCCGCTTAAAAGAGAATGCATTACTTACCCACGTTGATAATTTCCCTATCGATTTACTTTTCGTACGTGATGACGATATACCTACTTTGATTTTTGATGGCCTCTGCGACGGTGGCATTGTTGGAGAAAATGTATTGTTTGAAGCTGCCTTGTCAGCTGCCAACAAAAGATATACAACCTTGTTAAGCCTTGACACCTGTCGTTGCCGTCTCACTATTGCCGTCCCGGAAAATGTTGATTATCAGGGGCCAGGCAGCCTGGAAGGAAAGCGAATAGCAACGAGCTATCCCCGTTTGTTGGGCCAATACCTAGAACAACACAAGATCTGTGCTGAAACGCTAGTTCTTTCAGGTTCTGTCGAAGTGGCACCACGAATGGGCATGGCGGATGCGATTTGCGATTTAGTATCCAGTGGTCAAACTTTAGAAGAAAATAAACTCGTTGAAGTTGATACTGTGTTAGCCAGTCAAGCCACCTTTATTCGAGCCCAGGACGTTGCTGAGGAAACATTCGAAGATTTATTCGTGATGTTACAACGTCGCATCCAAGCCGTTCAACAAGCACTGGAACGTAAATATATCCTTTTTCATGCCCCCAAACAGGCATTGGAACGAATTTGTCAACGACTACCAGGAGCAGAATCTCCGACTATCATTCCTTTGCCTCACTCTGAAAAAGTAGCTGTACACGTTGTTTCCAGTGAAAGAATTTTCTGGAATACCTTAGAAACCATTCAATCACTTGGTGCCAGCTCCATTCTGGTCTTACCGATTGAAAAAATGTTGGAGTGAGTTGATGTTAAATATTCATGCATGGCAAACCCTGTCCCCAGAAGAAAAAAAGCAAACATTGGCTAGGCCCAAACAAAATCAGCACTTTAAGACGCAGGTTGAAGAAATTATCACCACAATAAAAAAGGATGGCGATAGAGCTCTACGAGCACTCACTCGAGCGTTTGATGGTATTGATTTAGAAACGTTACAAGTGCCCATGGATCTTATCGTACAAGCTGAGATTTCTCCTGTAGCCATGGCCGCTTTAACAACAGCCATTGATACCATCACCGCCTATCATGAGGAGCTTATACCCCAACCTAAAGAAATTGTGACGACAACAGGCATAGCGATTGAACGCATTTACAGACCAATCAACAAAGTAGGTTTATATATTCCGGGAGGCAATAAAACGCCCTTAGTCTCCTCACTCCTAATGCAGGCTATCCCAGCAAAGGTAGCAGGTTGTCCTAGCAAAATATTATGTACTCCTCCCAATCAAGGAGGTTCTCTTGACCCTCATCTATTGGTTGCAGCACGACTATGCGGCATAGATACGATCTATCAGGTTGGTGGTGCCCAAGCCATTGCAGCCATGGCTTATGGGACAGAATCAATCCCCAAAGTAGACAAGATATTCGGACCTGGTAATAGCTTTGTCACTGAAGCCAAGAATCAAGTTGCAATAGACCCTCTTGGGGCTGCCATTGATATGCCTGCTGGACCATCAGAGGTGATGATCGCTGCAGATGATGAAGCAAATCCTGCTTTTGTTGCCGCTGATTTGCTTGCACAAGCAGAACATGGGGTGGATTCACAAGTCATTTTGCTCTGTGAGAGTGAGCAATTTGCTAATAGGGTTAGACAACTTGTTGTTCAACAACTCAGTAATTTATCTAGAAAAAATATTATAAAAGAAGCCTTACAACATAGCTGCATTCTCCTTTGTTCTCAAGACATTGAGCAAATCAAAATAATTAATGCCTATGCACCAGAACATCTAATTCTTAATCGCTCTGACGCCACTCGCTGGTTATCCAAAATAACCGCTGCAGGCACTATTTTTGTTGGCGGTTGGGCAGCAGAAACACTCGGAGATTACGTTACTGGCAGCAATCATGTTCTGCCCACGAATGGTTATGCTCGCAATCACAGTGGTCTCGGAACGTTAGATTTTCTGAAGGCTTTAACGATTCAACGTGTTACTAAGCAAGGGATTTGCGCAGTAGGTGAAGCAGCACAAACGTTGGCCTTGATTGAGGGGTTAGATGCTCATGCCAGTGCGGTGAAATTGCGCATGGACTTTTTGCATTCCGAACTGCAAACTGAAAATTTTACAACCCCTTAGGAGTGGAGATGTCCGTATTAGATTTGATTCGTCCAGACTTAAAGATAATTAATCCCTATATCCCTACAGGTGATGATTTAGGCTGTCGGCTGCATGCCAATGAATTGCCCTGGTCTCCAGTGACGATGGAAAATGTTTGTTTAAATCATTATCCCAATGGACGAGCGCAGCAGGAACTACAAATGCTTATGGCTGCTCACTATCAAATAAAAAGCGAAGAGATGGTTCTGACAAGAGGGAGTGATGATGGCATTGATCTCATCATGCGTGTCTTTTTACGTGCAGGCATTGATAGTGTTTTGCAATGCCCCCCCACTTTTCCAATGTATGCTTTTTATGCTCATTTACAACAAGCCAAGATAATTAACTGTCCGCTGATAGTTGAGAATAATTTTTCACTAGCGATGGACCAATTAATCGTCGCATGGCAACCCAATTGCAAGCTTATCATCCTATGCCAACCTAACAATCCCACAGGAAATATGCTGGAGTTAGTAATGATAGCAGAGCTATGTGAGTATTTTAGAAACAAGGCGGTGATCGTTGTTGATGAAGCTTATATCGACTTTGCCGAAGCGCCAAGTGCAACCACCCTACTCTCATCTTTTGATAACTTAATTATATTACGCACGTTATCCAAAGCTTATGGCATGGCAGGCTTACGCCTCGGAGCAGTTATTGGACGAGCTCAAGTCATCGAAGCTTTAAAAAATGCCATGGCACCTTATACCCTATCGTCTGCGGTCATCCAATTGGCCAAAACGGCATTAATCAGCAAAGATTGGTTCACTACCAATGTGCAGCGAATTCTAACAGCACGTGCCGACATAATGCGGCAGTTAAAAGAATCGCCCTGGATAGAACACATTTTCCCCACACGAACCAATTTTATTTTGGTTAAAAGTCCTTACGCGCATTCACTTATGCAGCATTTTGCCAATCAGGACATCGCCGTACGTTATTTTGCGCATGAGCCACTGAAGAACATGATGCGTATTACAGTAGGTAACGAATCACAAAACAGGCAGTTGCTAAATGCACTCGCTGCTTTTACTCCCGACTAGGATAATGAGATGGAAAAAGTGTTATTTATTGACAGAGACGGTACGCTCATTGAAGAACCAGAGGATTTTCAAGTGGATGAACTCCACAAGATCCGGCTGTGCTCATCTGTTATCCCTTCATTACTTGCTCTGATTAAAGCAGGTTTTACCTTGGTCATGGTCAGCAACCAGGATGGACTTGGCACAGAGAGTTTCCCGCAAGTGAATTTTCAAAGCTGCCATGATTTTGTGCTGCAATTATTTGCCTCGCAAGCCATTTACTTTCGTGAGATTTTCATTTGTCCTCATAAAGCAGCTGAGAATTGCAATTGTCGTAAACCCAAAACGGGCCTATTGATTAATTTTTTACAACAGACAACCATTGATCGCGATAATTCTTGGGTCATTGGCGACCGAGACACTGACAGGGAACTTGCAGAAAATCTTGGTATAGCTTTTCTTCCAGTTACATCCAGTCATGGCTGGCAAGAAATTACCCGAGTCATTTTGAACCGTGAGCGCACAGCAACCATTGTTCGCCGAACAAAAGAAACCTTGCTAGAGCTGAGCTTAACTCTGGATAAAGAAGCGCCTAGTAAGATCGATACACCCATTGGCTTTTTTAGTCATATGCTGGAACAAGTAGCAAAACATGGAGGTTTTAGCTTATGTGTTAAGGCAAAAGGTGATGTGGACGTTGATGAGCATCATCTCATCGAGGATAGCGCCATTGCTCTGGGGGAAGCTCTAAAAAAAGCCTTGGGCGATAAACTGGGCATTGCGCGCTATGGATTTACGCTACCTATGGATGAATCTCTAGCCACCGTGGTGATTGATCTGAGCGGACGCAGTTATTGTGTCTTTGAAGGACAATTCACGCGCGAGTTTGTGGGTGGCATGGCCACTGAGATGGTACCGCATTTTTTTCATTCCTTTGCCAATAGCTTAAACGCAACCATCCACGTCAATGTTAAGGGTCAAAATCACCACCACATGATTGAATCTTGCTTTAAAGCCCTAGGGCGAGCCTTACGGCAAGCCTGTGCTCAATGTGACACTGATTTACCTTCGACTAAGGGGATCCTATGATTGCTGTTATTGATGTGACCGGAAATAACCTAACCTCACTTACCAATGCTATTAGTCGACTAGGCTATCAGTACATGTTGACTCACAATGCCCAAGATCTTGAAAAAGCAAGTCACATTATCCTGCCAGGAGTAGGCGCTGCCGGAGTTGCAATGCAGGCCTTGCGCTACCATCACCTAACGGAGATATTGCCACAACTATCGCAACCCATTTTAGGCATTTGTCTTGGGATGCAGTTGTTACTTGAGCATAGCGAGGAAGATGATGTCGATTGCTTAAAACTCATTCCCGGCTGCGCAAAACGTCTACCCGGTAAAACAGATTACCCCGTCCCTCATATGGGATGGAACCGTTTGCTTTGGCATAAAGCATCCCCGCTAGCGCAAGGGTTGCATGCAAACGACTATGTTTATTTTGTCCACAGTTATGCCCTTTTAACTACTGATTATGCCTTAGCTGGCTGTCAATACAGTCAGTCATTTACAGCCATTGTGCAGTATAAAAACATTTACGGAATGCAATTTCATCCCGAGAAATCGGCAGATGTAGGGCTTAAATTACTTAATAATTTTTTGCAATCGGAGAAAAGATGTTAGTTATTCCAGCAATTGACTTGCAACAAGGCAAATGCGTGCGTCTACAACAAGGCAATTTCAATCGGGTATCGGTTTATAAGGACTCACCAATAAAACTGGCGCAGCACTATGCAAAGCAAGGTGCACAACGCTTGCATCTCGTGGATCTTGATGGCGCTAAATCAGGGGATATACAGCAACTGGCTTTGATTCGAATGCTAAAAATCCCTGGTCTAACGCTACAAGTCGGAGGTGGGATTCGTACCTTAGCTAGCGCCCAAGCTTGCTTTAATGCGGGAGTCAATAAGCTGGTCATTGGCAGTATTGCTCATAGCAATCCGCATCTTGTATCACAAATCATTAAAGAAATAGGAGCAGAAAATATCGTTTTGGCCCTGGACGTTAATATCGAAGATGGCGTGCCCCGACCTGCTATTCATGGTTGGCAAACATCAACCAACAACAATTTATGGGAAGTAGTCAGTTATTATCAGCTACTCGGCATTAAAGACGTTTTGTGTACTGACATTGCCCGTGATGGCATGATGAACGGTCCTAATTTCACGCTCTATGCCCAAGCCGTGGAACGCTTTCCCGAGGTTCATTGGCAAGCTTCGGGGGGAATTCGCAACATAGCGGATCTAAAGGTGCTCGCCTCTCTTAAATTAAAAGCTGCCATCCTCGGACGCATGCTTTATGAAACTGACTTTGACTTGGCAAACTATTTATCAGGACTTACGCATTATGTTAGCTAAACGCATCATTCCTTGCCTGGATGTACAAAATAATCAGGTGGTGAAAGGGGTAAAATTTCGCAACCATAGAGTGGTCGGTGAAATCTTGCCTTTAGCAACATCCTATTCCCAACAAGGTGCCGATGAATTGGTATTTTATGACATCACTGCCAGTGCTGATGGACGTGCTGTTTGTCCCAGATGGATTAATCAGGTTGCCAGCACCATCAGTATTCCATTTACGGTCGCAGGTGGAATTCGCAATCTTGATACAGCCAGGAAAATTTTGAATGCTGGGGCAGATAAGTTATCCATCAATAGCCCTGCCCTGGAAAATCCAAATTTAATTGATCAATTGAGTCGTATTTTTGGCAGTCAATGTATTGTTATTGGCGTGGATAGTCAGTGGATAGACGATGATTTTTATGTCTACCAATACACAGGTGATGAAAAGAGAAGCAAGAATTCTCGACGCAAAACCCTGGACTGGGTAAAAGAAGTACAGAATAGAGGGGCTGGTGAAATTGTTCTTAATTGCATGCATGTTGATGGCATGCGTAAGGGTTACGATCTCGAGCAATTGTTATTGATTCGCTCAATAACGCACGTACCTTTGATTGCCTCCGGAGGTGCTGGTCAACTTGATGATTTTGTTCAAGTCTTTAAACAAACGAAGGTAGATGGTGCACTGGCAGCTTCTGTGTTCCATGACAAGATATTAAGTATTAAAGACGTTAAGCGAACGCTCGCCAACAATGATATTGAGGTAAGGTTATGAATAGCGCACAACTTACTAATTTAGACTGGCAGAAGATGAATGGTTTAATTCCTGCCATCATCCAGGATAGCAATACGGGCAATGTACTCATGCTGGGATACATGAATCAAGAAGCGTTAGGGATAACTCTGGAAACAAAACAACTCACCTTCTATAGCCGTAGCAAAGGACGTCTATGGCGCAAAGGAGAAACGTCTGGTAATACCATGTTTGTTGAGTCAATTGCCACTGATTGCGATGGGGACAGTCTCTTAATTCATGTAAAGCCCAAGGGTCCAACATGTCACCTGGGCTTCCAAAGTTGTTTTCAGGTTACCACGACCGCAAAATTAAGTTTTTTACAGGCTTTGATTGAGCTTATTCTGCAGCGTAGTGTGGAGAAAACGAAGGACAGTTATACAACACAATTGCTTACATCAGGGATTGAGCGTTGTGCTCAGAAAGTAGGTGAGGAGGCTGTAGAAACTGTGATTGCTGCTTTAACACAAAATCAAAATGAATTAATTAATGAATCCGCTGACCTGCTTTACCATTTGCTCGTTTTGTTGCAAGCCTGTGAAGTGAGTTTTTATGAGGTATTAGAATGCTTGCAAAAACGTCACACGAACGATTGCTAGCTGTTTCCAACTCCTCCTCAAGATTCAGAGCCCATCATCAAGTTAAGGACCTGAGCGTAGCTTCCCGAATCTTGAGGATAACTCAAACAACTGCAATCAACACTGCCGTTAAATAATTACCCTCAGGAAATGCTGGTAGCGTAGGATGGCAACTTGCTGGTCCAAAGATGCCTAAAACACGTGCCTGCTTTCCAACTGCCGCAGCTTGACTACTTACTAAAGCAGTAAAATCCTGTGTGGATAATGCTGCTGAGCAATTACAAGTCATTAACAATGAGCCTTCCTGCATTGCTTTAAACAGTTCTCGATGGAGGAAACGATAATAATTTTTTGCTCGTTGCAAATGCTGCTGCGAAGGGACGAGTTTCGGTGGGTCTAGGATAACCACATCGTAATTACCCGCACTGGCTAAATAATCACGAGCATCCGCCTCAACAAATTCAATATTGTGCACGTCATTCAGCCTGGCGTTATGCTTTGCTTGCAAAATGGCTTGCTCAGAACTATCCACAGCAGTCACCGTGCTAGCCATCGCCTTGGCAGCATGCAAAGCAAAACCACCCGTATAGCAATAGAGATCCAAGACCCGCTTGCCTTTTGCTAAGGCTGCTATGCGCTGATGATTTTCGCGTTGATCAAGAAATAAGCCTGTCTTTTGCACCTGGGAAAAATCTACATAGAAAATAATCCCAGCCTCCACAACGGTGGTACTAGCCATTATGTTTTTTTCCTCAATGATCCGCCAACCATCTTGCATGAGAGGTTTTTGTTGTGGAATCCAGATCATTTCACCGGGCAAGCGCTCATTAATACAGCTAGAAATGACTTCTCTGTTTGCCTCAACCCAATACGCTGAACTAGCTACAACGGTTATTTGATTAAACCGATCAATTGTTAGTCCTGATAAACCATCTGCTTCACTGTTAAATAAACGGTAAGCATTGGTGTTCTCATTGGGCAAGTTTAAGCTTTCACGAATAAGAAGAGCTTGAGTTAAGCGGTGCTGAATAAGTTTATCGATAGACTTGCTATCAATATTTTCCCATGTTTGTGCTAATACCCTTACCCGATAGAGGGAGTTTTCATTATATGCCCCTACCCCAAGGGACTCCCCTTCAGTGGTAAAGATGTCAACCAATTCTCCGGTCGTTAATTTTCCCGTTGTTTTCTTAATGGCTTTTGGGTAAATCCAGGGATGGCCTCGCCTAATCGTATTTTCTTTTGTTTTTTGTAAATAAATAGCTGGTCTCATATATTTCCCAAAGGTTAAAAGTCGGCTAATCTACACTACCGTCTTGAGAAGCTGCAAGGTGATTTGAAATGATAAAGATTGCTGTAAATTCTTTTTCCGCTGCTTTGTTAGCGGCATCCGTTGCTTTACCCACAGAAACATGGGCTGGCCCATGGTTTACGGGGCCTCTTTTGGCACCTGCTGGGCATACCATTCCAAGAGGTCATAGCAATTTGGAAACCTATGGTTTTTATACCGTCAATAACGGTGTTTTTTCAAGACACTGGAAATTAATTCACACTCCTCGCAGCGAGAGCTTTATTGGTAACCCTATTTTTAGTCACGGTTTAACCGATCGGATGGATGTTCAGTATAGCTTGCCTTATGTCTATAACCGCAACCAAGGAGCTAGCTCTCAAAGCATAGGTGATACATCAGCCATTTTGGGTTATCAGGCTTTGGAGCAGAAAGATTCAAAATGGAGACCCGATCTTCGTGTTGCTGTGCAGGGAATTGTTCCTACAGGGAAGTTTGAGGGTCTTGATCCCCTAAACAATGGTGCAGACGCCACAGGACTTGGGAGTTACCAGACAGGGGTGGCTTTAAATTTTCAACACCTCCGTCAACTTGGTAATCATTATCTCCGCAGTCGTTTGAGCTTGAATTACTTGCACGCAAGTAAAGTATCTATCCGTGGTTTGAGCAGTTTTGGTGGGACTCCACAAACTGCAGGAAAAATTGATCCAGGCGATTTGTTTAGTGTTGATGTAGCAGCTGAATTCACCTTAACGCAAAATTGGGTAGCTGTTATGGAAAGTTACTACGCCTCTCGCGGAGCAACAAGTTTTAATGGGATCGTCGGTAATCTTGCTTCAGGAATGCCAGCGACAATTGGCCATGGAGACATCGAAGAGATCACCTTGGCGCCAGCCATTGAATATAATTTTTCTTCCAATGTAGGCATTATTGCTGGTCCATGGTTTACAGTCACCGGACGTGAGACAACGAATTTTATTTCTTATGTCTTAGCTTTAAATGCTTACTGGTAAAGTCGAGGGTTTTACCAGCGTGTCATCCCCGCGTAGACGGGGAGCCATCCTGATTAACGTTTCGCTCTATCCAGAAATGGATTCCCGCCTGCGCGGGAATGACACTATTTAATGAACAATCTCTAGAGTCAGAGTTTTTTATTGAGGATATATACTATGTGGTTCAACAGCGCAATTATTTATCAGTATGAAATGAAAGAGGACGTGGATTTAGCCGCAGTCTTGGCTGAAGAAACCCTCAAACCATGTCCACCTCATGCCAGATTTATTTACGGTTGGACTCCTGCAAGCGGTGATGAGCTTGTGCAGGAAGTAGCGGGTTGCTCACTTGTGTGTTTAGGGAAAGAGGAACGTATATTACCTCGAGGTGTGATTAAGCGTTTACTGGTTGAACGCATCCAGACCCTGGAAGCACAACAGCAGCGAACGATAAAACGAGCTGAGCGATTGCAGCTTGCTGAAGATTTAGAATTTGAACTATTACCTAAATCCTTTTGCGTTCAAAAACAACTCCTTGCCATGCTTGATAGCACAACTAATCGCCTCATCGTTAATGCTTCAAGCAATAATCAGGCTTCTCAGTTAACATCTTTTTTACGCAAATCTCTTCCTGGAATTCACATTGAACCCGTCAGTCATCATGAAAATTTAGCCATGCGTTTTGCTCAGTGGATTAGTGAGCCGCAATCACTCCCTCCCTCTTTGCAATTAGCCTCTGATTGCTTGTTATTTTCCTTGGATGATGAGAAGAAACGCGTTAACTGCAAAGGATATGAATTACCTGCGGAAGAAATTCTAACTCTCTTATCCCAAGGGTTAGCAGCTGCTGAAATCTCATTGATATGGAATGAACGCATCCAATTTACACTAACCCACGATCTCACACTCAAGCGTTTGCGATGTTTGGACTATTTGATTGATGAATTTAATGAGATAAAACAGCTGGAAGAGACATATCAACAAAGGGATGCTGCTCTTACTCTACTCAGTGGTGAGTTACGAGCCTTGATTAATGATTTATTAGCGGGATTGACTCCGGCCCTGGCGCAAAAACATGTTCAACAAATAGCCCATTCGGCTTGATGATATTTTTCCCCTCACCCTACCCTCTCCTCTTGTGGGAGAGGTCGATGCGCATAAGCGCGGCGGGTGAGGGGTATATCAAAACTGCTTAAAACGTTATAGGTCCAGGTTGTCGATGATAAGTCGATTGATAAACAGTCAGAGCATCGTTCGCAGCCTGTGTTAATCCCAATGCCTTGTTGGCATGGTACATAATTGCTAAAGCCTCTTGGGCACTGGGAGCTTGTGGATAATTCTTTATCAAAAAGCTCGCTCTCTCGGTTGCTGCAACGTACATTTTCCGCTGGAAATAATATTTGGAAGTATTTAATTCGCGTTGAGCAAACATATTTCTCAGATAGATCATGCGTTGCAATGCGTTGGGCTTATAACGGCTATCAGGGAATCTCTCAACGAGTGTTGCGAAATCTGAATAGGCTTGGGCTTGGGTACCCGGATCGCGCCAAGACTCATCTAAGGGAAGCTTATTCGCAAAAGTTCCTCGAGGTTGTTGGAAATTGGCTAATCCTTTCATGTAGTAAGCGTAATCAACATTTCTAGACCGCGGATAGAGGTGAATAAACCGCTCTGCTGTAGCTGCTGCAGAGGCGAAATCCCCTTTTTTATAATAAGCATAAATAAGATCCATCTGCGCTTTCTCAGCGTAATCGCTAAAAGGATACATTGATTCCATGGCTTCAAGTCGTTTAGCCGCGCTCTCGTATTGCTCTTTAGCGATGGCCCGCTCTGCTTCAGTTAGCAACTGCTTTGCGCTCATACCCTGATAGGGATTGTAGTCATCATCATCTTTATGCCACCATTTTTTTGCACAAGCCGTTAAGGACAGTAAAAGGCCAATAAGGAGCAGCGCTTGAATTCGTTTCATATAACACCTATAAATCAGAAAGCTATAATTAGAACCGCTCAATCTCTTCATGTTTTTACATCGCCATTTACGCTAAAAAAACATTGCTAACTGAAGTCTGTTCTAATTTCAACTGGGCCCATTATACCCATCATTGATACTTTTGCGAACTGTAAAAACATCGAATCAGCATGAAAAAGAATGAGTCTTAAAACATTTGCAAAGAGAATCATGTTGATATATATTTCGCACATCGGAGAGGTGGCTGAGCGGTTGAAAGCGGCGGTCTTGAAAACCGTTGAAGGGCGACCTTCCCAGGGTTCGAATCCCTGCCTCTCCGCCAAGTTTTAATACCTTCAAATTTTTGTAGGTTGGGCCTTGGCCCATAGCCGTCAGGCTAAGAAAGAAATTGTTTGTTTAACTTATTGAAATAATAATAAAAAAAGCTAGAGTACCCTTTTAAATTTTTTCCCGCCAGGAAAACAACCAAAAGGGACTCTATGCTGCTGGATACCCTATCAAATATTCCTCAAGAAATCTTTAAATTTTTTACTTATGAAGCGGATCGGATAGGAAAGGAAACAGGTTTTCAGAAACGCCGTTCAAAATTGACACCTAGTGTTTTTATAAAATCATTGATAACGCTCTGTTTTTCAGAACATTTTAATTTGGAACTTTTCTGTGGATTGGTAAAAACGCAAAAAGTTTATATCAAAAAACAATCATTACATGAGCGATTTAACGAACGAACAGCCGGATTTCTTAAAGCCTTTTCATTATTCTGTTTAAAGCACTTTCAAATGAAAAAGTTACCTCAACTCCAAGGATTGGAGCAATTTAGTAGCCTTAACATCATTGATAGCAGTACTATATCCTTACATCAGGCGCTGAATGAGCTTTTTAAAGGCAGTGGCGGAGCCGCATCCAGTTCCGCTATGAAAATCCAAATGATGTTTGATTATCTTGGTGGACAAATAAAAGAGCTTACTCTAACTTCGGGCTGTGATAACGATCAGGGCTTTGATAATTATTTTAATACTATTGAAAAAGGAGCTCTTTATTTAATGGATTTAGGTTATTTTAAACTGAACACGTTTAAGAAAATTATGGAAGAAAACGCTTTCTTCATAAGCCGCTTGCTCACCGGAACTAAACTTCTAACACAAGATAAGAAACCTTTTGATTTACTCGTTACCTTGGAGAATGCTGCACCATTCTTTTCTCAGCAGGTCCTTATGGGAGCAACGCATAAAATTCCTGTCCGCTTGGTCGCTCAACGATTACCACCAGTCATTGCCGAGCAAAGGCGGAGAAGACTTATAAAAGATCATCGTCGCCGTGGTTCCACACCAAACCAGGAATCGTTGGCTTTACAAAGTTGGTCTATTTATATTACCAATACCTCTGAAACTCAAATCAATAATAAAGCAATTCATCAAACGTATGCTTTACGATGGCAGGTAGAACTCCTCTTTAAATTAAGTAAATCCTTAATGCATATTGACTCTATCAAAACTAAAAAGTTTGCTCGAGTGATTATTGAAACCTATGGTAAGTTTATTGCAATGATGCTTTTGTTTTTGCTATGCAATCCCATGCGCAACATAGAAGGCAAACAACTCTCTTTTTATAAAGCCTGTCACCAACTAAGTTCCAAGGCTACTGGATTGATTATCGCCCTCATGTCTCCTTATCGATTAAAGCATTTCTTGAATGATTTCTATGAAAATCTCTCCCTCTTTGCTATCAAAGATTCAAAAAAGAAACCTCTTTTGACCTTTGACTTCTGCGAAGGAGAGTGCTTTTAAACTCTTAGCCTGACGGCTATGGGCCTTGGCCCAACCTACAATTCTTTCACCAATTGCTTCATAATACGCGCTGTCGCACCCCATATGAAATGCGCGCTGGCGATGTATTGGCAACTTGTAAAGCTCAAACCATAGCGATTTACAATAACTTCCTGATAATTATTACTATTTTTTACTTCCTTCATAGGTAGCTGCAACACTTCAGCTACTTCATTGGGATCAGGAGAATAAGGATCAATGGAATCAATGGACGCTAGCCATGGTTGAATCATGAAACCTGTCGCAGTTTCTTCTATACGCATTGCACTTTGTAATTGCACACGTGAAGAAGGTATACCTAACTCCTCTTGCAACTCCCGCAGCGCGGTGGCATACAAATCCTCATCCTTTTCTTGCCAACGCCCCCCGGGAAAACAAACTTCTCCAGGGTGATAGGGCATGCTCAAGCTTCGTTCAGTGAGGATTAAGGAATCATTCGACAGATTATGCACGACTAGAACAGACGCTATTCTTTGCAAATCTGGTTTGTTTATCTTTGTTGAGCACATTTGTAATTGCAGCTATTTTAGTAAGACATTCACGGTATTCATCTTCCCAGTTCGAGTCAATAACAATTCCACCACCTGCAGCCAAATGTAAAATCTGATTACGTGCCGTGATCGTACGTATAGCAATATTACTATCAGAACGTCCATGATAAGAAAAATAAGCAATATTCCCACAGTATAGTCCACGACTATACAATTCTTGCTCCGCTATGACACGCATAGACTCTAATTTTGGTGCGCCGGTAATCGACCCTCCTGGAAAACAGGCCTTAAAAGCCTCTACAGCAACCACATCATCTCTACGAAGCGCTTCGATATGGCTTACTAAATGATGAACAGCCTTAAAGCTTTGGACCTCACATAATGATTTGACTTGAACAGAACCAGGTTTAGCAATTTTTCCAAGATCATTGCGTAATAAATCAACAATCATGACGTTTTCAGCTAGATTCTTCTCACTTGCAAGCAAACGCTGTCTTAGCTGTCTATCTTCTTCAATTTCTCTCACACGTCGCTCGGTTCCTTTAATGGGAGAAGTAAGTAAGCGCTCTTGGTCCTGGAGTAAAAAACGTTCTGGGGAGAAACTGAGAATATCTTCCTCTTCATAATGTAAGAACGCAGAATATGGCACAGGATTCTGACTGCGGATCTGTTTATACAGTTCCCAAGGATCGCCAACATAAGGGGCATTAAACGGTTGAGTATAGTTGACCTGATAACACCGTCCTTTCTGCAAATCGTTATGAATAGATTGGAATGCCTCACGATACGAGGCTTTAGAAATTAAAGGAACAAACGGTCCTCTTAATCTGAACATTTCTCGCTTAGGCTCACACGAATGCCAGCGCGTTAAGATTTCGTCGACAATTCCAGCAGTTTCCGGACGAGTGTTGGCTGAAAAAAGTATAGCTTTCTTAAGCTTATGATCACTGATGATGGCCCAGTCATAGAGGCCAAAATTAAGCCAAGGCATCCCTTTTAAACTGTTCTGAGGTAAGGAGGATATATTTTCCAGTTTTGTTCCTAAGTCATAGGAGAAGTAACCAATAGCTCCCCCTTGAAAAGGGATATCAAGAATCGATGTGGTTGTCGGAATGAATGCTTGCAATTTCGCAAAAGCCTTATTCACACAAGAAACATCAGACTGGATTTTCACACGATCATAGGGGTAAGCACTTGCAATGTCATAACGCCCCTGAGTTCTGTCGCTCGTTTCAAGTAGTACAAATCCAGGCAATCCGGCCAACTGCTGGTAACGATTGACCAGATTCTCTGCGTAAGCGAGCTGAAATATTTTATAGCTAGTCACAATAAGCCTTTAATAACATAATTAAATTTCAATCACACTCATATAGCCGAGAATTGTACAGCTCAGGCTGTTTATTGCAAATTCGGATTTCATTTGTTTCCTTTCTATAGAAGAACTACATTGTGGTTTTAACAAGGAAATAACCATAATTGCTAGTTTTTAATCTCAATTGTGAGTATGCTATGGCGGCGTTGTTAACAAGGAGACAGCCGTGACAACAGTCGCCAGTTTTGAAATATCCTTTGTCCAATACATTAATGAAGAAGGTGAAGTTACCAGTAACTTACCTTCTTTTGCTACAGACGAAAATATCTTAAAAGAACTCTATAGTGTCATGGTGCACACAAGAGCTTTTGACAAAAAAGCCATTGCACTTCAGCGTACTGGGAAAATGGGCACGTATGCACCCATTAATGGCCAGGAAGCTATCTCAACAGCCATTGGTCATGCAATGCGCAAAGAAGATGTTTTCGTGCCTTATTATCGTGATTATGCTGCCCAATTTCAGCGTGGCGTAAAAATGTCTGAGATTCTTGCCTATTGGGGAGGCGATGAACGCGGCAGCCAATTTGCTTGTAATTCCGAAGATTTCCCAATTTGTGTGCCCATTGCCTCTCAGTGCTTACATGCAACAGGCGTGGCTTTTGCATTCCAATACCGCAATGAAAAACGCGTGGCCGTTGTATGCCTGGGTGAAGGTGGAACATCTGAAGGTGATTTTTATGAGGCAATGAATGTAGCAGGCACCTGGAATTTGCCTGTTGTCTTTGTCGTGAACAACAATCAATGGGCTATTTCTGTTCCATTATCAAAACAAACTGCCTCACAAACGATCGCACAAAAGGCCATTGCGGCTGGATTCGACGGCATTCAAGTGGATGGGAACGACATCCTGGCTTGCTGCCAGGTCATTAGTGAAGCCATTGAAAAAGCACGTCGTGGTGGTGGGCCTACATTAATTGAAGCTCTAACCTATCGTCTTTGTGATCACACCACAGCCGATGATGCAACTCGCTATCAACCATGCGAAGAAGTAGAACTCGCCAAGCTAAAGGAGCCTATTAGCCGCTTTAAATACTATTTAGAGCGTCATCAGCTTTGGGATGAGCAGCAAGAAAAGAATTTAATCAATCAGTGCACAAAAACCGTTGAGGAAGCTGTCAATGAATACCTAAGTCGCCCACGACAACCCGTAACAAGTATATTTGATTATCACTATGCTGAATTACCAGATTACCTGGTTGAGCAACGTGCAATAGCCATGGAGGAAGCATCTCATGCCTGATATCACGCTTGTTGAAGCAGTCACACAAGCTTTAGCTTATGAATTGGCCCATGATGAAAATGTTGTCGTCTTTGGTGAAGATGTGGGTAAAAATGGGGGTGTATTCCGCGCCACACTCGGGTTACAAGAAAGGTTTGGTGAGCGTCGCGTATTCGATTCACCTTTAGCCGAATCCATGATCGCAGGTTTAGCCATAGGTATGTCAACTCAGGGTCTAAAACCTGTTGCAGAATTTCAATTTATGGGTTTTATTTACCCTGCAATGAATCAAATCATTTCTCATGCTGCGCGCATGCGCAACAGAACCCGTGGTCGATTGCATTGTCCTTTGGTCTTTCGTGCTCCTTTTGGTGGTGGCATTCGTGCTCCCGAGCATCATTCAGAAAGCACAGAAGCCTTATTTACTCATATTCCAGGCTTACAGGTGGTTATCCCCTCCTCACCTAAAAGATGTTATGGTTTGTTATTAGCAGCAATTAGAAATCCTGATCCCGTTATTTTTCTGGAGCCTAAACGAATTTATCGATTGGTAAAACAACCTGTGGAAGATGACGGTAAAGCACTGCCACTCGGTAAATGCTTCACGCTGCAAGAAGGAGAAGATGTTACTTTGGTTAGCTGGGGAGCCAGTTTACATGAGACATTGCAAGCTTCCAAACAACTAGGTGATGAAGGCATCTCTTGTGAAGTCATTGATGTTGCCACAATCAAGCCTCTGGATATTGAAACCATTCTTTTGTCTGTTGAAAAAACGGGGCGTTGTGTGATCATTCATGAAGGCGCAAAAACCTGTGGAGTGGGTGCTGAAATTTCCGCACAATTGATGGAAAATTGTCTATCAGATTTACTCGCTCCTGTTCAGCGGGTAACTGGCTATGACGTCGTCATGCCCTACTTCCAGTTAGAAAAAAACTATATCCCCAGTGTATCCCGCATTAAAGACAGTGTCATGAGCATAATGGAGTGATAATGAATATATTCAATTTACCTGATTTGGGCGAAGGCTTACCTGATGCTGAAATTCACGAGTGGTTTGTCAAAGAAGGTGATACAGTCCAAGTTGACCAACCTTTAGTTTCTATGGAAACCGCAAAAGCAGTGGTTGATGTTCCTTGCCCTCAAGGTGGAACCATTGTGAAGTTATTTGGGAAGCCAGGTGATGTCATTAAGACAGGTGAACCTTTGGTTGCTTTTGCAGCAACAGATACGCTTCGCGAAGATAAAGGCACCGTTGTTGGTAATTTGGAAGAAAGTACTGAGATAAGCGAAGATAAATTCACGATCGGTGCAAGTCGTCCCACATCCACGCGCATTAAAGTCACACCCGCTGTAAGATTGCTCGCTAAAAAACTAGGTGTCGATCTTAAGAGCGTAACAGGCAGTGGTGAGCACGGAGTGATTACCCGCGAAGATGTACAAGCCGCAGCGAACAAAAAGGCCGAGCTTCCAGAAGGCTATGAGCCTTTACGGGGTGTGCGGCGAGCAATGCTCAATAGTATGGTGCAATCGCATCAAGAAGTAGTACCCGTTAGTATTTTTGATGAAGCAGACATCGAGGGTTGGGATGCCGGAAGTGATATTACCGTGCGCCTTATCCGAGCGATTATTCAAGCCTGTAAAAAAGAACCAGCTCTTAATGCCTGGTTTGATACCGCTCATGGTGCACGCAAATGCTTTAGAGAAGTCAATTTAGGTTTAGCAATGGATAGCACAGAAGGTTTATTTGTGCCCGTCATTCATGATGCAGCCAAGCATAGCGATGACCAATTGCGTCATATGATTAATGATTACAAAAAAGATGTTCAGAATCGCACAGTGGCTTCTGAAAATTTAAAAGGAGCAACAATCACCCTGTCGAACTTTGGCAAATTCGCCGGACGTTTTGCCAGCCCAATTATTGTACCCCCTATGGTAGCAATTTTAGCAGTGGGTCGCCTTTATGAAGGGGCTGTAGTCAGTCAAAGCAAAATTGAAAAGCATCGTCTCTTGCCGTTATCTTTAAGCTTTGACCATCGCGCGGTCACAGGCGGAGAAGCAACACGCTTTTTAGGCGCTGTGATTGATGCTTTGCAGAAGCCCTAATTGAATTCTGATGGCCCCTCACCCGCTGCGCTACATGGTGAGGGGTACTTCTTCTCTACCCAGAGAAGTTATGTTTCTTGCCATCCTTAGCCATTATAAAGAACCAATCCCTGACAATCCGCCATCAACGGCCAAATCAGCCCCTGTAAGATAGCTTGATTCCTCTGAGGCTAAAAAAAGCATCGACTGCGCTATTTCTTCAGCTTTGGCAAAGCGTTTTAAAGGAATGGATGCCGACCAGTTCTTCAAATTATCTTCAGATAACTGTAAACCGTGAAGAATTGGTGTATTAACAACTCCGGGAGAAATGGAGTTCACTCGTATATTCTCGCTAACTAATTCTGCAGCTAAACATTTTGCTAAAGAAAGAACAGCGGCTTTGGAGGCACAATAAGCAGAAAAATTTTTAATTCCCTGTTTAGCAGCCAATGAGGCTACTAAGATAATGGAGGAACCTTTTTTTAAATAAGGCAAGGCCTTTTGCACAGTAAAAAAAACACCGTTTACATTGATAGATATAATCTTATTAAAGCTTTCTTCTGTCGTATCCTTAAGAGGGGTCTCTTGCGATATCCCTGCATTGGCTACAAGAATATCAATACCTTGAGCAAAATGTTTTTGAACCTTTTCAAAAAAAATTTCTAGAGCCTGTAGTTCAGTCACATCTGTTTGGCAACAAAGGGCTTTTGGCCCCCACTTATCTTGAGCTGCTCTAATTTTTTTCTTATCGCGCCCAGTAATGGCAATTTTTGCCCCTTCACGAAGGAATAATTCGGCAACAGCATAGCCTATCCCACTATTACCGCCGGTAATAATAGCTAGTTTATTTTTTAGCCTCATGGTTTTTTCCTAGATTGATCAGTTTTTAAAATTAACCGGGAGCGACTCAAGGACATGAATATTTTTTAAAATATAAATATCCGTCGTCATTTAAATTTAGTATAGGCAGCTATTAAATTCTTGGGTAAAGGAAGGGTTTTGATGGAAAGTATGTTGCCTGATCTTATTTCTCAAACCGCAGATACAACCGCAGATACAGCCGCAGCAACATTTGCAAGTTCCTCCTCAATACTCTGCACATATTGAAATCGTATTGTTTCACCGAAGAAGGAGGCATGCCCCGTCATCAGCTTTGAACCGATGAGCTTAACACCTAGAGCAATACCTAATGTGAAGAATGCCGCAGCAACATTCGTGATAAAGGGTTTCCAGAAGGAGCGGTGTTTGGACATACTGTCGTCTTGACTATGTAAAAGGTCCATAAAATCAGCACGAAACGTCTCGAAATCGCTTACTGAAAGACGATCATTTACAGCTTGTGCACAAATATAACTATCCACCTGTTTGCGCAAGGACACAGCCAACCCCTTTGCTGTTTTACCATCCTCTCCCTGAATTTTATTACCATGCTTTTCAAGCTCATCAATTTCACTAACCAGGACAGTCAAAGCACTACACAATTTAGGATGCGAAGATTCAAATGTCTTAAGCTGTTCCATGGCATCTTGATGATGCGGTATTTCTGGTAGTTTGAGCGTTACATAATTGGTTTGTTCAGACGGTGTCTGTTTATCCAACGCTTTGATTGCAATGATCAATCTTCTGAGAATGGGTTGTAAGCCTAAGCCCGGGAACTTGCTTCTAGCGATATAATCTAAAATATCTTGACTCTTACCTGACTGGCTATACTCTTCTAACTTTATTAATAGGCCTTCGATGAATTGCTTACGTTGAATAACATCTTGACTGCTGAAAAAATCTTTAAATCTATATTTTTTATGACGTTGATCAAGGTAATGACTTAGCTGCTCGCAAAATTGCCTCTGCACCTGCTCCCGCATATCCTGACGCGCCTTTTGATTCTGTAATACGATACTGTGAGTCTCATGTTCCTTCTTAAGCAGGTTAATATTGGTCTCTATGGTCATTAAACGCTGCAAGGTATTCTTAGCATCTGGTTGTAACTTCTCAAGACCTGCCTTTAAAGTACCTAAGTCTGATATTGGAAATGTTTCAAGATAAACGCCCAAGGTGGTCACAGCCGATAAATGCAGCTGATAATTATCACGCGTCTCACTAAGAGCAATCTTCAATTGCTGGTCTTGTCTTTGAATCTCAACAGCAAAAGAGATTAAAATATGCTCAATTTTCTGTAAAAAATTAATTTGCAACTGCTTACGAAGAGATTCTAAAGGCTTCGTATTCTCATTTTCATCAGCTGTTTTTGTTCCGCGAGCCACCTCTAACTCTTTGCGTAGTAAATCGATGTCCTTAAAGGCAAGCGGTATTGCTGAACAATAGTTATTGTACTTTTCAAGCTGTTGGCTCAGGACATTTAATAGAACAGCAAAGGAGGGTTGCTCAACTAAATCTATAGCCTCTTCAATCTCCTTGAATTTACTACTACAAACAGCAACCCTTAGTTCAGAAACTCTTTGACCCGAAGTAGTCAATAGTTCACCAATTCCTACTGTACTCGTAGTATAACTCAAAACCTCTTTCCACGAAGCTACTAATTGCTGGAGTACTATAAACTCTTGGAGCAAATCTCTTAACTGTTTCTCCGCCATAACACAATGCGCTTCTGAAATTTGAGTATCAGCAGTGAGGTGTTTATTTAGCGTCTGACTTCCATCAAGTAATTGGTTTATTTTTTCTAGGATTTGGACTTCTAGCTCGAGAGAACCAATCTCTTTACCCACCCCTCCGGAAGACTCTTGCAAGAATGCCATTTGCACGCTCAAGGCTTCCATTTTTTCTCTGTATTCTTGATCCATAGCATGTTGAATCTCATTGAATGCCACCAGGTTGGAAAGGTCGCTTCGAATTTGAGCAATATTCTCTTTAAGCTTTCTGTATATTGCATTGTGGGTTTTTACTAAATTGATGCTTTCTATCTGTCGTTTTAGAAGATGGGTTTGCTTTTCTACTGCTTGCTGAAATAACTTCTTCCTTTCTTCGTTTGCACAGTAAGAATAAATCTCTGCGGTAGATAAACTCAATATTTTTGCCAATATTTCAATACCCAACTTGTTTTTGCCAGTAATAAATGCAATCAGCTCATTTATTTCATTCTTCGGGTTTGTGCCCAAGCCATAGACAGGTTTTAACTGATTTAGTAACTTTAACTTTGCTAACTCATCAGATACGTTTTTAATGCTTTCTTGCTTTAGAATTGAACTTACACTTAATAGGGCATCGCGAATTTGAGTTTTGGTATTGCCATCTTTCTCTAACTCTTGTTCTCGCTGCAAAGAATCCTCCATATTTGCCGCCAGGGATTCTACCCATAATTGCGCATTGAAAGCTCCTTCAGTAGATTCTAAGTTGGTCACTTTTAATAGACTTTCGAACTTACTTTGTTCAGGTATGAAAGTAAGTAGATCATCTCTTATCATCTCTACTGTATCTAAAACTTCTTTCAACTTGCTATTGCGTTGAGTTATATATTTTGGTGGCTGACAGGACAACGGATCACCTTTACCATAAAGCCTATCGATGTCTATGAGGTTTTCCTTTTTAACCTCTATTTCTTTGAGAAGTTCTTTTCCTTGAGATTTTTTGCTTTCAAGCAATATTTTTTTGTCTTGCCATAACGATGCTAAGGTTTGGGCATTCAGTAATTTCATATTTTCTGCAAAAGCTTGGGCAGCCCGCTCTTTTTCGAGACACAAGGTCAGTGCTCTCTCTTTTGCTTTAATGGCTTTTTCTGTCCTGTGCAGCACGTGTTGACATTCTTGTAATACAACTCTGCTGGTTTCATAAATGTGCCCAATACTTGTTCTGAATGAATCATCTAAAGATTCTGGGCAATAAAATGGGGGACTTAATTCTTTGTCTAAGTGATCGAGAGAAGTTTGGAGCTCTAAGAAGCTATCCACCCTTTCCTTCAATTCTTTTAAGCGCAATAATAAATCGTCAATATTATCAGTCACTTGGATTTGGCTAATTTGCTGAATCAGGTGACTTAAACTGGAATTGACACCATCAAGCTCACGCGCGATTTGATCGTTTCTTTGATGATGATAGTCGCGAATAAGTTGCTCTTTATCTTTTTTAATTTGTTTAAGCGAATCCTCTAAATAAGTAAGAGACGTTTCTGTGATCTGATATAGGCTTTCTTGAATTGATATAACCGTAAAACCTTGCGTTTCTTCAATAAGACACATCGAAGGTAAAATTTGTTCCGCATAGCTTATATCAAGCTTATCAGTCATATTCTGAGCTAATTGCTCTCTTAGGCCATCAGAGGATGCATCCAGAAGCTGCTTAAAGGTCCGCGTCTTATAAGAGGTCAATTTTTCAACAATAGCCTTAATTAAGACCTTTGCCTGCTCTTCCTGCTGCTGTAGAAGAGCAATCGATGGTTTGACATCAAATGCATCGATGGTTTTTTTTTCCTTCATTTCTCTTTCAAGTTTTTTATAGAGTGCAAGGTCCATGTCAAGACTTTGTTTTTCACTCTGAATAAACTTCTGCAATAAATCCATTTTTGCTCGCTCACTTTTTACATGCACTGTATCTGCATAGTCAGTAAAATAGCGACGCAAATTAGCAGAAAGATGACTGGGAGCTTTACCCCTCATTATAAGATACAGCTCTTCACCATCGATCAATTCTTTCCCCTTCTGATAACAGTAATCATTGGGAACGTTTTCTTTAACGCGAGTCACTTTAATGTTGATAGCATCAGGATTTAAGAAGGATATAAATGCCTGTAAGTTGGGAGACATTTGTGGCAACATCATCAAAAGAAACACAGTTAGTTCATAAGTGATAGGATGCACTACCTTTAAATCCAATTGTCCGTACTTATCTACAAAGCGTTTAGATAATACTTTTTTTAACGCTATGTAGAACTCCTGCTCCTTAAACGTTTCACCGCAATACTCACCGAAATCGAAATGATCAATAATGTCATCTATTTCGTTGAGTAGAAAAGGTAATTCAGCGCAAGGGGAGTGCTCTGGAAAATCAAGCAATTGGCTATGGATGTGTTTTTTTAGGCTATTTTTAAAACCTTCCAAAGAATCATTCTTGGGAAGAACATTGCCATTTTCTTCGATGCTTTTACTAATAATCTCGGACAACTGGCCTTTAATGATGCTGTATATGGCATAGCGAGTGGAGCTTAGGCTAGCTTGGACACTCTTCAAATCCCTCCATAAGGAAATTCCATTGAGAATAGCGAGGGCAATCTTATTAGGTAGATTACCTTTATCAAAATTTGGTAAGATACCTCTTATCAATCTGATAAGTTTTAAAGCAGCTGTGATTTGCTTCTCAGTGAACGTCTCTTCCAACGTCGGTTTTTTACTTAAGCTAACCGCAAGACGTTTTTGCAAAGACTCTACTTTGGATTCAAGTTGAGGGAGTAATGCTCCTAACCCACTTTCAGCAATTGTGGTATAGGCAATTCTTTTCTTAGCATGAATATCCTGTCCGACTTCATCTTTTCTTCTCATCAATGACCTATACGCTATAGAATCCAAATTTGTGGGCTATTCTATAAGATCAAGCTAATGGATCAAATAATAAAAGTGGTTGGGCCTTGACCCAACATCAAAATGGCACGATGTTCTAAAGTTGTTGAGCCAAGGTCCAACCTACAAATCATCCCATGTTTATAAATTGTACTTTGATGAAATCGGCCTAGGACTCCTCACACAAGTTTGTTTAACAGAGCAGCCAAGCGGCAACCTGCAAGGGCGATACGTTGTTCAGTAATTATTTCAGTCATCTTTTGGTATTTTTGGCTTGGTTTTTGACCAGGTTTTAAATGGTAAACTTTGGTTATTGCTATTTGATGCGATTCCGTCGCCCACGTTTCAGGATCCAGATTCATATCCTCCAGATGGCAAGGCCAATGCTTTTCAATGTTATGAGCCTTAAGCCTAAGCTGTTTTGCGCTGTAGTGTTCGGCATTGTTTAATAGACCCCCTCCTTTATCCCAATAGCTATGCAAATTGGTCGCTATCGAATTAGAGGACAAAGGAAAAAGATTGCCTCCTTGATCGCCTTGCGGATGCTCAATACTAAATTGATTAGCAGCATGAAGAGGCTGATGAATATCACCAACAACATGAAGTAATATTCGCAGAGTAAACCCTTTAGTAAAGTCATTTGCCAAATTTTCTTGCAAGATCTTGCTGGCATCAATGATGGCAGAAACAGCATTAATGTCGTCAGGCTGGACAAGCTCAGTCCCATCCCATGAGAAAGGGATATCGATATAATGTTTTGGCCCAAGCCAGAGGTCGTTTTGGTAACGCAAACCATCTAACCATGCAGCAGCATTAACAAAGCTCTGCGATCGATACATGCTATCTAGTGCGTGATTGTAATGGTTGCAGACTTTCTTTGCCTTTGGTGTGAGATGGTTGTAAGCGATTTGGGCCACCAAACGATGGCCCAAAGCGTTCCAGCTGTAACCTTTTACAGCCATAACCAAGAACAATAAAAAGCTAATCCTGCGAATCATGTCCTAACCTAAATAGGGTGACCAAGCGGGGTCCTGCACATCTCCCTCTCGAGCTGGAAGACGCATCTTGATTCGTCCATCAATGGAAACCACTCCTAAGACACCTTGATCATTATGACGAGTTGCATAAAGAATTAAACGCCCATTAGGAGATAAAGATGGCGACTCATCCAGGGGTGCAAAGGTCAATTGCGTAACATGCCCTCCCTCATCTTGCACAGCAATGTTAAAGCTCTTGTCCTCCCTATGCAGCATGACAACGTGTTTTTGATCTGGAGTATAGGAAGCTCTGGCATTGTAATTGCCTTCATAAGTAACGCGACTTACTCTGCCATCTGCCAAAGATAAGCGATAAACTTGCGGTGAACCACCTCTACCCGATGTGAACAACAAGGAGCGCCCATCAGGAGAGTAACGAGGCTCAGTATCAATTGCTTCGCCGAAAGTCAACTGTTTCATGGAGCCATTGCTGAGGTCAATACTATAAATTTTAGGTGAGCCTCCCTTGGAGAGTACTACTGCAAGATGACGTCCATCCACAGACCACGCAGGAGCATTATTAATGCCTGTAAAATCAGTAACCAATCGTCGACGACCTGTGGCCACATCCACCGTAAAAATCTGCGCTTTTTTCTTCTCAAAAGAAACATAAGCAAGCTGTCTACCGTCAGGTGACCAGGTCGGGGACATAATGGGCTCCGTGGAAACGAGTAAACTTTGCGGATTGTAGCCATCGACATCAGCCACCTCTAAAAAGTACTTGGCTCTTTCGCCCTGCCGCTGCACTAAAATATAGGCAATTTTGGTTGAAAAAATTCCACGTTCACCAGTAAGCTTTTGATAAACTTCATCACTAATATGATGTGCCAAAGGTCGTAATTCATTCGCACTAATTTGATAGCTTTTTGACAACAGCACTCTGCCTTGAGCAACGGCATCCAGCAATTCATAGTTAACTTCATAGCGGTTATAGCCAATTCTGCGAACCTCTCCAGTTAAAACGCTGTCAGCCCCAGCTTGACGCCAACTGCTGACGGAGGGTTGAGCAGCAAAACTCTGTGGTGGAGCAATAATTTTGAATTGCCCTGAGAAGTGCAAATCGTTACTGACTATCCCAGACAGTTGCTGACCCATTTGATCGGATCCGAAGGAGCTTATACCAATAGGTAAAGCAGAATTAATCCCTTGCGTTAATTCAAGATCCACTGCAAAAAGCATTGATGAGAACAATAAAAACAGCGGTGTTATTAAGTATTTAATTAACACGTTTACCCCCTAACATTTTCTGGACGTACAGTTAGACTGATATCACGAAATATGTCGAACATTTCTGGATCAGCAGGTACCGGAAGTGGTGATGCTTTGTAGATAGCCGTTTGTGCGGAGCGATCCAAGATCGGATCACCACTGCTACGTGTTAAAGTGACTTCCAAAACAGCACCATCCGGAGCCAAACGAATCCTAAATTGACTCGATAAACCATTACTAACATTTTCAGGTAAAATCCATTGCCGGCTAATCGCATTGACAATCATGGCCTTATATTTGTCAACTTCACCAGCGATATGGGCCCTTTTGGCTGCATCTTCAGCTGCCTGCTGTGCTGCCGCTTGACGTTTCTTTTCTGCTAATTCAGCCTTAGCCTTTTCAGCTCGAGCCAGTTCTTCTTTGGCTTTCTCTGCTTTTTCTTTCTCAATGCGGGCAAGTGCTTCCTTCTCTTTCTTAGCCTTGAGTTCTTCTTCCTTTTGCTTCTTCTTTAATTGCGCAAGCTTCTGAGCCTCTTCCTGTTGTTTCTTCTTTAACTCATCCTGTTTTTCTTTTAATTCTTGGAGTCGCTTGGCTTCCTGTGCTTTCTCAAGCGCGAGTTGCTTCAATCGACGTTGTTCTTCTTCGATTTGTTTTTTTCGCGCAATGGCAATTTTTTCTGCTTCTTCCTTAAGTTTTGCCAATCGCTGTTGTTCTTTTAAACGAGTTTGGCGGGCCATTTCGGCCTGTTTTGCCAGAGATTGCTGTCGGGCTTGCTCAGCCTTAAGTTGATTGGCCCGCTCCTGTTTCAAACGGTTGATAGTCTCCATAACCTCTTGGTTATCCACACTCGTTGCTTTAACAATTTCTTTTGGCGGTTCAGTTGCTTCAATGGGTAAAGCTCGACTAGGTTCATTTTTTGCCATGGTCATCACTGGACGCTGATGAGTAGACTCAATGAGTAGCAACAACGCCAAAAATAGATGCAAACCAATCGCTATATAAAAAGCTTTTCGGTAGCTTTGATCACTAATCATCCCTGATTCTCCTGTGGTAAATCAGAGGAATCTGTCAACAAACCAACTTGTTCAGCTCCGGCTTGTTTTAGCAGGCTCATTGCTCCCACTACTTTGCCATAGGCCACACCCTGATCGCCTTTCACCAAGACATTAATCGGTTGATTGTTTTGCCGAGCAAGCTCTAATTCCGCTGCTACACGCACCATCAATGCCTTGGAATCAATCCGAGTCTCTGGGGTTGCGCTAATATTTAAAAAATAATCGCCTTGCTGATTCACAGACACGATAATTGGTTCTCTATCCGTGGGTTTTAAATTCTGACTTGCTGCTTTGGGCAGATCAACGGTCACTCCTTGCGTTAACATAGGGGCAGTAATCATAAAAATAACTAACAAAACAAGCATGACGTCAATATAGGGCACTACATTGATTTCAGCGATGGGGTGAGCGACTGTCTTTTTTTTCTTTAACATCACGACTTACCCTCTTGTTGCTGCTGCGGTTTGCTGCTCAATAAGTGATACCAATTCTTCCTGGAACAAATCATAACGATCAAGCAAATGATTCGCGCGCATTGAATAACGGTTAAATGCAATCACCGCAGGTATAGCGGTAAATAAACCGAGTGCTGTGGCAACCAACGCCTCTGATATACCAGGAGCTACCATGGCAATAGTGGCTTGTTGAGCATGACCAAGTGCTTGGAAAGACGTCATTATTCCCCAAACGGTACCAAATAAACCTACATAAGGGGCAATAGAACCAACTGAAGCAAATAAAGGTAAATGCTGTTCTAACAACGCAGCTTCTTTAGCATGCCTAATTTGCATAGCGCGTTGGATAGGTTCAATAACCATGGAGCCTAATTTTCTTAAGCGAACATATTCTTTAAATCCAGCATGAAAAATGGCGGCAAGACCTTGTCGTGTATCGACGTTACTATCCACATCAGCAAATAATTTACTTAGATCACTGCTTGCCCAAAAACGCCTGGTAAAAGCATCACACTCTTGTTTTTTCTGTTTAAAGTACCAAGCTCTTTGCAAAATGAGCGTCCAGGAGACAATTGATGCAGCAAGCAAAATCATCATAACCGTCTTCACTACAAGACCGGCCTGCAGAAAATACCCCAACACACTGGCATGGCTACCCATGTCTTCTCCTCCACTAAAACTTTGATGTAATGATTTTTTAAAGCTTCCCAATATCTCTAATTTAGATGAAACCGCGCATCTTAAAATTTAAGAGGCATATTATATACTCGATCTTCAGTTTTTTTTAATTTGACAATCAAAAAACCGAATTACCGTGGTCAAGCCACGGTAATTCGATGTTCTAACAAGCATGTATTCTAAAATAAATTTTCTGGTATTCTTCTCGGTTTCATAGTCTCATCAAGACAAACTACCTTGATAAGCCCTTCGCAAAGCAAAGTATTATCCTGATTGTAGAGCCGTTGATCAAATACAAGGCTACAAGTTTTTTTATTAGTGACCTTTGATGCCACCATTAATTGATCTTCGAGGCGAGCTGGAAAAAAATACCGTAGTCTCACGTCATTGATCGCAAAATGGCAATCATACTGTGCCAGAGTGGTTAAAGACAAGCCAGATTTGCGAATCATTTCTGTTCTAGCTCGCTCAAAAAAACGCAAATAGTTCGCGTGATAGACAATGCCCATGAAATCCGTGTCTTCGGCATAAACCTTAAGTTCAAAGTAATCTACATCATGGAATGACATCTTTACCCTTCTTCAAGCATCGGGATACCAAAATGTTGATACGCCAATCGAGAAGCCATACGACCTCGGGGGGTGCGCATTAAAAAACCTTGTTGGATCAAATAAGGCTCAAGAACATCTTCTATTGTTCCCTTCTCCTCCCCAATGGCTGCTGCAATACTATCTATACCAACAGGCCCACCTGCAAAGCGTTCGATAACTGTTAACATCAATTTTCTATCTAACAGATCAAAACCATGTTCATCAACGTCCAACATTTCCAAAGCACACTTCGCAATGTCTAAAGTGATAACTCCTTGACCTTTGACTTCAGCGTAATCTCTCACTCGGCGCAATAACCGGTTAGCAATTCTGGGGGTGCCGCGAGCTCGCATGGCAATTTCTTTCGCTCCCTCTGGCTCGGCATTTACGCCTAACAACCGGGCTGAACGTGAAACAATGCTACACAAAGCATCTACTGTGTAAAACTCCAAGCGTTGCACGATGCCAAAACGATCGCGCAGAGGGGAGGTAAGTAAACCTGCACGCGTGGTTGCACCCACTAACGTAAAAGAAGGTAGCTCGAGCTTGATGGAACGAGCTGCAGGCCCCTCTCCTATCATAATATCCAATTTGTAGTCTTCCATTGCAGGATAGAGGATTTCCTCAATGACCGGACTTAAGCGATGGATCTCATCAATAAAGAGCACATCATTTTCCTGCAAGTTGGTGAGGATGGCGGCTATATCTCCTGCTCTTTCAAGAACAGGTCCTGAAGTTTGCCTTAAATTTACACCCATTTCATGGGCAATAATATTGGCTAATGTCGTCTTTCCAAGTCCAGGAGGACCAAAAATGAGCACATGATCAAGAGCATCCTGACGATTTCTAGCTGCATCTATAAAAATGCGCATCTGCGAGCAAACGGTTTCCTGACCAATATATTCATCAAAAGTTAACGGCCGGATAGCCCGATCTAACGCTTCTTCCGAAGGTGGCGAATTAGCACTTATCAAACGATCACTTTCCAGCATAGAAGTCAATTATTCTTATTTTTTGAGAATTCTAACACAGCTTTTTCTTTCACTCGATTCTTTTAGAACATCGAATTACCGTGTAGAAGATCGAATTACCGTGGTCAAGCCACGGTAATTCGGTCATTTTTATTTGTCAAATTTAAAAAATTGAAAGGTCGAGTTTCAAGCCTCAGATAGGATTTTTTCAAGAGACAGCGTCCATTAGCCTATTGCAAATAGATATTTAAATGCCGTCCATCTTACATAAATTTTTCTTTAATTTTTAAATATCTATATTCATCATTCGTGATTTGATCGGCAAAAATAATCAAAAGTTTAATCCTATTTTCCCCTATAAGTTGTACTAAAAGAAACAAGCCAGTATTGATAATAACTCGTACCCTATCATACTTTAACGGACTGCCTTGCTTTACATGCAATAACCATTTTCCATGTTCGTATGAAAGCATCGAATAATTGGGATAGGGATACGGTTTGAGGAGCAAACGTAGGGTAAACAAAATGAAAAGAACTGATATCAGAAGCTTTAACCACAAAATCCAATCAGATGAAAATATTACCATTAATGCAAATACATAAATCAATAATGCAATTTGCAAAAATATCAATGAATTACCTAGGGTAATCCTGCAATTTGATGAATTCAACAATATCAGCTAACTCCTTGTCGGCGGCTTGCTCATATCCCATCAACCAGCTATAAAGCTCAGGATCGCTACAATTTAGTAATTTATCGAATGCTTCTAACTGTCTCTCACTAAGCTCTTCTATATAGCGTTCTGCGAAACGGTTGAGAATCAAGTCCAATTCGAGCATACCTCGCCTGCACTGCCATAGAAGTTTCGCTTTTTTTGAGTGATTAATCATTACATTACCTGATTGTCAACAGAGGCGATGTTACACTAAACTTGCCAATTATCGCAATTATGTCAGAAACAAAATGCAACAAGAACATATTATAAACCAGAGATCTTATATCAGTACACTTCCCATTACAGAGGAATTGCATTTCGAAGCCAATAGGAATTATCTTTTTGAGTTGCCTTTTCTAGGTGGACTTACGGTTAGAGGGGATCGGGATAAAGAATTTCTACAAGGACAATTAAGCTGTGATATTAGGCAGATAACATCCACGGCAATGCGTCAAGGCGCCCTCTGCAACCTAAAAGGAAGAATTCTCGCTCTACTGGATGTCATCGATTGGGATGGGTTGCAACTTATTTTACCAAAAGACCTGCTGCTAGATACTCAAAAGTCATTATCCACAGCAGCAATGCTCTCGAGAGTAAAATTAGAACCGACTAAAGCTTATCAAGTATATGGCCTTTATTTGGCCAATCCTAATGATGAGCTACCTATTCATTTCCATGACTTAGGTGAAAACTATGCTGTCATCCAAAATGATATCTTATGTGGTTATCATCTCAGTCATCATTTGTATATTCTGCTAATCAAAAATGAAGAAATCGCTAATATTGTAGAACCGTTTAGAAAGCGAGGGCAGCTTCGAGGTTCTTTTGCTTGGCATTATTTACAATTAAGCCATAAACAAGTGCAAATTTATCCAGAAACTCGAGGATTATTTTTACCTCATCGTCTGGATTTACATTTATCAGGGTACTTAAGTTTTGACAAAGGTTGTTATAAAGGACAAGAAATTATTGCTCGAACACATTATCGCGCAAAAATAAAGCACGGTTTACGCTTATTTATTATCGAAAATACTGCCCCTTTAGCTGCTGGCAAAAAATTATTTGAACCTTCGGGACAAGTGGAGGTAGGCGAGCTAATTGATTTCAGCCCGCTAGGGAATGGGCGTTACCTCATTGCTGCAAGTATCTTATTAGAGCATCCTTCGCATGTATGCATTGAGAATCAAAGCAGTACCGTTGAGCTTAATCCTTTTGGGTAATAAATTCCTTATTCCTACGCCGCCGTGGCCACATGCGCAGCAATATATCATCCTTATTAATGAAATGATGCTTTAAAGCACCTGCGACATGTAAACTCAATAAAATAATAAGAACCCAGGCAATTGTTTTGTGAGCTTGATTCATAATATCTGAAAGCTCTTCATTAGGTGTTACCCCAGGGAAAGGTACGTTAAATAACCCAAAATAAGACGGCACCCTATCCGCAGCGACGGACATTATCCAGCCAGTTAAAGGCATCAAAATTAAAAAGACATAGAAACTATATTGAACAAAGTGAGTAAGGAATTTCTCCCAACGTGGAACTGCTTCAGGTAAAGGAGGCTTTCCTTTGTAAGCCACCCAGATTAAGCGAAGTACCATGAGACACAAGATGGTAAGACCTGTAGATTTATGCATCATATAGGCCGTTCCTTGGTACTGTTTGGGCACATCGTCAAGAAAAAAACCGAAACTAAGCATTACAATCACAAGTACTGCAACAAGCCAATGAATGAACTTAATACCTTTTGAATAACTAACAATAGGATGACTCGACATTAACGTTCCTTTCCTGAGAAATAACTGTTTCACTTACATTTGCTACTATATCTATACGCTATAAGGCGTGCAAGCTAAAAAACCTATATTCGATACTGTAAGTCTCGGATTCTCTATTACACTTAACATATAGTCTGGATTGAAAGATATTTTTAAGCTTGATGGAGAAATCATGACTATATCGCCACTCAAAGGTCTTATCCCACTCATCAAGGCATTACAATCATTAAATGTACAATCAGCAGATGACCATACCAATATCCGCAATGTTGCGAATATTTTAAAGCAGTGGTTGACCAAAACAGATTGGCTTGAAGAAAAACATTATCATCCTGATCCGCAAATTGGGTTCTCCTCTTGGCTAATTCACGAGGAAAAGGATCATACCTTGGCAATTAACTTAGTGACATGGGAACCTGGTCGCGAAATTATTCCTCATGATCACCAAACCTGGGGTGTCGTAGGCAGTGTGAATGGAACAGAGAAAAATTATTTCTGGACAAGATTAGACGATGGCTCTAAATCAGGCTATGCGGATATTAGACGAGAAAAAGCTGCCATCATTCGTCAGGCTGGCGAAGTTATTTGTTTCATGCCTAATGATATCCATAGTGTAATCAATGAATCGACTGATGTGGCTATTTCTTTGCACGTCTATGGTAAAAATTTAAATTACACTGGCCGCTCTCAATTTGATCCCATTAAAAAAACGGTACAATCATTTATTATTGATTACAGTTAAGTAGTAATAATTTAATTACCCCCTCACCCTACACTCTCCCACAGGGGGAGAGGGAAAAATAGCTACGCCACTTCCTTTGTAGACATCTGTGCTGTGGTTTGCGTTAGATCCAATAATTCTCGTATGGCAACAAAGAACATCGTGTAATTTAACGTAGTGCTTGAACGTAAATCAGCGAGCACATGACGCCATCTATCAATTAGACTTGCATAATTTTCAGACCAAGTGGCAAAGTATTTCATGAAATCTTTCTTTTTATCAGAAAGATTAATGATTCCAGCCGTCAATTGTCTTTGCTGCCAATCGAGGTCATCACGCAAGGCTTCTCTGGATAAAGACTCCCAATGATTTTCAGTCGGATGCGAAATGACTTGCGTGCGAATCCATCCTAAATCAAGGAAGTCACCAATACCAAAATAGACTTCTGTCACTTTAGCAACCGTTATGCCTGTCTGGTGACTGACTTCAATAACATCTAGAGCAGAAAACAATTGCCGAGTAATCGTTAACTCATGGGCCAAGCCTTTAGGTATTCCCAACTCTATGTATTGCGCGAAATGACTATCGTACTGAGCGCGATTCCCTTCTGATAATGCAGCAGGCAGGGCTTTTTTAAATTCCTGCACACCAGGTCCAAAATGTTTAACGGCCTTGCTGATATTCAAACGCATGCGCTGACTACGCAAGAACCAACGAGTTACCCGTCTTAGCAGGCGTAAATAAAGCATCATCAAGCTATTCTGTGTTTCAGCAGTAATAGTGTTACCTAATGCAGCAATTTCATCATAAATAGACTCAAGATTAAGAATACTGCGTGCAATCATATAGGCCCTGACAATTGCAGAAACAGGAGCTCCTGTCTCATCCTGAAGACGATACACGAAGGTAAAACCCATTTCATTGACAACCAAATTGCTCAATCTGGTTGCAATAATTTCGCGCCTTAGAGGATGACTCTGCATCTGTTCACTAAAGCGTTCCTGTAATGGTTTAGGGAAACAACTGATAAGAACCTCTTTAAGGAAAGGATCTTCAGGAACATTAGAAGCCAAAATCTGTTCTTTTAGAATCGTTTTGCTATAGCAAAGCAAAACAGCAATCCCGGGACGAGTTAACCCTTTCCCAATGAGCTTACGCTCCATTAGCACTTTTTCATTTGGCAAGAATTCCAGTTCTCTGTCTAACTTGCCGCTTCGCTCCAACTCAGTAATATAACGACTGTGAAGTTCCACCGCTCCCGCCGCCTTTGTTGCAGCTAAGCTAATGGCACGTGGCTGCGCAAAATTGTCCTTCAACACCAAAGCCGCAACTTCTTGCGTCATTTCACTTAATAATTCATTGCGTTGCTTTTCGGTTAAATCACCAGATGTCACAATGCTATTAAGAAGAATTTTAATATTTACTTCTTTATCCGAGCAATTGACCCCAGCTGAATTATCAATAAAATCTGTGTAAATTAACCCACCATTGAGTGCATATTCAACACGAGCCAATTGCGTTAAACCAAGATTGCCACCTTCTCCTACAACTTTACAATGGAGTTGTTTTGCATTGATGCGAATAACATCATTGGTTCGATCACCTACGTCAGCATGACTTTCCGTTTGCGCTTTTACAAAGGTTCCAATACCTGCGCTCCAAAGCAAATCAACTTTAGCTCTAAGCAAGACGCGAATTAATTCATTTGGCTCAATGGCATTTTGCTTAATACCAAATACCTCTTTCATCTCTTTAGTCACTGAGATCGATTTAGCACTGCGATTAAATACGCCACCACCTTTAGAGATTAACTTTTTATCATAATCAGCCCAACCCGAACGAGGTAAGCTAAACAAACGTTCCCGTTCTGCGAAACTGATTTCGGGATCAGGATTTGGATCAACAAAAATATGAATATGGTTGAAGGCTCCAAGTAACTTGATGTGTCTAGATAGCAACATGCCATTTCCAAAAACGTCACCAGACATGTCTCCAATGCCTATCACCGTGAAATCACTGATCTGGATATCACGATCCATCTCATAAAAATGACGCTTTACTGATTCCCAGGCACCTCTTGCAGTAATACCCATTTTTTTATGGTCATAGCCTACAGAGCCACCAGAGGCAAAAGCATCTCCTAGCCAGAAGCCATATTCGAGTGAAATTTCATTAGCAATATCTGAGAATGTGGCTGTTCCCTTATCAGCCGCGACGACCAAATAGGGATCGTCGTCATCAAAACAAACAACGTTTGCAGGCTTAACAACCTTACCCTGATGATAATTGTCGGTAATGTCGAGTAACCCACGGATAAAAGACTGATAGCAACGAATACCTTCCGCAAGAATTTCTTCTCGTGTGCCATTGATGGGGAGTTGTTTAGGAACAAAACCACCCTTCGCACCGGTTGGGACAATGATGGCATTTTTAACTTGCTGAGCTTTCATGAGACCCAATATTTCGGTCCGAAAGTCTTCTCTACGATCTGACCAACGCAAACCTCCACGCGCAACTCGTCCTCCGCGTAAATGCACACCTTCAAATTTCGGTGAGTAAACAAAAATTTCAAACATGGGATAAGGCTTAGGTACCCCTGGAATTTCTCGACTATTTAACTTGACAGAAATATAGTTTTTATATGTGCCCTTGTCGTTAGTCTGATAGTAATTAGTGCGCAACGTAGAGCGAATAATTTGTACATATTGACGAATGATCTTATCTTCATCGAGATTGGCAACTTCATCAAGAGCAGTATAAATTTCGTTAGTAATTTTGTCACAAATTTCTGCTCTATCTCCACTGACAGCTGGATTAAATCGTGTCGCAAATAGAGCAACTAATTTTTTGGCGATGTGCGCGTTATTATTCAAAGCTGCTTCAATGTATTCTTGACTAAAGGTAAAACCAATTTGCTTAAAATATTTAGCATACGTACGTAAAACAGCCACCTCGCGCCAATCCAGGCCGGCTGCAAGCACTAACTGGTTGAAACCATCACTTTCCGCCTCCGCAAACCAGACGCTTGCAAAGGCATTTTGGAATAAATCTTTAATGTCATCGATTTCAAATTGCGTCCCTCGAGTATATTGCAAAGCAAAATCATTGATCCACGTCTCCCTACCATCATCAAATTTTAAGACGTAAGGCCTTTCACTGATTGCTTTCATACCAAGTCTTTCAACGATAGGAATGACATCGGATAGAGGAATCGTACTATCATGTTGATAAATTTTTAAACGAAAATTCTCTGGTTTTTCGTCCATTAATTTATAAAAATTCATGACCAGAGGATTGTCTGGAGATAAGGTTTCTATATGTTTAACGTCATAGACTGCTGTTCTTGGAGAGAAATTCGATGTATAAGCCACTGGAAAAGCACCCTTATAACGCACGTAAAGTCTGTTAGCATGCTCTTCCCCAAAGGCCTCGAAGAGAAAATGCTGTAAATCATCACTCCAAGTTCGACCTACTTCAATGAGTCTTTGTTCGATTTCTTTAAAATCCCATTGTGTCGTATCTTGAGGATTTGTGCGAACAATAAAATGGATACGCGCCAAAACGGACTCAGAAAACCAGGTAGAAAACGTTATTTCATGCGAATTGAAGCTTTCTGCGAGGATTCTTTCCATAGCCAGGCGTAATTCAGTATTGAAACGCTCTTTCGGAACAAAGACAAGACAGGACACAAAGCGGCGATAAACGTCTGCACGAGCAAACATACGAATGCGGCGACGTTCCTGCATATAAAAAATCCCCATAGCAATTTCTAATAATTCATCTTCTGAACCTTGAATTAAATCGTCACGAGGTAATGTTTCTAGAATATTCAATAGCACTTTCCCGGCGTGGCCGCGAGGGTTTAAATTTGAGTTTTTCATGATTAATGCGACTTTGTGACGCAAAAAAGGAATGTGCTTTGGATTAGTGTTATAGGCAGCAGAAGTATACAAACCGATAATTCGACGTTCACCGATAACTTGACCTTTTTTATTGAACCGTTTAATGCCAATATAGTCGGTATATGCCCGTCGATGGACTGTTGCTTCAGTATTTGTTTTGGACATCACCAAGATGCGAGAAGATAAGGTCAGTTCTCTTGCCTCAGGAGTCATCGCAGAAATACTACGGGCACTTGATTTGCTCATGCTTTGACGAAGTACGCCTAGACCTGTCTCAGGGAGTGGCTGTAGAATAGTCTCTTGACCCTTTTTTAATAATTCATAATCACGCACCCCAAGAAAGGTGAAATGATGATCTTCTATCCAGATCAAAAATGCTTTTGTCTCTGCTACTTCATTTGGGTCCAATACGGAAGATACTTGGTCAAGCTCTTCGATCGCTTCACGTACCTTTTCCCGCATGGGTAGCCAATCCTTATATACAACACGGTTATCTTCCAACACGCGCTCAAAATTACTATGCAAATCCTCAAGAACAGAGGCATCCGTTTGTCTATCGATTTCGATAAAAATAGCAGCCTCGGTTGACACACCTTCAATATCTCTATCATGTTCAGTTTTACGGGGCAAAATGCCAATTACCTGATTATTTTTATCTCTTTGTAAGCGCAATCCCCCCATATGCATAATGAGATATGAAACCAATCCAAGGCGATTAATAACCATGCGCAAAGAATCTACAAGAAACGGCATATCCTCCGTGATAATTTCAACAACCGTATGTGTTGTTTGCCAACCATGTCTTTCGAATTCAGGATTATAAATACGAATTTTTGTTTCATCAGGAGTACGTTGTTGAATAAGCGACCAAAAATTAACAACAGCGCCATACAGGTCCTCAATATCCCATTCCCTTAAGTCTTCCAGTGCCACTGTCCCATAAAATTGACGAGCAAATTCAGCGCAAAATAAGGCTTGTTCACCTTCCATCTTTTGCTTCAATCTATCAACGATAGCTTCGATAATTAAATCTTTACCTTCTTCAAATTTATAAGACATTCATTCACCTCATTTAGGCATGAAAATAAATTGCCGCGCATTATATACTTCTGTAAGGCAAGTTACACGTCAGTATTGCATTTATTTAATCAATAGTTGATGACAGACTCCCACTGAACTTTAAATTTACACGAGGGAGTCACAGTATGTAGGCTTACAGGACAAATATTAACAAAGCCTTAATGTTTAGTACTGTCATTGACTGCCACTGTTTTAGTGTTCACGAACTCTAAAATACCCTCTTTGGATAACTCTCGTCCGAATCCAGAGCGCTTGATCCCGCCAAAAGGTAATCTCGGATCAGAGGCGACATAAGCATTGACAAAACAAGAGCCGGCTTCAATTTCATGCTGAGCAATGTGTTCGCCTCGTGCTAGATCCTGGGTGAACACTGCTGCCCCTAAGCCATATTGAGTTTCATTTGCCAATTGAATGGCTTCCACTTCATCTTGTACTCTAGTAATGGCAATGACCGGGCCAAAGAGCTCCTCATCAAACGCCGGCATTCCTTTTTTTACTTCCGTCAGTAACGTTGGTGGATAATAAAACCCTTTACGTTTTGGTATTACTCCACCTTCAACCAATTTTGCTCCACATTTTACACTTTTTTCCACTTGCTCATGAAGTGATTTTCTTAAATCATCACGTGCCATTGGCCCCATATTGGTTGTATCATCTAGGGGGTCACCCGGGTGATAATTAGCCATTAGGTTTTGAATTTTATCAGTAAGTTGATTACAAACGGAGTCAACAGCAATCACGCGTTTGGCTGCAATACAAACTTGTCCAGCATTGTTTAAACGTGAGGTGACAATGGCTTTTGCCGCAAGATCAAGATCAGCATCATGAAGCACTAGGTAAGGATCACTGCCTCCCAATTCCAAAACAGCTTTCTTTAAATGAGCAGCCGCGTTGGAAGCAACAATGGATCCTGCTTTTTCACTTCCTGTTAAGGTCACTGCCACAATTTTATCATTGGCAATGACTTTTGCGGCTAAATCATTATCTAAAACAAAATGCTGGAATAAGTGCTCTGGAAAACCTGCCTCAAGAAAAAGCTCAGCAATCTTGTTACCTGTACCCGTTGAAATAGGAGCATGCTTTAGAATGGCAACATTTCCGGCCATGATCGAAGGAGCAGCAAAACGGAACACCTGCCAAAAAGGGAAATTCCAAGGCATAATCGCAAAAATAACACCTAAGGGTTGATAGCAAACCATCGCCTTTTTCATTTCCGTTTTAACTAGACGAGGTTGCAAATAACTTTCGGCATTTTCAGCATAGTGTTCGCACACCCATGCACACTTCTCAATTTCAGCTCTCCCAGCCGTTATGGGTTTTCCCATTTCTGTTGCAATTAATAAAGCAAGATCGTCTTTTTTATCTCTCAGTAGCTTTGCTAATCGCAACATGGCTTGTTTACGTTGAGAAAACGGGGTTTTTCTCCATACTTTGAAACATAAATGTGCAGCATCAATATAAGCGGATAACTGTTTTTCACTTAGTGTTGAATATTCCTTTAGAACTTCTTCCGTGGCAGGATTGATAGTACGAATCATCGTCATTTTCTTTTACTCCCAGTATTTTTCTTCAGTGTAGCCTATGAATGTCAACACGCCCTAGAGATTCTTTCATTTTTTTTGAGCTCTCGAAGCCTCCTTGTTGGTTAGGTTCATAAAATTAATGAAATCAATGCTGACTTTCTTGCACACTTCTTTTGATTGTTGTTAATATCGTGCTAATTTTTATGTTGTATTGACTCTGCTGAGTGAAATAACCCCTAAAAAGCAGCGCGATAGGACAATTCACATATAAGGTTAGGATAAGCAATGACAAATAAAAAACTAGGCTACCACCCCGCTCATTATTTGGTTGCCTGGGCTGTACATGCCTTTACTGCAAGTGCAGCATGTTTTGGCGTTTTTACTCTTGTCAAAATTTATCAACACAACTACATCCAAGCTTTATGGCTAATGGCCATTACTGTTGTCATTGATGCTGTAGATGGCACATTAGCTAGGTTAGTACGCGTAAAATCAGTTCTACCCAATGTTGATGGTACCTTACTGGATAACATCGTAGATTATTTAAACTACGTCATCACCCCTTGTTTTTTTCTTTATGTAAAACCTGACATGCTCCCCGCGAGTTATCTGATGTTCATCATCATGGCTATCACCATTACTTCTTCATATCAATTTTGCCAAATAGACGCGAAAACTCCGGATCATTTCTTTAAAGGATTCCCCTGCTATTGGAACATTGCAGTCTTCTATATGTTTATTTTTGACACATCAATGTATACCAACGCATTCATCTTAACGATTTTATGCATATTAATTTTTATTCCTATTAAATATGTCTACCCTTCTCGTCTGGATTACTTAACAAAATATCGAGTTTTAAAAATAGTAATGCATAGCTTCTCGTTACTTTTTGGACTTAGCTCCGCCTTAGTGCTTTGGAACTATCCGCATATTGATTATGTTTGGCTATTTCTGTCGATAAGTTATGTGATTACTTATTTAGGTTTGAGTATGTATCGGACCTACTCGCCGATGACTCATCATTCTAAGTTGTAAATAGACCTTAGGGTATGTTAACGATTGGTTTCACGGCTGCAAATTAAATCAATTTGCGCAAATTGCTTTAATTTTCGCTTCGCAAAAACCAATTGTCAACACATACTAGTTATCATTAAAATACGCTCTTCTGCATTTTTAAGAGGTTGTCATGTCATTTCGTAAGATAATCATGCCAGTTTTGATGGTTAGCACTATTATAGGTAAAGTCACCGCAGCCAGCGTCCCCAGTCCATTTCCCCATGGTTGTGAAGTTAGTGGCTTTGGGTTTAACGACAATCACTTAATTGTAAATGACAATGGTCAGCAATCTTTTTATTTAATTCAAAATCGCAGCAGCCAACCTATTGAATTGCAACGGATTGAAACTCGTGATGTGTTTATGAGTCCATCCCTTACTGCTAAGTTAGAACCATTGAATTGGGCTGCTTTCGCTTCTGACATTGAAAATTTACATTTTCAATGTTTTGTGAAAGAAAATGAAGCTGTTAAGACAATCGATTGCCGCGACGTTTTAGATGTTTGCCAATATCCACGCGTTAAATTTGCTTTAAGCAATATGGGGAATTATTGGGTATCAACAAATAAACCACAGAAAGATGTCATTAATGAGGCAATTAAGAAAGGGATTTATTTGCGCTGGTGAATGATAGCCAGGGCAAGTGAGTAATTTGAATCTTGGTAACGGTCGGAGTTGATCTATTACGGTGAGCATAAAAAAAAACATAAGGAAAGATGAACTATTCCTAATAGCAGGAATAATAGGCTCTTTTATCCTACTGGTTGGAGTTACGCATACACCAGCTCAGAAGTATTATGTACTTGGTTCAGCACTATTATTATTAACATCCATTCATTTTAAATTGATCTATTTTATAGCGCTTGAAATGATTATGATGGCCGGACATAGTGCAATCCTCTTAGGTATCGGTACTGCTCTACAAATTGCCTTGCCCATTTTACTTTGCGTTCAACTGCTTACGTTTTATTTTTTAAGCGGCCAATTGAATAATGTTCTGTTACTTATTGGTATTACAGGGATTGCAGTTCTCTCCGTTGGTTTTTCTTATGAAAATCAATGGGTTTTTTTTAGTGGCAGCCTTTTTATAGCTATTTATGCTTTTTATACAGCCTATAGAGGAAAACCGGTGACCCTGTTATGGGCCATTCTGAATTCACTGTTTGCTTTTATAGCTCTTCTGAAATTAATTTTTACATGAGGGTAAGAACTTATGGCTAAAACCCCTTCTAACATGATACCCCTAGGTACTCAGGCACAGCAATTTTCTTTGTTGGATGTAGTGAGTGGTTTGAGAATCAGTTTAACGGATTCTCAAAATGTCCGAGCCACTGTAATTATGTTCATTTGTAATCATTGTCCTTATGTAAAGCACATCAATAAAGAATTAACTCGACTCTCTAATGATTACATGAGACAAGGGGTTCGTTTTTTGGCAATCAATTCCAATGATGTTTATGCTTATCCTGATGATTCACCAGAAAAAATGAAGGAGACTGCTATTGCCCAGCAATATCCTTTCCCCTATCTCTATGATGAAACACAGGAAGTAGCTCGCGCCTATCAGGCAGCCTGTACCCCTGATTTCTTTGTTTTTGATTCTAATCTTAGTTTGGTCTATCGAGGGCAATTAGATGATTCAAGACCAGGAAATGACATTGCAGCCACAGGAAAAGATATACGTGACGCCTTAGATAATCTTTTAGCCAACAAACCCATCTCAACAATACAAAAGCCTAGTTTAGGATGCAACATCAAATGGAAAGAGTAGAGCAATATAAGTTAGCCTTTTATGTCCCAGAATCACATCTGGATCAAGTAAAGCAAGCTTTATTTAATGCCGGAGCTGGAAGACAGGGCGATTATGAACAGTGTTGCTGGCAATGTTTAGGTCAAGGACAATTCAAACCACTTACAGGCGCCAATCCAACGATTGGTCACGTAGAGACCCTGACGTTTGTTCCAGAATACAAAGTGGAAATGGTGTGCTCCGCTGCTAATGTTAAACATGTCGTTCAGGCGCTAAGAGCAAACCACCCCTATGAAGAACCTGCATTTGAGGTCGTAAGGCTAGAGAATTATTAGAAGTAAATAGGCTTGCTAACTGCTTCTAGTCTAAAATTTATGACTTATATCGCTTTTAGATAAATTTTCAACAGTTTCCGATGGACCTGGAGATTGGGATTGGCTATCGCTAAAGAATCCATTACGCCGATTCGCTAGTCTATCATACACACTATAAGCACCTATTACCATTCCTGTTACTACTGTAACTCGAGTAGCATCCGTTACAGCGGTTTTTGTAGCATCAGCAAGAGACTTGCAAAATAATAATCTCATATCTTTCATCCTGATTAATAATTAATAACCCTGCTGGTTATTCAACAATGATTTTAAATGAATCATTAGGAAATGCAAGCCGTTTGCCCATACTGATGACAAATAATTATACAAATTGTATTGATATTCAAGATATAATAAGAAGAAAATAGATAAAAATAAGGTATAAATGTTGTGTATACGTGATACGTGATGATAATAGGAAAAACAACATCCTTGTTGAATTTTAATTACATGCTTTTTGGAGTAGTGTTGCTTGGCTCTTCGGAGCTAACTTCTTGAACTCGTCCTCGTCCAGGCCAAACTCTTCTTAGCGGTTCATCTCCCATCATATGATCAATTCCGAAAATGATGCCGAATGTTAAAGCTGTCTGAGGACTTCTTACTGCGACTTCTTTCAGATAATTAAATTTGATAAAAGTCTTCACAGCTTCAAAAACACCAATCGTATTTACATGAGATTTCATCTGCTTAAACATGGTGTACGGTGTGACTGTAAGCAAACGACCATTCTCCACTTTTGATGCCAATAACTTTCTGTCAGCATAAGAGTTAGGAATTGTTGTGAATAAGGTCGCAAGTACACCGGCAGTCGCACCACCAAGCATCTTGTTATACAGTTCATCATTAAACTTATACAATGAGCTACAATAGTCTCCTACAACGCCTATCGCTGCAAAATTGACAAATCCTGCAGAAGAACGAGAACCCCAGTTAACTGTGGTTAATTTCCACCAATTCGTAAAGGACCATTTGAAGTTGGATTTGGTAATAATGCCAAGATTTTCCAGCCTTGATTTTCCACCTAATCCATTACTAACTAACAGGTCAAACTGGGAAAAGGCAACAGTTCCCATCACAGCCTTCATGAAACGTTGACGCTGAAGCAGCACCATATCAATGCCCTCTTCTTCCACTAGCTCTTCTTGTACTCGGTTAGTTTGCTTAGCTGTTACAGCCACAGCGCCACGTTTTTGGCCTGCAATAGCATAAGGAAGAAATCCGCGGTACATGCCACGGAATAATCCGCCACTAACTGCCGATGGTGTACCAGATTGTATTCGATTTAGCACAAAATTAAATGGCTGAGTCAATAAAGAAACTGAAAAAGAAATTGTTCCGGTTTTGACGGCTAAATTAGCAAAAGTATAAGGTGTCATGAAAGAATAAGGTGTTTTCGGAAACTGTTCACCTGAATTTTCTGTTTTTTGACGCATTGTTAATCCCCTAATCAACTACAAACAACAAACTAAAACTAAGAGACGCAAGGATACCAACGTTTTATTAAGCAAATATTAAGAAATGTGACTAAATATTATTAATAGTGATTTTTCATTGGTATAATTTGAATACAACGAAGATCATCGACCCCATGCTTTATGCGAAGGAGCCGAAGAGATGTCGATATTAAAACCTCTTAGAAGAGAAATTATTTTGCTGGAACGACTTGGATTTGTAATTTTGCAATCACGTCGCTATGTACATGGATTTCAACGACGTAATCACCAACTGAATGGATTGGACCTTCTGGCATTACAATTTCTCGTTTGCTGACGTCTGTTGACTTCGCTTTGAGGGCGTCTTTGATTTCGTTTGGACCAACTGAACCATAAAGTTTGCCTTCATCGCTTGCCATTGCAGAGATGATTATCGTCGTGTCATTGAGCTTAGCGGCTCGCTGCTCAGCTTGCGCCAATGATTGCTGTGCCTTTTTCTCAAGTTCCGCACGACGCTGCTCAAAACGTTCAATATTTGCCGGAGTAGCAAATACAGCCTTATTTTGTGGAATGAGGTAGTTACGACCGTAACCCGCCTTTACATTCACCTTATCACCCAAATTTCCTAGATTTCTAATCTTTTCTAGTAAAATGACTTCCATCTTATAAACCCCTATTCTGTTCAACCTGCTTTAAGAAGCAAGCGTGACCTAAAATTAAACAAACTATCTAATGCACCTAAAATAACGTAAATGGGCAACGTGATGAAAGGTAATAACACCAAAGGGAGTAACAACAAAAAGAATGTGCCGATCCCTTTTCCTTTCGTCAAAATATTAAAGCCTAAACTCATACCTGCACACAGGTAATATACAACCAGGATGGGTAAGCTACTTATGGCCAGAGGGCTTTCGTAGTATGTCCCTATCGCAGTAATTAGAAGTAACAATACACCCCAAGAACTCGCTCGGAATGTAAGCATTTCTTGCCGATACCCCCCAGGATAGAACAATCTTGCCTGGACTCCCCTTGCCAACATAAGCGAGGCAGTCGCTGACAAAAGAATACTTACCGCTTGTATACCTATCACATAATTAGCAATAATGATTGGATTAAAAGCTTCCTGATTGTTTAACAAACCAGATATCGTGCCTTCGCGCTCTAATTCTTTAAGCACAGCCATGATAAAGCGGTATTGTTCACTAATTAACTCCGGAATCAATCCATGTATCAAAGCGATGCCCAGCAAGCTTAGCAAAACCATAAGACCTGCTGTAACTCGCCAACTTGCCGTTGTCCTTAATACACACGCCATCACAAAACAAGGCAGGAAAGTCATCAGAGCATTAAAAATCCCTGCGGTTGAAAGTAATGTCATGAGTGAGGGTACCAAGAGAGATACAATACCCACGACAACGCCTTTAAAGCCACTAACCCACCCTTTACGTAAGGTTATTAACGCAATAATCGCTGCGGACAACCAAGACGCAAAGGGAATTAAGGCTAACATTGCGATGTATAAAAATGCATACGTTTCATTTTCTAGAAGAAAATGTCCCTGCTTACGCAATAATTCGCCCACACGTGCCATATCTTTATCGGTGACTGTCGCAATAAGGTAATAATCCCAAAAATCTCGCCCACTTAATCGCTTGTGCCAATTGACGCTGCGGACGTGTTGGAGTACCAGTGATTCGGCTTGGGACTATTTTACCTGTTTCAGTGATGTAATTTTTTAGTGCATTGATATCTTTATAATCAATTTCACTAGCGCCTTCGCTAAAGCGCATTTTTTTTCGGCGAAAATAAGCTGTTGTCATTAAAATTACTCCTTAGGCTGCTCGTTCATCTTTCTCTTTTTTCATCAACACGGATGGGCTAGTAATCGCGTGTTTGCGCTTAATGATCAGATTTCTTAAGATCGCATCGTTAAATTTGAAAGCGCTCTTGAGTTCATCAAGTGCAACCTGGTTACATTCTATATTCATTAATATGTAATGCGCTTTGTGTACGTCTTTGATCGTATAAGCGAGTTGTCGGCGACCCCAATCCTCTTTCCGGTGAATCTTACCGCCTTGCTTTGTAATGATCCCTTCATAACGCTCAACCATTCCTGGCACTTGCTCACTTTGATCGGGATGAACAAGAAACACTACTTCATAATGTCTCATTGATAGACTCCTTATGGATATAGCCTTCTTTAATGAAGTTAAAGTAAGGCAAGGTTAAAAAACGCGTAATCTTAACTGATTTTCTACTCATGAGCAAACCCGCTCGCAATAAAATGTTACACTGCTTTATAAAAGCACAATAAATTATTATTTTGTAGCATGTTTGCTAATATTTAACCATTTTTCCCTGCAATCTGAAAAAATGAGACTAAAATTAAACATAAATTTATCTACACCATAGGATTCCGGCATGACTATTGATGTGAAAGGGAGTTTATCAAATCAGGAAGCGTATTATGCTTTAATTGAAGAGAACAGTAGTCGCGCAATGCAGTATTTAATGCTTAGGGAGGAAGCAAATTACCTACAAGAAATTGATAAATTGGCTCAAAATTGTTCTTATTTGTTAACCCATCTCGATGAGAATATCGATTTTGTAATAAATCGCATGGAAATTTCCATGACCGCAAATTACTTACATTGTTTAAAAGAAGTCGATCGAGAAATCAACGCTTGCCAAGACAAAAAGACTAAGCTCCCTGCCAATCAGTTTTATGGAGAAAATGAGTTCAACGCTCTAAACAGACGGATTAGAGACTTAGAGCAATCTAAAAGCAGCTTGCCACAACATTTAATGGAAGGGGTTGTGAAGGATGCTCTTGCCAGAGCGGATATACACTATGAAATAGGACTCGAGGAAAAACCTTATTGATGCTTCACCGCCAGTCTGCCTCTAATAACCCTTGAGAGCTGAGAGCAATGGCGTTAAGTTAAGGATTTTTTCTATTCTCGAATTACCGCGGCTTGACCGCGGTATCCATATCCAGACTGACATGATGGACCCCGCGGTCGATGCCGCGGGATTCAAAATCACTTAACTTTCATTGGAGGGCGGAGAGTCACTTAAGCATTGCTTTTAAACAGGCCATGCGATATAACATATTAAAAACTAACGAGGTTTTGTTTTATGAATATTGTGACTGTCCCTTTTGAAGAACCATTGGTTGTTAATATTAATGGAACCATTGTTCAGATAGTCGCCTTCAAAACCCCAGAGCATGGTAACATCAAATTTGGTGTCAATGCTCCACGTTCTATCGAAGTTCATCGCGAAGAAATCTACCATGCAATTAAGCAAAAACAGCAAGATAATGATTGAACACCTAGACTCTAAATGAAGCGCAGTCCTAATTCCTGCTCTTTGGTTGCAGGCTTCATTCTCTGTATCTTAGCCACAATTGCCCTTATCATTAATGCTTTGATTTTTAAATTTCCAGGCAATAATTATTTTCCACCTGATGCTCTATTAATCGCTATTCTACTTTTATTGATGCTGCTAGGAAGTTATTTACAATTTGGCAAGAGAAGTGCTCCGGTACAAATTACCCGGGAACTCATTCATTATTTTTTAGTCATGTCAGCGATTGCCTTGGCCACCAACGCTATCCAATTCACACCGTTTATACCAGTTGATGAGAAAATCATTGCTATAGAGGAAGCTTGGCACATCAATGTTGCAGAAATCCTCCTCTGGACATTAGCTCATCCACTGTTAACTAAGCTATTGGTACATATTTATGATAGTCTGCCTTATCAGATGAGCATTATACCAATCGTAACCATTCTCATGCGTAAATTTTATTATCTGCGAGAATATTATTGTCTACTGTTGATAACCGCTCTAATTGGTTTTTCCGTTTATTATTTTTACCCAACCGTTGCTCCAGCAACTGCGATCAACGCCCCTTTTTTTAGCGATGCTCAGTATGCTACTGGTATTAAGTTTAATGAAATTCATCAACACATTGTCCCGTCGACTATAGAAGGAGGAATGATCGCCCTTCCTTCCTTTCATGCAATCTGGGCCTGGTTGTGTCTTTATTTACTTCGTTGGTCGTCCTTGTTATTTATTCTTCTATTACCTATTAATTGCTTACTCATTGCCTCTTGCGTATTGCTCGGCTGGCATTACCCATTGGATTTATTGGGCAGTGTGGTTGTTCTTATCATTAGCCATATTTTGTGTGCTCACTGCGCCAAAAACAAACCCTAGCTTATTTTCTTAGGTATACCACTTGGATACCCTACCTCATTTTGCACCAATTTTATATTAACTTTATCACCCACGTGTAAGCGATTTAATTGTTTGTAAATGAGAGATTTTAGACTTCGCTCTTTTTGCTCAACGAGAACCGGATGAACCTGCATATAGAGCGCTCCTTCAAAATAGCCAAATTTGATAGGTTCATTCAATACACGTACCGGCGTACCTACTTGCACAAGACTAAAAAGATGTTCAATATCCTCTGGCATCATTCTGATACAACCTGCACTCACTCGTGCGCCCACACCATCTCGTCGATTGGTTCCATGAATAAGATAAGTAGGCCATCCTAAACGTAACACATGCCGACCGAGGGGGTTAACCTCTCCTGGTGGAAATTCATTTGGGATAGGATCCCCATGCTTGGCAGCTTCCGCACGTACATTAGCAGTGGGACGCCAAACCGGATCCCTTTCTTTCACTGTAATTTTTGTTAACCCCAAAGGAGTAGTCCATCCTTCACGCCCAATGCCAACAGGCATGGTAATGACCACATTGTCATGTGGAGGAAAGTAATACAAGCGATACTCAGGCAAATTGATGACCAGCCCTTCGCGCGGTGCTGGAGGCAGAATGAATTGTGATGGAATGAGTAATCTGGTCTGTATCGGCAAAGGTCTTGTAGGATCGACCTGCGGATTAGCTCGTACCATTTCGTAATAACCAATATCAAATCGGATTCCTACGTCACTTAATGTCTCACCTATTTCAGGATTCGTGTACTGAATGGCACCGATCAAATCGCCTTGAGTAGGCAACACAAACGTAGTAGCCCAGAGAGATTTCACAAGACAAAGGATAAAACTCAGCAATATTATTGGCAACGGATTTAAACGGGAGCGGCAAGGGATGACCTTGCCGCAAGTGAAGACTGCAACTATTGTCATTTCAAAGTGGTTATAAACTAGCGTCTGCTTTGAAACGCTCACCATATTGGGCTTCAAGCTTAGCGAAAAGCTCGTTTAACTTATCGTGGCCAAATTGTTTGGCATAATTCATTGGACCACCTCGAAATGGCGCAAAACCTGTTGCAAAGATCATGCCACCATCAAGCAAATCGCTATCGGCAACAACTCCCTCACGTAAGCAAGAAGCTGCTTCATTAACCATACGTAGGATCAAACGATTAGCAATATCTTTGCTTGCTTTGATATCTTTAACTTTTTGTTTGATTGGTTTGCCATTTTTGTAACGATAAAACCCCTGACCGCTTTTACGACCAAGTTTGCCCTCTTTTACCATCTCACGTAATCTTTGCGGCACAGTACCACCAAAATGGGAGGTAAGATTTTCAGCAACGGCTAAGCAGACATCCATACCCACGGTGTCAGCCAGCTCTACAGGTCCCATAACCATACCAAACTCTTGCGCAGCATAATCAATTTCCTCGCCTTTATACCCTTCTTCCAGCAATTGTACACACTCCATGAGATAAGGCATCAAGACACGATTGATTAAAAACCCAGGACTGGATTTAACCGGCAAAGGTATGCGTCCAATTTGACTAACAAAAGCGCAAGCTTGTTGACCAACCTCTTTGGCAGTTTTAGAGCTGCTGACCACTTCCACCAACTCCATCTTGGCCACAGGATTGAAGAAGTGAATACCGACCAAACGTTTGGGATTTGTCATTACTTGGCTAATTTCATCGAGTGGAATGCTGGATGTGTTGGTGGCAATAATGGCATCTTTCTTAGCCCTTGCTTCTACGTCGCGCATGATATCTTGCTTGACGGCTAGATTTTCAAAGACAGCTTCAATAATGACATCAGCACGCGCGATTCCATGGCCTTCTGGATCAGGGATTAATCTATCCATGGCTGCCTGGATCAAACGAGGCTTGCGTAATTTTTTCTTGAACAAAGCCTGAGCGCGGCCTATTGCCGGTGCAATTTGTAGGTGAGACTTATCTTGCAAAGTAACAGTAATACCACGTAAAGCACACCATGCAGCAATATCTCCACCCATCACTCCAGCGCCAATCACATGTACATGCCCAGCTTTAAAATCACTATCTTTAGCAAAGGCTTTCATACGCTCGCGCAGTAAAAATGCGCGTATTAAATTTGCAGCTGTTGAGCCTTGACTAACTAACTGCTCAACGGAATCAGCTTCTTTAAGATAAGCCCGCTCACCGTGACCTCCCTCCTTTTCCCACAGTTCAATAACTGCATAGGGGGCGGGATAATGATTCTTGGAGACCCTTTTTGCAACATTGTAGCGCAATAGCGGCGCAAGCAAGTTACGAATCCAGGAAAAATTCGTTAATGATTGGACAAAACTGGGTTTATGCTTGGGCGGCTTATGACGAATAAAATAAGTAGCTGCTCGTCTTAGTTGTCTTAAGGGAACAATATCGTCAACGATTCCTAAACGCTTTGCTTTCTCTGCACTTAGAGGAGCACCAGTTAAAATAACATTCGCTAGAGCATTAAAACCACCAATTAGTCTTGGTAAACGCACAGTTCCACCCCAACCAGGATGAATGCCAAGCATAATTTCTGGTAAACCAAGCCGCGTGTCTGGATCATCTGTGGCGATACGATAATCGCAAGCAAGCGCTAGCTCCAATCCTCCGCCCATGCAAAAGCCATCAATCATAGCTACCGTGGGAATCGTTAAAGCCTCCAAACGTGAGAAAACAATTTGACCCTTTCTCAAGAAATCAACTGCCTCTGCAGGAGTTGTAAATTGGGAAAACGCATTAACATCAGCACCAGCAATAAACCCCTTCTTTTTACCAGAGTAAATCACCAAACCTTTTAGATTTGAGCGTTGCCCGATTTCTTGCAAAAGATGATTTAGCTCGTCTAGAACGTCGTGATTAATGGAATTGATTGCCGTGTCTTGTCGATCAATCGCCAACCAAGCAATATGATCAGCATCCGTTTGTAGTTCCCAGTGTTTATAATTACTCATGTCCTTTCACCTCTGTCACACGTTCCAGATACATTGCTCCACCTTGTCCACCACCAATACAAATGGCAGCCATGCCCCGACTTCCGTTATGATGCTTTAGTGATTGCAATACATGCAACACAATACGTGCACCGCTAGCACCTATTGGATGACCTGCTGCAATTGCTCCACCATCCATATTTAATTTGCCAAGTGAGAGAGCACCCATGGCTTCCTTCAAGCCCAGCTGTGTACGGCAATAGTCTTCATCTTCCCAAGCCGCCAAACAACCGAGCACTTGAGCAGCAAATGCCTCATTGATTTCCCAACAATCCAAGTCAGATGGCTTTAAATGATGACGTTGCATGATGGGTGTTGCAGCATGAACGGGGCCTAACCCCATTTGCGAAGGATCAAGGGCAGCCCATTCTGAATCAACAATGCGGCCGATAACAGGCAAGTTGTGCTTTTTCACTGCATCAGCGCTAGCTAAAAGTAACAAACAGGCACCATCGGTCACTTGTGAACTATTACCCGGTGTAACCATGCCATATCGTTTGTCAAAATAAGGTTTAAGTTTTGCTAACTTCTCAACGGTGGAGTCAGGCCTTATGCCATCATCTTGGGGATATACACGACCTTTATAGTCAATTATTGGTACGACCTCCTCCATACGTCCTTCCATATAGGCAAGAGCCAAACGACGATGGCTTTCGCTCGCAAAGCTATCCATCTGTTCACGTGTAATATTAAAACGATAGGCAACCTTCTCAGCGGTTTGCCCCATGTTCAAACCGACAATCGGATCGGTTAAACCTCTTAATAAGGCAATGACAGGCGCCAAAAAAGACGGTCTAAATTTAGTCAATAATGCAGCACGTTGGCCAATACTCTTGGCAGCAAACCAACTAGCTAACCAACCAACCATTTTTTGATTAAACAATAAAGGCGCGTGACTCATGGCATCAGTACCACCAGCAAGCACCAAATCACTTCGGCCATTAGCGATTTGCATAGCAGCATTATCAAGAGCTTGCATACCAGAAGCACAGTTGCGCATTACGGTAAAAGCGGGGACACGCTCGCCACAACCAAGACGAAGAGCGATTACTCTGGCAATATTTGCTTCATCAGGTCCTGGCATTGCTGAACCAATGATAACCTCATCCAATTCATTAGGTGAAAAAGGTTGACGATTTAAAAGCGGCATTCCAGCAGCAACGGCTAAATCAGAGCCACTAAAAGGGCCTATCCCTTTGGCTTTTAAAAATGGAGTGCGACTACCATCAACCACATACACATCTCTACCGCTTAAATTCGATTTGTGCTTCATTACTCCTCCTGATTACTATCATGGCAGCTGACAATCGTTCAAATTATCTAATAAAAGATAGCAGTTATCCCAGTTTTTTGTAAGCTTTTAGCAATTGATAATAAAAAACAATTTTCGTATGAGTTGACGCATCTCAAATACCTGTTATACTTCGCCTCCATCAATGGAGAGATGGCCGAGAGGCCGAAGGCGCTCCCCTGCTAAGGGAGTATGGGAGAAATCCCATCGAGGGTTCGAATCCCTCTCTCTCCGCCAGAACACGCGCCCGTAGCTCAGTTGGATAGAGTATCTGGCTACGAACCAGGGGGTCGGAGGTTCGAATCCTTCCGGGCGCGCCATACCTAAAATTGAAGCACAGAATCACAATCACTTCAGAACAAAGAACAGAGCACGGAATTAATTGGCCCGGAAGGGTTCGAACCGAAAGAGGTTCGACAAAATGCGAAGCGAAGAGCACGTAGTGCGGCGAAGCATTTTGGACGCACTTTAGTGCGCCCGAAGGGTGAGGAAGGAGCGAAAGCGACTGACGAATCAATCCTTCTCTCCCGTCAGGTGGCACTTCACCTCTTCAATTTTCAATCTCTCCTTTGGAAAGTGGCCTAAGTTAAACAAGATAAAACTGGTTTCGGTCCTACGAGAGCCTCCCCAGGCTTTGCTAACCTAAATATAAGCAATTCATATTTAAGACAGTTGTTACGTTTGCTGGGCTTAACAGCCCAGCCTACGCTTGCTGAAATGCCTATGAGTGTAACCTATGTCTCCGGAATATTTTGTTACCTATGTCTCGATAAGGACAAAATTGAAGCACAGAATAAAAATCACTTCAGCAAGCGTAGGCTGGGCTGTTAAGCGCAGCATTTAAGGATTGGGAACACTGTATTCGAAATGATACAGATTATGAACAGCATATCAATTATATTCATTACAACCCCGTAAAACATCACTATGTCTCTGTCCATCTAAATGGCCTTATTCAAGTATCCATCGATTCATTCAATCGGGAATACTTCCTTTATAATTATGAATTTCATGACATTTTGGAGAGTAAAATCAGTTCGACAACCGCTGGGCTTGACAGCCCAGCCTACGTTTGCTAAAGACTTTTATTTGAAGTTTGGATATGAAGTATTTGGTATGATAGATAATTGTCCAGAGGGACATAAACGTTTTTATTTGAAAAAGTGCTTTAACTTATTTATTAAGCTTATGAAATGAAATGATTTCCGTATTATCGATAAACAATTATCGTTCAATATTAGATTTAAAAATGCCATTGGGACAACTCAATGTGATTACTGGTCCTAATGGAAGTGGTAAATCTAATATTTATCGAGCGCTTCGCCTTCTTTCACAAACAGCAACCGGTGGGGTTATCAAAGCTTTAGCTCAAGAAGGAGGATTAAACTCGACTTTTTGGGCAGGACCTGAAACATTGTCTAAAAATATGTTAAATGATGAGGCTTTGGTTGAAGGCAGTGTGCGTAAAAAAGTTGTACGAATGCGACTTGGTTTTTCAACACCAGAACTAAGCTATACTATTTCACTTGGGTTACCTACGCCATCGAGATCAGTATTTTCATTAGATCCAGAAATTAAACGAGAATCTATTTGGTCAGGCCCTTGTTTTAGGCCCGCGAATTTAGTTGTTGACCGGGTTGGTCCTATAGTAAAAGTTCGTTCTTCGCGAACTTGGGAAGTCATTGATCACCATTTAAATGTTTTTGACAGCCTTTTTTCTCAAATTGGTAATATAAAAGAGACTCCAGAAATTATATTTGTCCGAGAATCTATTCGTAATTGGAGGTTTTATGATCACTTTAGAAGTGACCGAGAGGCTCCCGCACGAAAAACACAAATCGGTACTCGTACACCTGTTTTGAGTAATGAAGGGGATGATTTAGCCGCAGCATTACAGACAATTAAAGAAATTGGCGATAGTGAAGCGCTTGATAAAGCGATTAGTGATGCATTTCCGGGAACAAAGTTAGTTATAGCGCAACATGAAAGCGGATATCTTTCAGTAGGACTTTCTCAACAAGGGTTATTGCGGTCACTGACCTGCTCAGAGTTATCAGATGGAACATTACGCTATTTATTATTGGTTGCAGCATTATTAACACCACGACCACCGAAGCTACTGATTCTAAATGAACCCGAGACCAGTTTGCATCCTGACTTAATACCAGCTTTGGCTAAACTGATTTTGCATGCATCCGAGAAAACGCAAGTTTGGGTCGTTTCTCATGCAAATTTGCTCATTGATATTTTAAAACAATACTCGGGGTGTCATCTTATAGAGCTTGAGAAACAATTCGGACAAACAAAAATTATCGGGCAATCAATGTTAGAAACGCCTTCCTGGCATTGGCCTGATTAGCCGTATCAGCTTGCATGATAAAAGCACATAAGATCAGGGCTTGCATTTTGAATACAAGACTCAAATCCCCCTCTGTGCTATTAAGAAAAGTATACTTTTTTGCTAAAATTTTTAACAGATAGTTTTCAAGGATGATTATTATGTACAGCCGAATGAGTGTTCTTTTAAAGCAATTAAAGGAAGAGTTAGAAGAAATTAATGATATTGTAGATAGTCCCGCCCCAATCAAACTTAGAACCCGCTCTGGCATAGTAATATTTATACGTTTTGCTTTAAGCAAGGTTAAGTAGTTTCATATTTAAGACAGTTGCTACGTTTGCTGGGCTTAACAGCCCAGCCTACGCTTGCTTTGTCTTCTTCTCGAGAGCATTGATTCGATCATTTATTGTCTTTAACTTAATATCATACAGTTCAAAAGTTTCTTGAGGGTTTTCATGCTTTATAAAGATATTTAACGCCTCAATATCACAATCTAGCTGATTGAATTTTTTAGCTATTTTTTGGTATTGGTTTGGATTAAGAGGTGATGAGTTAAGACAGTCAACTAGAAGCCTATTGTATTCATCTTTTTTTTCCCACAGCAAATTTAAACAACCATTAATTAATTGTTTATACTTATCAATCTCTCTTTGTAGTTGAGTATTAATTAGTTTTAAATGAGTTATATCCTCCATATTCACCAATGTCCCCGCTTGATGTTCAAGAGTGTGTACTTTCTGTTTAAAATTACTTAAAAAAGTTACCTTGGTCATACAACACCCTAAAGTTCAAATGTCCCTGATGTATCATGTTTTTTAACTGCAACATCCTCTTTATCAGTTCGTTGAACATCTTCAAAGCTTTGTTCTACTGTTGCAAATCCCTTATCAATATTTCGATGAGCTTTGTCAACTTGCTCTTCCAGGTGCTTAACTCCAGGTGAAATTTCTACCACATCGAGTTCTATGATATCAATGGTTTCTGAATTAAGTATATCTAACGAATAAAATTGATATTCATCATAGGCTATTTTTGCTCCAAACGTAGCGCCGCCAACTACAATCCCCGCACCAAAACCAACCGCACCAGAAACTGTAAGACCAATTACACCTGCTCCAAGGGGAGCTAAAATTCCCGTCACTGTAAGTGCCAACCCAGTGCCAACTCCAATTATTGAAAACAATCCTATGCCCAATAGTTTTAACCAATTACGTGATAAAAAAGTACTTTTTGGTTGAGTTTCCAGATCTTTGGTTGGTACTTCTCTATCTATGGATGTGGATTTAATCTCTGTAAAATTAACTGGTTCTCTCCGAGTCAGTTGATGTTCAATTACGGGATTGTTTCCATCATAAGATGATAAAGATAAGTCAACACCTAATCTCATCCTTGCTATTTCCTGAACTCCATTCACTCGTTCAGTCAATGAATGCTGCAAAAAATCTTGGTCGTTTTCTTCAAAATGAGATGATATATAGCTTTCTATTTCAGAATAGCATTGACTAAGGACTGTAGGATTTTGGGTAAGAAAAGATTTTGCCTCTGGATGTTCAAAAAATAATTCCAAGGCAATATTACTCCTGTTGATACATTCTTCAATAGCTCTTTCCTTATCTTCGAGATCTTCAGGAGCGAAAGCTTTATTTGCAAGCCCCCTAATTAAAGGCTCGGTAAGCATGGCTAGTTTTAACCTAGCGAATAATTTTTCTTTAATATAATCAGGATTAGTTTGTACATGGTTAGCTCCCATGTACATCCCTCTTGATGGATTTGTTAGTATGTTTTGTTCATAATTTTTTTTTGACAAGGGTGAAAGAACATCACAGCAATCAAAATCAATTTTAGAAAGATGGCTCTCATATACATTTTCGGAAGAAAATCCATAATTTTCCAGGTTAGTATCCATTTCGTGAACGAAATTAGTTACTTCATCGATTATCCCGGTACCAGGAAAAACCTGCTTCGCTCCAATGTATTGCTTCCTATCTTTAACAGTTCGGGTATCAGCTACAGAGCGAGCATATGATACAATTCCTTTCGAACCTACTAAGCGATTGTCCAATAATCTTTCGGAAGAAAAATGAGTCGGGCTAATTAGAGTTGCAATTTTGGAAGATAAAATAGCTTTAGGGGAATAATTCTCAACACCACGAACAAAAAGAATCTTCTTACCATTAGTTGCCAAAAAGGTATTATCTCCAGAGGCTATATTTTTGTTAATTTTACTTACCATTTTGTATGGATAATACTCTTCACTTTCTTTTATGCCTTTTCTTAAAGGCACTTTTTCATTTCTGACTACTTTCAAACTTAAAGGATAAAATGGTTTGCTTAAATCGATACCATAGAAATCATCAGTAGAAGGTAATTTTCCTACTACTCGCAGTGCATTAATAGCAAAAGGGAGCTGATAACGAATGGCATTTCTAGCTTCGACTAAGATTTCTGGATATGAATAATATTTAGAACGAAAATGGTTTCCTTTCTCAATAGAAATATGATGAGCAAAAAGCTGGTGACAATTTAATAAACCGATATATTTCGTAGCTTCATCGGCAGAACCTCTTGGTATTTCATGCCCTGCTTTTATGTTATTTTCTATGATATTAACCGATTCATTAATATCATCTTTGTGAGCATTATAAATATTTACGCTTATATCATAAAGTAAATGGATTATGCACTCTTGGGTATTTTTATTAAGGGTGGATAAATGTTTTGAGAACTCGCGAAATTCTTCTTCGCTAATTAACTCTTCATTTTGAAATTTTTCTATAAAAATAGGAATTGCTTCTGGGAGCTCAACATTTACGTCAATACGTGAAATAAACTTTTGCGCTTCCATTTTACTATATGAAGTTTGTAAATATTTATTAATTAAATCTTTCAGTTTCATATTTGTACCTACTTCACAGGTTTTTCCAACTCAGCTTGAATAGCTCCCGCCCAATTTTTTATGACAAGATGTAAGCTCTTTTTGAATTAAACTAGTACGCTCATTTAAGTTTTTCTAGCGCCGCCTTTACTCATAATGCCATCATTTTTTTATGACTATCAGTATATTATATGCGCAAATTATTAAATAATTATTAAAATAGACTCGAAAAATAGCGAGGCGAATTGCCTCAAATTATCTGTTGCCGAAGGATGACGTAAATAAGTCCATAAATTGCTTCGTTGCCTCAATATGGCTGTTGCCGAGCGAGAGGAACAGAAATGGGGCAAGTGAATATGGATTTGTATCTAAAAATACAGCGTATCCGCTATCAACGAGGCAATAGAGCGTTAAAAAAACGCATTCTGGATGAATTTTGCGAGACGCATCATTATCATCGCAAAGCAGCAGCTCGTTTATTAAGACAGTTACCCATTTCTGATAAAAGTCCGAAGAAAGTTGGAAAAAAGAAGACCTATGACCCATCCATATTGCTGGAGCCTTTAAAAAAGATATGGCTTGGCACGGATCAGATGTGTGGTAAACGATTAAAGAGAGCTCTTCCCTTATGGTTACCTCATTATCAAAATCATTATGAGCCTTTAGCGGCGGAGATATCCTCTCAACTGCTAACCATGAGCGCTGCTACAATTGATCGCTTACTCAAGCCTGTTAAAACTCGCTATGGAAAAGGCTTAAGTGGAACAAAGCCTGGAAGTATTCTCAGGAATCAAATTCCAGTCAATACGAATCAGTGGAATACTAACGAAGTGGGTTTTATGGAGGCCGACAGCGTTGCGCATTGTGGAGCATCACTAGCCGGTGATTTTGTTTGGTCTATTACGCTGACGGATATTTTCAGTGGCTGGACAGAAATGCGGGCCACTTGGAATAAAGGAGCTCATGGTGTCTTGGGGGGTATTCAAGACATAGAAAAAAATTTACCTTTTGAAATCAAAGGGTTTGATTGTGATAACGGCTCAGAGTTTCTCAATTGGCATCTCATTCATTATTTTACTGAGCGGGACCCACAAAAAGCGGTTCAATTTACTCGCTCTCGTCCTTATAAAAAAGACGATAATGCACATGTTGAACAAAAGAACTGGACTCATGTGCGTCAACTGTTTGGTTATCATCGTTTTGGTAATCCAAAGCTCGTTGAGCTTATGAATGACTTATATTCTAACGAAGTCTCCTTGTTATTTAATTTTTTCTATCCTTGCATTAAGCTCATTGACAAAGTACGAATTCAATCCCGTGTAATCAAAAAATATGATCAACCCCAAACGCCCTATCAGCGACTGATGACGTCGAATGGTCTTACTCTCGCTCAGAAAACAAAATTACAAGAGACCTTTAATACACTCGACCCGTTTGACTTGCAAAAAAAGATTCAAAAAAAGCTAAAATTAATATTTAGATTAGTGAATATTCAACATGTAAAACAAAGAAAGGCTCTTTAATGAAAGTCTTATTCAATATTGTAAAAAGACAGGAACATAAAGCCTGTGGATATGATGGACGAGTCCTTCGGACCAGCCTGTGCCCTATGGGACGTGTGGACAAAACCATGAATAACAAAAAGACGTTATTCACAGTTATTGCCCACACTCACAGGCTTCTCGCCCACACACCCACCAGGCTCAATAGCAATTATTTTTTAATCGCAACAAAACCTCTCAAAAGCAACACCTATTCTGAGGCAACGACTCAGTATATTTTTTGTCCTTCGGCAACAGGTTCTATTGAGGCAACAGGGAGTTGCCTCAAATATTGCTGTTGCCGAGCAAAAGAAATGGAACAAGTGAGTATGGATTTATATCTAAAATACAGCGTATACGGGATCAACCGGGCAATAGAGCATTAAGGAAACGCATTTTGGATGAGTGTTGCGAGACTCATCATTATCACCGCAAATTATTGGCGGAAATTTCTGAGGGTTGCGGCTGTAACCCCCCTCACATTACAACTTAAGGACACTGTCTTCTGGAGTACTACCCTTATCTGACAGATTACTTGTTAATTCATTTGCCGAATCTTTAAATGCTGCATCTTTGTCGAAATGTTTAATGCCGAAAAATCTAGCTATCCCTGAAACAAATTTCATCATTGCAGCATGTAAGTTGTGACTAAGATCATCTGGCTGCTTATGAAAGTTTTCCACCAGTTTTTTATAATCCCCAATCAGTGATGCTTTCTCTTCAGGTTTACAACGTAGCAAATTAGTGGTGGCGGTGATAAGCGGAATTAAATCAGTCATAGCATTTCCACTATCGTATAGAGATAGGATGCTTTCTCTTACAGCAATTGCTCTATTTTTAATTAGAGGATTTTTAGTTTGATGAATTGCCTTGTTGAGTTCGCTAAGTTCTTTTCCAACCGACTGGTAAGTTGTATCCAATAACCCAGCAAGTCGGGCGTTATACTCTACAATATTAAAAGAGATTTTATTCTCTGCAAATTGTTCTTCATAATACTTAATTGTACTTACAAAATGCGCTGCTGCAATTTTTTCAGGATTTTTGAAAGCACCACATCCAGGCAATACAAAAAGTACATGAACAGGTCGAGTTGCTTTTTTTGCCATTGCAATCGCTTGTTCGCATTGAAAGGAAATACCTTGATCAATCATATACCCTAAAGTCCCTTCCTCAGTAGGATTTGCCAAAATTCTATTTGATGTAGCTCGAGTATCAAGCGGTGTTGTTTCCAAAACACGTAAATCTGGTGCTGCAAAACTTGCCATACCGATTGGATAAGAAGGATCATCCAGATGTTCAAGAAGCTTATCCATTGTTTTGACCGCAGCAGTATCTTTAAATACTCGGCATGAAAAAAAACCGCCATCAACAGGCACTTCATAAGCATTGTTTTGCATATCAAAGTATATTGGCAAACCATCTGCAGACGGAAAAGCATTAAAGAGATCATTGAAGAATTGCGGGCTTTCCAGATATTCCTCTCCTTTAATGAGATTGCTCATTATGGTCAAAACCATTTTAAGATAACGCTTTTGATAATCATTCACATTAATTTGGGGCGGAGGAACTCCGAGATGAGACATGCCTTTGTCAGCGTTGCGTTGATGAACATCGTCAAAATGCAGAACTAATTTGATTGCCTGATCGGTGAAGCGGCTAAATAACTCTTCCAAAGAGCCTTTTGAATATTTTGCTGCCCCATCACGGTGCGAATTAGCGGCATCGTTTACTATCACAAAGCGACCTTTACGCGTTAACCGTTTCACCTCTTCAATGACATCTCCCTTTTTCACGGTGTTCTGCTGCTCTTCTAATTCAGTCACCAATCCCTCTTCCAGGTTAGAAATGGGTAGGCTATTTTCACTTTCCTCCAAAAACCTAAGAAAATTTTGGAAAAAAGACTCCTCATCCAATTTAGTTAACAAAGTGTCGATTGTCTTACTTAAATTCTCTTTGTCATGGACCTGAACGTCCATATCAATTTTACCAGACAACTGTGTAAGAAAAGTGGCTAAAAAAAGAACTTGAGAGTACCAATATTGCTTGCGAGCCGCAATTTGCTCTGGGCTATAGTTTAAATTAGACATTAGATCGACGACAGAATTCATACGATTTTTTTGGGCAACCCGCATATCCTCAAAATTACCCGGTTTTCCCTGACTAAGAGAGCTAAGTGTATAATATCCGGCTTTTAATAAGCCTCCAAAAAAACTAAACATTCTATCCTCATTTATCAAATACTTAATTAATATCCGCTAGTATATTAAAAATCACCCGTTGGAGAAACCAATCGTATTCCCCCTCGCCATTCTGAAGAATCCTGTATAAGGCATAAGCACAATGTAAATTCATCTTAGATAAAATTATATTTAATGATTATTAAAAAAAACTTAGCACTTACTGATAAAATCGATCAGCCTGGAAATCAGATGATCTTAGCGAAAAAGGAAACCAATTAATGCGCCGTACACCCCAGGAAACAATCCAAAAATTAATTAATGAACGTTACTCTGAAGCACGTGCTGTTTTTTGGTCGGGTTCTGTTTCTTGTGAGAAAGGAACTGAAGTATCGGATTTAGACTTGGTTATCGTTTATGAAACACTCCCTAATGCTTATCGTGAAGCGTTTGTTTATAGGGGTTGGCCAATCGATGCTTTTGTACATGACAGAGAATCTCTTCGCTATTTTTTTGAAGAATCAAGAAAAAATTCCGGAATTTCAGGATTAGTTCAGATGGTTTTATCCGGGAAAGAGATGACGCCAATATCCTCCTTTTCAAAACATATCAGAGAAGAGGCTTATTCTTACTTAAAACAAGGACCTGCCTCTTGGGATAAAGATAAAATTGATAAAGAGCGTTTTTTAATTACGGATGCCTTAGAAGATATTTTGTATCCCAAGTCTTACGATGAGCAAATTGCTTCTGCATCTTGGCTTTTCGAAGCATTGTCTCAGTTTTATTTTAGAGCCCAAAATAAATGGTGCGCAAGCGGTAAATCAATCATTCGTTTTCTGCATCAAGACAATTCTGAGTTAGCAAAAGAGTTTTCAGAGAGTTTTAATCAAGTTTTTAAGGTGGGTGATGCAACTCACTTGAAAAAATTGGTTGAAAAAATACTACAGCCTTATGGTGGTTTTCTTTGGGATGGCTATTACTCTGATGCACCTCAGGAAGCTAAAATGCCAGAGCCCATCACTTTAGCAAAAGGCAATGACTATGTGATTTGTTTAGAAGAACGGACAAACCCTGAAATTACAGCCATTTTATCTGATGGGCTGAAGGCCTATAACGAAGAAGTTATCGGAACCTACGATCATTTTCCATTTACCCTCTACATACAGTCTACCGACAAATCCACTGTTTTAGCAGGTTGTTATGGGGATATCACTCGAGAAAATTGCTATGTGGATTGCATTTGGGTTCATCCTGATTCTAGAAAAAAAGGGTTAGGCCGCAAACTCATGGAGAAGCTTGAAGCCTTTGTAAGACAAAAGGATTGCCAAGTGATTACGATTGAGACAGCCGAATTTCAGGCAAAAACATTCTACGAGCAACTTGGATATTCTGTTGTATCCATGACAGAGCATAATTGCTTTTTGGGTTTCAACGTTTATTTGATGAGAAAATTTCTATGATAACACTATGCCCAACACCTCTACAAAAAGACGATACTGTGGGTATCTGTATTCGGCTCACAGGTATTTGTTTCTTAAATTTGTCTAAATTTAACTTAGCTAACTTCCATTAAATTTTTTATATATTTGCAGATTTGAGATCACCAGAGAAACATTGATTTCAAGAGATCAACATAGGTCAATTAGTCAACCAATTGATGTTGATCGATATGAAATGCCGGTCTGCAGGAAATAAATAACTCCATGTTTCCTTCCCAAAAATATTTTTCACCGGCTTCGATTAATACAACGTCCCCGGCATTTAGTTGAGTTTCTTGTTCATTAACAACCACCCTTCCGTGTCCAAAATGCACATAAACGATTTCCTGGCAAACCAGATTTGTTGTTCTTCTATTGTCTGGATAACGTCCTTTAATCTTTACCACTGCAAAGTCAATGTGTGGCGCTCCAATTGGGTATTCTGTGACAATACAGCGATCACTATTTTTTCTTTCTGTCGTCTGGTCTTTGAATATCACTTTCATCTTAATTCCTACACAATTGTATTATTTTTCCAATAATAAACTGTATTTAGATGAAGAAGGTATATGTTCAATAATAATTTTAAATAGGCTTAACAGTGGAACGGATAGCAATGCACCACTTATCCCCCAAAGCCACGCCCAAAAAACAATACTAAAAAATACAATTAAGGGATTGATATTCAGACGATGGCCTAGCAATATTGGCGTGATTATTTGGCCCTCTAAGGTGCACAGTAACAAATAAAGCAGCGGAGGCAGGAGGATCTGAAAATAAGAATCGAACGTTAAAAGAGAAACAAAAAAGATAACTACAATGCCAATTGAGGGTCCTATATAGGGAATAAAATTAAGAAAGATAACCATGACCCCCCAAAGCGCGGCATTAGGAATACCTAGGAGCCACAATATCATTCCCACTGTTATACCTAAGCAGACACAGATGATTGTAAAAGTAAGCAAATAGATAGAGATTTCTTGCCCAACAGAGAGGAAAAAATGATTCTTTAGCTTCGTTTGTCTCTGGCTGATGATTTTGTCTAGCTTCTCAAAAATCGTTTTTAAATAGATGAGTAAGAAAAATAAGAAGCCAATTGTTAGAAAAATAATCAGAATAACATTCGTGGTTAAATCGAATAAAGAATAACCAATACTCGGGCTTATCGGTTGGATCTCAATTTGTTTTTCTTTCTTAAACTCAGTAATTTCTTCTGCTTTTTTGAAGAGCTCGCTAATCCTGACCATTGGTTTCCTGATAAAGGAAAATTTTTGTTCTACGACGTCTAATTTTTCGGGAGCTTGATTTATCCACTGTTTTGCGGGTTCCGTAAGAAAAGTAATACCCAAGCTAATTAACCCAAAAAGTGCGATGGTGATAATTCCAGTAGCTAAGAATCTCGGAACACGAATAAGCTCTAAAATATCCACTATTGGGTTCAGTATTACATATAAAAAAAACGAGAGCAGAAGAGGGAATAAGATAGGATGGCCGATATAAAAAATGAAGATTATAGCGAGAAAAGCTAATATTTTTACTTCCCATCCCATTGGAATTCGCTTTATGGCTGATTCTTTCATGTGTGAATCGTTCCCTGCCGTATCACAAATTAATGCATCATAAAATTATTACATTATTTAAGAGCGAATGATAGCAAGGAAAGCTTGCTTCATGGATAGACGTTTGAAAGGAGCATAGATTGATTTTTTGAATTGTATATGCTTATGATGTACATTCAATTAAAAAGGAGAAATCATGAAGGGAGCTCTAAAATTAGTACTTGGCGGAATATGGTTGGCTGCTACAGCTTCGGGTTTTGCTACTACAACTACAACCCCGAGCGCGACAGACCTAAGCAAAAATTGGACTTGTACTACGAATGCCAGCAGTAGCTCTGTAGCTTCTGAGCAAGAAGCCGACAAAAAAATGTCCGAAACAAAAGCCTCAGCAAACGATGCATTCGCATTAGCTACAGCAAATTGCCGAGACTGCACAAAAATTACTTGCGAAGTGGATGATTAAACTTTTGAATAAGGCATAAAAATTTATGCCTTATTCCACCTCTCAGAACTAAATTAAAAGAAAATGACATAAATTTGGTTTTCTCTACTTATGTTAATCATAATTTTTTAGCAAAATAAATGGTAGGACCGCTTGAGACATTTTTTCTACTTCTTCTGGTGAACCCCTTTCTTCCGGTTATCACGAATGTGCCACTGTACTAGATTTGTCTACGCTTATTTATTCATACTGCAAGGAGTGACTAGTGCAAACCACAAATGTCAATAAAAAATTAGGTGTTTTACTTTACCCTCGGGTTCAACCTATGGATGTAATAGGTCCCTGGGAAGTATTTGCTACCTGGAAAAATATCCTTGGCGGAGCATTAGAGATGTATTTGGTCGCTGAGACTTCGGAGTTGATTCATGGAGTGAATAATATTGAGCTAAAACCTCATTGCGACTTTTCTAACTCTCCTCAGTTTGATTTTTTGCTTATCCCTGGTGGTCCTGGTCGTCGAGAACAAGTACTCAATAAAAAAGTAATCCATTTTATTAGTCAACAAGCAGCACACTGTGAATATATTTTATCAGTATGTACTGGTGTTTTTTTGCTGAGGGCAGCAAATTTATTACAAGACAAACAGGTCACTACCTATTGGCGAGCTATCAATGAGCTAAAATCGACCGGCGATGTGGAGGTTATTGAAGAGAGAATGGTCAAATCAGGAAAAATTTGGACTGCTGGAGGTGTGTCAAGTGGTATAGATTTGGCTTTAGCTTTCATTGATGAAATTGCAGGTTCTAATACAGCCGGCAAAGTCCAATTATTGTTTGAGTATTTTCCAAATAACAAGATTTATTGTCGTAAGAATATGACATCAGAGCTTCCACCCTATATTCCCCATACTCAGGAAAGCCATGAAGAGTTGCCCGATTACGTAAAAAAAATAATTGAGAAAGAACCATAAAGAAAGAATATGGTGCTCACAATCTCTCCATTCAAGAGAGAACACGTTGCATTAATAAAGATCTATTGGGATTACTTATCGAAATAACAAAAACAATATCAATATAATTAGAATTAATCCTAATAGTCCACTTGGGTAGTACCCCCAACCTCGGCTATATGGCCAAGCTGGGAAAGCTCCGATTAGTAATAAAATGAGTATAACAAGTAAGATAAGTTCCATTTAAAATTCCTCCCTTAACTTGTGAATCATCCTTGTAAAATATTCCAATGCCATAATTATAGTATTACTTTATTTATTGTGTCTGTCATGAGGATCTTTTGACATTGACGCAAAAACTATGATCAGTGATACTGGAATCTCCGGATTTGTCTTTTTTGAGGAACCTTATTAACCATTAACAAGCTCTTTTAACTCAGGATGAGGATCAAGGGAATGAGATACGCAGTGACCTATTGCGCAATGGATCATGAATTTAATGGCAATTTTTTTTGGCATAGTTGCCTTTTGCTTTCTCAATGGGATGAAAGCGGAAAGATTGAAGTTATTGATAATTGGGGTTTTTATGGTGTTCCATCAACTGTTCGTAATACGTGGTTAAGCAAGCTGAAAATCAGGTTAGGACTTGATGTTGATTTAAAAGGTAATCATGGCATGCTTCGTCACGAGGAATTACGGTTTTTGGATGTTGGTTATGGATTGCATGGAGTTACTTTTGAAATAGCTAAGGAAAATTTTGATTTATTACAACATAAATGCAAAACCATGGTTGATGAACAAAAACAAGCCATTAAGGAAGTTGTGGAATCACAGGGTTTAACTGGCAAACCAACGGAGAAAACAAGGCTCTATGAACATGAGGATCTATCCCCTATTATTTATGCGCTGGAAAAACTCAAAGCTAAGCAAACTGGACGTGAACCAAGACTTAAGCCTTTCGAATTACATTTGACCTTTTCCCTGTGGGGACCTGCATTGAATCAATCCTATACTTGTAAATCACAAGTGATTGCTTTGCTTGATAAGGTACTGTCTCCTGCACAAATTGCCCGACTCACTGAAAATGGAAAACACCCTACCGTACCAAGATACAGCGGACCTATGGAGCGTATCTATTTGCATAGTAGTGGCCCCTTACGTGAACATAAAAGATCTTCAGGCGATACAGTTTATTATCGCGATTTGCAAGATGAGGGTGTAAAATTGCATTGGACGATTCCTCCGCAAGAAATTGAAACTTTATCTGGTGAGACAATCGAATTACTACAAGTCAGTGAGGAATATCGTGATGAAGCAAAAAAGGTGATTGCTCGGTTGCAAAAACTTGAATGGCTATTTATTAACGCCGAGTTTCCTAGGAAGTATCAGCTTTACCGAAAAAATTTAATTACCCGCATCCGTGAACATTATGAGGCATTTGCGCAACTTGAGCCTAAGAAATCCACCAAAACCACGACAGGCTGGATGGGGTTCGCTTTGTCTTTGCTGTCCCTACCTAGAGATAAAGATGAACAAATGCTTCTAGAAAAAATTGCGCGAGCGAAATCCCTTTGTAATAGCCTCTACATGGCGATTGCCGATGGTTGGAAAATTTATGAGGATTGGCCAATAGAAACTGAGAGCGAAGAAACAGAAAAATCAAATCCGCTCGAAGCTATTGCTGCTTATTTAACGACAGATGATAAAAAGAGATTGTGCGCAATTGTAAGCCGAACGTATACAGAACCTTCTTTAGAGGAAGAATTTGAGGAAATAGCAGAAAACAACTTTATAGAGCAGACGACAATGATAACGATGTAGACAGACGGCATACGCAAGCATGACCTTTCGATAAGCGGTACCGTCCGCCCACTACTTAAATATTTAATGGGGTCCGGTTAGTATCCAGGCCTAGCGGATCTAGATCGTCCTCATTACTTTTCTTCTTATCACCAAAAAATCTATCTTGAGAATTCAATCTACTCTCTTGATTAGCCTGATATTGTGCTAATAAATGAAAAGCCTTAAAAATAATCTCCTCCTTGGGTAGTTGAACTCCATTTATAAGGTTCGCTGCCTGAATAAGGCTCATCCGTTTGTTATAATCTGGATTTAATAAACCTAAAATCACTTCTCTTACCGCAGGATGTACACTCGTTGATAAAACTTCTTTATCAAATTTCTCTAACTCTTTGGCCAAATAGTTCATATAATTTTGATACGGGCTACCTTTTCCTGAAAAACGTGTTTTTTGGATTTCATGTATTGGCATTTGTAATTTTTGCAATATTTCCGATGACTTGGAACCAATAAATGAAAGTAATGTGCATCCGAGTTCCCATTCATCAATAACTTTATGAGATTTCTGGCCCCTTTGAATAATTTCTTGCCTTATCTGGGGAAATTTTGCTTCAGGTGGAAGAATATTGCTTTGTAGCTTACTAGTAACTTGAACCGTTACTATATCTTTGTCATAGGCAATCCCAGTACCAAAATCGGACAAATAAACTCGCCCCTTGCTATCAAATAAAATATTCTTAAAGTGAATATCTCGGTGATAGATATTATTTTGGTGCATTTCATTGAGTACTTTTACTAGAGATTGCGTAATATGCAGGGAAATGACTTTCATTAGTAAATCACTGAGCTTAAGTTCTGATTTCCCGCTAAGTTCATCCTCACTGCTCTCTAATAACTCAGCATCGTCTTTCTCATCTTCACTGCTCTCTAATAGTTCAGCATCGCCTTTCTCATCTTCACTGCTCTCTAATAGTTCAGCATCGCCTTTCTCATCTTCACTGCTCTCTAATAGTTCAGCATCGCCTTTCTCATCTTCACTGCTCTCTAATAGTTCAGCATCGCCTTTCTCATCTTCACTGCTCTCTAACAGTTCAGCATCGCCTTTCTCATCTTCACTGCTCTCTAACAGTTCAGCATCGCCTTTCTCATCTTCACTGCTCTCTAATAGCTCATCATTATTCTCTTCATTCTCGACAATCATTTGTTCATTAATTTTACTATTTGAATAATCTTGTTTATCAAATAATTGTAACTGTTGCAGCAAATCACTTGGGAATTCTAATTTATTATTATCAATATCAGAGACAAGAAAAGATTGAAGCCCTATGAAATTCTCTCCATCCCGCAAATTCGCAATGGGCATAATCTGGAACATCACTGAATTACCTTTACTGTCAGTCGTAGTAAATACATCTATTGGTCTCATTACGCCAGTGATTTTTTTTTCACGTAAAATATCATTAAATTTATCTTCACGCTGCAATGCTTCAGCATCGAAATTAGAGTTTGACTGATTATTAATGGACTTTATTTTTTTAACAGCAAAAAAATTACCTTCTTTGTTACGTACTAATCTAACTTTCCCAAATTGTCCTTTGCCCAATACCACCTTACCTTTTAAACCTATTCCCAGCTGCTGAAATAAATGATTTGATTCCTCATCATCTAACGTACCCACCAGCTGATATTGCCTTTGTCCATCCATTGAAGTAACAACAGTGTGTTTATTTTTCGTAGTTCTTTTGTCCTGGCGCGCCCATCGTAATATCTCATCCCGGCTTTTCATTTGTACACCCTCTATTGTTCTTTAATTTGTGTTCGTATTTTAAACATTTTTGCTTAAGAGAAGATTAATTTTGATAGACATGGCTAAATAGCGCTTTGTACTGGACAGTTTTTTTCAGGTTAATTTGCAACCATTTGGAATAATTAATAAATTAATAAATTGTTTTGTATTGATTTTGAAGTTGGTCAACAAGTCACGCAGGGTATCGAGACCTGCGCGAGCAAAGTCTAAAAGCGACAATCCTTTCAACTGCCGAATTTAGAATTAAAGAACTCTAATAGATCAGTATTAATTTGGTCTTTATGGGTAGAGCAAATACCATGAGAACCACCCTTGTAAATTTTTAATTCTGAATTTTTCAATAACTTTTTTGATAGCAAAGATGAATTTCCTATGGGTACGATTTGATCTTCATCGCCATGGATTAGTAAAACAGGCACATTTATTTTTTGGAGATCTTGAGTAAAATCGGTTTCAGAGAATGCTTTAATGCAATCAAATATACTTTTTAATCCCCCTTGCACTCCTTGGACCCAAAAAGTATCTTTCAATCCCTGAGATACATTGTCTCCTTTGCTGGTACCGTAAAATGCAGCAGGTAACTCTTGAAAAAATTGAGACCTATCCGATAAAACGTTTTGGCGAATATCGTCAAACACGTCTATGGATATGCCATTTGGGTTGGTGGTGGTTTTTAACATAAGTGGTGGAACTGCACTAATCAATACCGCTTTGGCAACTCTAGTATCCCCATGCCTTGCAATATAACGCACTACCTCACCACCGCCCGTAGAATGACCAACATGAATAACATTTTCTAGCTTAAGCGCTTGGACCAGTCTTGCTAAGTCATCAGCATAGGTATCCATGTCATTGCCTTCAAAGTTATGAGTAGAGCGGCCGTGACCCCGACGATCATGAGCAATGCAACGATACCCTTTTGCGGCAAGAAATAGCATTTGATCTTCCCACGCATCGGATGATAATGGCCATCCGTGACTGAAAACGATGGGTTGTCCTGTGCCCCAATCTTTATAATATAATGTTATATCGTTTGAATTTTCCCTACCTACTGTTACATATCCCATTTATATACCCCTATCCTAGCTCCATCATTACACATCTGGTAAAAAAAACCCGGATTACGACTTCATATAATCCGGGTTACGTTGCGTATTACTTCTCTGCTGCTCGCTTATCTTGAATTAAGCCAAGCTTCTTTGAATAAGCTGAGCTTGTTTGAGATGTTGTACAACGTGGGTGCGAGTGATCTCTAGCTGTCTTCTCAATAGCGGATTGGTTGCCTCGTTTAATAGCTTATGATCAATTAATTGCAATGCTGCAGTGTGATCTTTTACCATGGCAGCAATATATGCTCTTTCAAAAGCTACACCACTTAGGCGATTCAAGCTCGCTAACTCTTGTCTACCTTTTCGTTTAAGCATCATAGCAACGTTGCCATTTGCAGGAGGAACACCCATTCTTTGGCTTAGATTCAGCGTTTCCTGTAAATTTTGACTATGGGCTTTATTCATCCATGCTGCATAATTTTTAACGGCTGGATTAGCGGCTTTTTGTTGAGCTGCTGTTGCTGCTGCAATTTCATTTTGATTTAGCACAATCAAACCGCCCAAAATTTTAGCATCTACTTGCGCCTGTGCAGGTGTAACAACCACATTAGCTGGCGGATTGTTAAAATCATTAGCAGGGTTGGAAACGGGTGTACATCCTGATGCTAAAAGAATAGCGCTACAGGTTAATGAAAAAAGAAGTTTTGATTTCATCAAATATCCTTATTAGTTATCCTCGAACAGAATTAAGATACAACAGAAATAAATAAAAAAATACTCTAAAAATGAAATACTTTTTAGTTTATTTGACTCTTAGATGCTAATAGACTACTCATTAAACATGAGCATTATATTTTTGTTCTTTTTATTCGAAGTTAAACATTTAATCGTTGATTTCTTTTTCCAACATAGTCCCTACATCTATCAAAATAAGGGAATCTATGGTCATCTTGGTGGCATTCTTCATGCTCTTTATCATATTTTTGGAAGTTATTTAATTTTGGTCTTTTCAAGCTTCTTTCTTTCTTATAGTGCTTGTTGGCCAGTTTTAAATTTATCATTGGATTTAGGTTTTTTAATTCTTGCGATCTTAGAAGGTATTGTTCATTACCATATTGATTGGTTAAAAATAAAAATTAATAACAGAATGAAATGGCAACCTACTTCAGATTATCAATTTTGGGATTTGTTAGGTGTTGATCAATTTCTCCATCATTTAACCTATATTGTATTCGTTCTTGTTATTAGTAAAAGCGTATTTCTAGGTGCTAACTAGCAAGCGTTCCTTCTGTATATAATGAGCTTGCTACAGCGTAGTAAACTACTTAGTAATCATAAGGAATTAAAAATGCATATACAAGGGTCCTGCCACTGTCGTGCAGTAGAATTTGAATGTGAAAGTCGCTCACCTTATCCCTATATGCGTTGTTATTGCTCAATCTGTAGGAAAACGGCGGGGGGTGGTGGTTATGCCATTAATATCATGGCCATTGCGAATACTCTCAGTGTAAAAGGAAAGGAATTTATTTCTGTCTATCATGCCCGCCTTAATCCGGAGAAAAAAGAGAAGTCAAAAGAAAGTTCCGGTGCTAGACACTTCTGTAAACGGTGTGCAAGCTATTTATGGATATCTGATCCAGAATGGCCAGAGCTGATACATCCCTTTGCCTCTGCAATTGATACACCGCTGCCAACTTCCCCAGAAATTATTCATATGATGGTCAAATATAAGGCAAATTGGTATGAACTCCCTATTAGCAAACAAGATATTTTTTATCCAGAATATCCTCCCTTGTCTATCGAGGAATGGCATAAAAAACATAATCTTTGGCTGGATTAGACTTTTGTAGGACCATCTAATCTTATTGATTTTTTACTTCATAAATTAGACTAGCGAATATTTTTACTTGTCTAAAAAGAATTTAATAATGAAATTAGAGGACAAAAACGCTCAAAAAGAATCCCCAAAAAATAGATTTTTTACAGAGATTCCCCAAGATAAGGCAACTGAGACAATACCTCCTATGAGAGCAGTAATAATAGCCGATATCGAAGAGTTAGAAGACGTTGAATCGCTCTCTAATCGTCCCTGATTTTAGAAAATAACTTGAAGTCGGATAATTTTCCTTGGGATAAATTATCTGCTATCCCAGAAAACGGGATAGCAGATAAATTACAGAAAGCCTATCAAAGTAAATTTCTTGATAACTTTATCGCGTTGATGCGTATGCTGGGCAAGTGCTTTATGAAGATGATAAAGACACTAAGCAGTGCTTATGATCTCGATCAAATAAGCATGCGCTTTTTTGCGCATAAACTAGAGGGGGCTTTCGCTGATCTAGTTGTGACGGGAAGAGCTGTGGCAACACCAAGGTGAGCTCGTCACTCTTGAGCGTAACGAGATCCCCCGAGATTCAGGAAACCCTTCGTCGCAAGCTCCTCAGAATGAACCCACAAGAGGGTCTCAGTCATTCTGAGGGGCTGTCCGAGGACTTGGATTAGTCTATTTATTTCTTGATACAGCAACGCCTATTACTGCCGCCGCCGTTAATACTGCCACTCCTAATCCAATATTACTCATAGAGAAAAACGTATATCGATTCGTTTGCACTTCTTTTTCCAAAGACAATTGCTTTTCTTTCCTCAAAGCTAAACGCCCCTTTATGTTTTCTTTAGATTCATAAAAAGTTGGATTATTTAAAATGAGTTCGCCGCTCGGTGTTATTGGTTTTCCCATAAGTGATGCTGCTTCAACTTCTGAATAACCCTCTTTTATTAATTGAGTTATAGCTTTATCAACTTTCGCTTTAGAAGGAGTTGCACTGGTCCCAAATGTAAGAGAATCCATATCCATTTTCCCTTCCTCTTTCTTATCATTCCATGAAACCTTTTTTTTCTTCTTATCTGATTCAATTATCTCTGCTACTTCTTTCTCATCTAACATGTGAATCTCTCTATCTTATTAGTTAAAATTTAACCGATTTTAATTATAAATAATTAAGGAAATATGAAGTTCAACATGCTATCGAAAAAATTTGTGCTGAAAAAAATCAAAAATGACTTCTTTGCGAGCATTAGCGAAGCAATCCAGATCGAACTTTGAACAAAGATTTGTACTAGATTGCTTCACTTCGTCGTTCGCAATGACGGTATAAAAAATTTTTTCTTGTGCAGAGATCGAAAAGTGGGGATAAGTAGACTATTATACAAGCTATTCCGAATAGATTATTGGAAAATCTTGTGCTGATTTTTGTTTTACCCAATCTAAAATAGCAGAAGGTAATCTATCTTTATAATTAACATCATTAGTGAAATATTTAATTTGATTATTATCAATAGCTGCAGCCCAAATATCATTATTGCTTAGCAAGATAATGCAGTCTGTTTGCCCTACTCCACGTAAATAGCCATAGCGAACAGAAGCTTCAGGAGTAGTACTTTTTTCATCTGAATCGGTCGCTAATCCACAATTATTTACAAAAAGAAGATAGTCTTTTCCCGTCATCTTTTTAAACTGCAACTCTTGAAGATTAGTGTCCAAAAAACCAGCCTCCTTCAATGTAAATAATTTTTTTTGACCATCTTTCACATAATTACCATCAAAAATAACACCATTTCCTGCATAATAATTACAGCTGTTGTTACTTTCCAAAGTAAGCTTTTTATTTATAAGTCGAAATAGTATTTGGCAAGGGATTTCTAATTCACTATTGTTAACCATTGCTATTGCATCATTTCCAATAAATAATGCGTTGCCTCCTTCTATTTCACCAGTATTTCCACCATTTGTTGCAGAAATTGAAAATTTAAATCCTTCTTCATTTTCTTGAGTAATATTTAACTCTGAGGAAGCGTATTGATGACTAAAATCTGCCAGCCATTTTCCTTCTAGTTTTTGATCTTTTAAAAGTGAAGAATGAAGTGGAATAGTCATTAAATCAGAAATTCTTTTCTCATAAGCCTGAACAAGACAAGAGGCTGTTTGACAGTTATTACGTTCTGTTAGCCATTTTTTTTGACTATCCAGCAAATTTTTTTTGGTATCAGGCGATGTGGTATCAGAGAGTTGATGATACAAAAGAGACATATAACTATCTAGAATGCCTAATTTCGAAGAATTACAAATTAATTTTTCTACTGGGGTTTGATTTTTTTTACACTCAAAACTTGCTGCCTTCCCTGTAAAACTAATAATAAGTAACCATAAAGATAAAGATATCGAAAAAATTGGATAGTTAGGCATACTATTCCAAGAAGAATAACTTGAATAAATAATAGCCTATCTTTCAAGAGTTTTAAAATTCAATCTTGATTACCCACCGTATTAGATATTGTTGTGTGAAACAAAAATTGATTAAACACATTATCTATATTTAAATAAAACATTGGGTTGTAAAGATTTATCCCTAACACGTTTGCTAACCCAGTCATTTGATCGAAGTTAGCAAACAGGTGAGAAACATAATGAAAATAAAGATCATTTTTTTAATCCACATTCTCTTGCTGTCTACAAAGTTTGCTTTTGCAAACGATTCGACTGCTGAATTAGCCACCGGAGGATTGGTTTTTACCAAAAATCCCTCTATTGCATTGCAATCAGAGAAACTCTATTTGTCGTTAAAGAAAGTTCGAGTTCACTATATTTTCTTTAATAAATCAGATAAGCCTATAAAGGTCACTGTAGCCTTCCCATTACCTCTAATTAAAAGCTACCGTTATGATAGACAACTCTCGGAATGGCCTGTCGACGATCCTAATAACCCTGTCGGCTTTATCACTCGCGTAAATAATCAACCAATTAAGATGTCTATCTATCAGAAAGCCATTGCTAAAAATAAGGATCAGACCGCTTTACTCAAAAAATATGGTATCCCTCTATCACCAGGATACAGTAAAACCAGGCAAGCTTTACTCAACCTTCCTAAACAACAATGGTCGGAATTAGAAGCACTTGGTCTAATTTGGCTAGAAGAATTTGACGATGGCAAAGGCATGAGAAAAGAACCACAGCCAGGATGGGATTTAAAAACCATTTATACCTGGGAACAAACATTTCCCCCGAAACAAGCTATTACTATTGAGCATGAGTACCAACCAGTCATTGGTTCAACGGCAGGTACCAGCATAGGTGCTCCTTACGCAGTTCATGAAGAAGGGTATAAAAAATATATGAAGAAGTATTGTGTTAGCGAGACCATGCAAAAAAGCCTGGCCGCTAAAAATAAAGAAGGCGGAATTCCTTATACTGAAAGCAGACTTGCCTATATTCTAAAGACAGGCGCCAATTGGGCAGGACCTATCGATGATTTTACTCTTATCATTGATAAGGGTAATAAAAGCAATCTAATCAGTTTTTGTGGGAAAGAGAAGGCCAAAAAAATCACGGATACCCAGTTCCAAATAATAAAGAAGGATTTTCTACCAGCTCATAATCTGCATATTCTTTTCCTTATTCCTTATGCTGATCAGAGGTAAAGAAATTGCTGATAAGAATCAAAGATTACTTCGTTTAATGTGTGATTAAACTTGCCTTAGTACTTCAATGGCAATGGTAGAGATTGCCAAGAAATATCACATTAAATATTATACGAAATGGTTATTTATTAAACATATTATCTATAATTAAGTAAAATATGTTGGGTATAAATTATGTTTTCTTATAAATCGATTATTATCAGCATAATTACACTCTTGCTGGTTCAAAATATACATGCGGCTAATAATAGTTCCAATGTTATTTTGACTTCTGTTATCCGTGTTATGCAACAATGCTACGAGGAAAAACATAAGACTGGTGCTCAATTGGCTCAATGCATGGCTGAGGTATTTAATAAAGCCCCTAACCCTGAACATTACGAAATTAAACTTACAGGAGATGTACCGGGCGATGTGAGCCTTCTTCTCTATAATCAAGCAGGCTACAGAATAAATTGTGCGATATCTGCACAAAAAACAATTTTAGTGAAGTACTGCACTAGTTACCAATCTGCACCTTTGACAGAGGGCCAAGAGATGTCAATTATTCCACCTAATTAAGGTTAAAACCATGGTTGAAAAAATTCTCTACCTTCCTGATTTTTTGACTTGTTCTTTGCCTCTTTTTCTGCGGAATCTTTGTTGTCTTTTTGATCAGAAGAATCTTTTTTAGAGGTCTCACCACTAGCTTGAGTCCCATCTGTTGCCGTATCCTGCTGATTATTTGATGCCAATTGCATACCGTGTATCTTTTCAAGCACGAGTGAAGAAGGTGGCGCTTTAACAGCGGCTACAACTTCTTGAGTTGGTGCTTTTTTATCGCTGGTTACAATGTCTTGAAGTTTCCTGCCGGCAAAATTGGTATTCACAGCTAATGCAAAAATGATTAAGCCATTGAACATAAAGTAAATAATATTTTCTATAAATGAAGCGGCAAATTGCATCAAAATAGGAATGATAATTATAAAACTTAATACTAAAGCAGTCCATTTTTGCGGTATCATAAATTCAACCCACATGGTATTTGCAATAACCATAACAACGCTTCCGGCCACACCGGGAGTTAGCATTGATCGTGGATTTAAAAAATCTTTCCATTTCATATACTTTCCCTCTGAATTATGGATGACACTATTTGTGAATGTCATCCCTAAACCTCTACCACTAAATAGCGATATTCACCCAGAGTGCTGCATGATCGGATGCAGCATCGTTCTCTGTTTCTATAGTAGGCAGGTGTGGAAATAATGTTCCATGTTTCCCGCCCCAAACTCCTCTACGTTCGATACCACCCTTCTCCACTTTATCAGCAAGCTTAGGAGACATCAAAATGTAATCAAGCTTGGCTGACGCTGTACCATTGCCATGTGTACCAGGGCGACCATCGCCTAAAAATTTTGTATGGGTCATGATATCAGTCAATGTTGATCCTTCCCGGACGAGTGGATCCATCGCTGCTTCATTAGACGCAGCATTTAAATCACCCACTACAGCGATGTAATCAAATCCTTCAGTAAGACGCGCTTCATAGATATCACGCACACGCCTGGATTGACGGAGTCGTTTAGCCGCTGATTCAACAAAACTGCCATAACCTTTGCTTTTGAAATGATTGACTAATAAAAGCAAGGTATTCCCTAGTGCTGTTTTAATTTCGTATTCGGCACAATCACGACTGAATATTGTCCCTTTCTCGTCGGTATCATCGATATGGCTATACATACCTATTATTTCATAAGGACTCTTCGTCATAATCCCCACATCGATGCCGCGTGTATCATTGCCGTCAATAAGCATGACATGGTTAAATGGTGTTATTTCAACAAACGGTAACACTTCGCGGTTAAAATGATTGAGGCCAATGCGATCCTCCGCTTCTATGATGCACAATATATCGGTTTCAAGGAGCCCTATTACACGTGCTATATTCTCAGTTGCTTTTCCCTTAATGGGTTCTTTTTCAAGTTCAAACCAACCAATCCATTCATGACGGCTTGAAACAGCAATTTCAGGCGGTTTATTTCTAGGTCTAACAAGCAATTTGCCGCGAATCTCTCTTAAGCGAATGAAGGTGCCTTCTCCTTTTGTAAGAAGCCCATCATGACGCTCCATAATTGCTAATAATTTAGACTTAATCTCCTGCGTGTAAACATCCCTTTGTATTAACTCATTCAATTGTTTGAAGTCTTCAAGAATGGCAGCTCCCATACTCCAATCGCCTAAATTCATTGCTTTAGCACGTTCGAACAAGTTTTCAACATTAAACGTTGCCAACCGCATGTCATCATCTCCTTGAGAATCACTCATGTTAACTAGGGAACAACGTCCCTAAGCTTGTTCTAATTATGATCTTGGATAAGCCTCCAAATGATTAAGAATATAAGGGTAGACATCGTTGACTGCATTTTTTCCAAAAATACAGTCAATATGACCATAGCCTGGAATTAGATGTCGTTCATAAAAAGCGGTGCCATTTTTTTCTTGCAGTAGTTGATACGTTACAGCCGTGCTTTCGGGCAGAAAACAGCGATTTTCTGTTCCATGAATAAACGTAATAGGCAGCGCTAAGCGTTCTAAATAAGGCAAGTAACTCTCTTTACCTTCTGCGTTTACAATATGTCCTTTGCGAATCATTAAAGCTAAATGCTCAAAGGATTTAAGATTAGCAAAGCCAAACATTTCATGAAGTGAGTCATGAGTCATTTGATTCAATTGTGTGTGTTCATACAATGGACCATATAAAAAGGAGATGCGCCGACACACTGCACTTTGACACTGCTCTTTCAAAAACGGATTAATGAATTTAAGAGCACTATCAGCAAGCTGTTGCTGCCAATTTTCATTGACGTCAGCATAAGCAGTTAAAGAAGAAATACCCAACGACTTCAAAACAGAAGGTAGGTATATACCTGCTTTTATTTTCGCAGACCGAGGCGCAACAATATTAGCCGCAATTTGTGAGAAGAGAATTGAACGAACCCCTTGTAACCCTGCCAGCATGGCCATGCACAATGTGGTGGCCCCAAAACAATGCGCTACCATCTGTACACTTCTGGCATTGGTGACTTCAAGAACTTTGGCAACTGCAGCCGGGTAATCATAAAGAGCAATATCATCAGCACTAAAGGAAAGATGGTTTGTCGGCAAAGCAATGCTTGCGCGATAGTCAAGCAACCATACATCGTAACCCGCTGCAAAAAGGTATTCCAAGAGGTTCGTCTCTATCGTATCGATTGAAAAAATCAGACTCGATACACCAAGACCATGCAACATAATGACAGGCCCCTTATCTCCACCCCTATAACGAGTCAGGAGCAGGTGCTGTTCATCGGTAGTTGTTGCAAAATGGACTTCCGGCTTATTCACGCGCAGTATTCGTTTTTGCCGAGGAGGCGCGTTAGGGTCAAAAAAGGATGTCTTTGCTAAAACTCCACCATAAATTGGGTAGAGAGTACCTGCAAAAAAATGACCAAACCGTGCTTTTGCCGCAAGGATCGCAATCGGATCGTGTGTATTTAAAATACGCATCGTTGTGAGTTGATGTAAAAAATCAGTAGGTAGAATCTTTAAAATACCTTTGCCGCAAATACATTTCTCCTTGTTTGTATCATAAACGGTGACATTCAGTGTGGTGGTGTCTTGCCAAATATCAAAGCGAGGATCATTATGGATGAGTTTAAAGCCATCAAATTCGTATTTATTACCTTCCACAGCGTTTAGTTTAAATTGATAAATCATTTTCTTAGTGTCTACATTACTTTGATCGGCAGTAAAAAGCTGGAATTCTCCTTTTTCAATAACTAAAGGTTCTTTAGAGAAAGCAGGAATCGACACCTCACCAATAATTTTTGCTTGGTGTTGCGGGTCTGCTAGCATCTTGTCCAGATCATCGGTAACAATGGTCACTGTGAATTCCATAGGCATTGATTTTTCATCCACATAAGCACTTTGATAGTCACTTAAGACAGTCGTTGATAGACGACCACGCATCGTTTCGGTAAATAATAAGCCAACTGCCTTTGCGTCAGATGGAACAGGCTTTTGCATAGAAGAAGGCAGTGTATAGTCAATCGTCCAAAACCGATCTTTTGCTAAAAGGCTAACCATACGTTCAGCTAATGCTGAGATAGTTAATAAAGGATTGACACCAAGTGACCGAGGTATGATGGCCCCATCACATACATATAAACTATCGTAAACAGTATCCCCTACTGTGTTGCAAAATACCTGTCCTTTATGATTGACCACCCCTTTTGCAGCATCATCGCTCATCACACAGCCGCCAAGTGGATGCACGGTGACTAGCGTATGTTCGCTCGTTTCACTCCATACAGGGTTAGAAATAAACGTTCCCCCTAAAGGTTGTGTAGCCTTTTCCAATACCTGATTGACATGCGCAAAAACCGATTGCTCTCCTACTTTAGGCCAACTGATACACAATTGATTGTTATCTAAAAGCAACTTTCCTTCTTTAGTATCATGAGACATCACTAAAAATATTTGCGTATGATCAATTGCACCAGAATACGGCCCATGAATAAGGCTTTCTAGTTCTCTGTGAATAGACCTCTTTCCAAACTCGCTGAGTTTGGAAAGAGGTCTATTGTTCTTATGGGAGTTTGTCTCTTTAAGATCACTTGCTTGCAATTTGGCAGAAAGCGCCATTATTTTGGGTAAAAAGGTGGCCATGCCTCCTGGTACAGAACCTTCTTCAATCACCATTCCTTCATCCAGCTGAGGACGATTGCGCATATCGATAATACCGGTAATACAAGGGCCAACAGGCGTTCTTCCTTCTGGAGAACGTGATCCGAAACCAATACTATGAATGGGATCTTTGTTGTTGTAACTGAAGGCAAGAACATCGCCATTTCCGCTAAAATACTCCCCAACCTTCTCAGAGAGTTTTAACCCCTTTATTTTTGATCGCAGCAGGATCTCTGTTGAACCGAATGTGCCCGCTGCCAAAATAACAAGATCCGCAGTAATA